>CAYPQX010000135.1:0-11178 GCA_964412975.1 uncultured Steroidobacteraceae bacterium
CTCTATCGGCCCCCTGTTGTCGGCCGGCGTCTTCGGGCCTTTCTATGGGGCGGGGTGTTACTTTTCGTCGTTTGGGGCGCCCCAAAACCAAATTTACGACCCGGCACCATTTAGACGCCGGTGTATGATGCCGGACTGCACTGAAATGCCGCGCAAACACGATGAATGACGCCGCCGACAGCAAGCGCCTGGTCGAAATGGGGCGCGACGCGCTCCGGATCGAAGCCCGCGCGGTCACCGCACTCGTCGACCGCCTGGGAGACGACTTTGCGATGGCCTGCCGGATGCTGCTCGCCTGCCGCGGCCGCGTGGTCGTCTCCGGCATGGGGAAGTCCGGCCATGTCGGCGGCAAGATCGCGGCGACCCTCGCGAGCACGGGTACGCCGGCATTCTTCCTGCATCCTGCGGAGGCGAGCCACGGGGACCTCGGGATGGTCGCCAAAGGTGATGTCGTGCTCATGATCTCCTACTCGGGCGAAACCGCTGAATTGCTGACAATCCTGCCCCTCTTCAAGCGCATGGGAGCGCCGCTCATCGCGATGACCGGCAATCCGCTGTCGACGCTCGCCCGCGAGTCCGACGTCCATCTCGACATCAGCGTGCCCGCCGAGGCCTGCCCGCTCAATCTCGCGCCGACGGCCAGCACGACCGCGACGCTCGCGATGGGCGACGCGCTGGCCGTCGCGCTCCTGAAGCATCGCGGGTTCACCGAGGAGGATTTCGCCCGCTCGCACCCGGGCGGCGCGCTCGGACGCCGCCTGCTCCTGCGCGTTTCGGACGTCATGCGGCGCGGCGACGACCTGCCGACCGTGAGGCCGGAGACGCCGCTGCCCGAGGGACTGCTCGAGATGTCGCGCAAGCGCCTCGGCATGACCGCAGTCGTCGACGGCGACCGCCACGTGGTCGGGATCTTCACTGATGGCGACCTGCGGCGCACGCTCGACCGCAGGGTCGACATCCACAAGAGCACGATGGCGGACGTGATGACGCGCGGCGGCCGCTCGATCGGACCTCAGGAACTCGCGGCCGAAGCCGTGCTGATGATGGAGAAGCATTCGATCAACGGCCTTTTTGTGCTCGACGAGCAGGGCGTCCTGGTCGGCGCGCTGAACGTGCACGACCTGCTGCGTGCGGGGGTGATGTGACGCCGGCCGCCGACGTATCGCTCGTCGTGCTGGATGTTGACGGCGTGCTGACCGACGGCCGTCTCTGGTACGGCCCGGGCGGCGAGAACCTGAAAGTCTTCGACGTTCGCGACGGACATGGCATCAAGATGCTGATCGCGGCCGGCATCGGCGTCGCGGTCATATCCGGCCGCCGCTCTGCCGCGGTCACGGCACGCATGCGCGAACTCGGTGTCAGCGACGTTGAACAAGGGGTTGGCGACAAGGCGCGCGCGCTCGCCGAACTGCTCAAGCGCAACGCCATCGACGCCCGGCGTGTCGCCTGCCTGGTCGACGACACGCCGGATCTCGGCCTGATGGCGGACGTCGGACTGCCGGCGGCGGTTGCCGACGCGCATCCGGACGTGCTGGCCGCGGCCGGCCACGTGACCCGCGCGCGCGGCGGCCGCGGCGCCGTGCGCGAATTCTGCGACTGGCTGCTCGCCGCACGGGGCGGAGCGAAATGATCGCCCGCATCCTGCTCGTCGCCGGGCTCGTCGCGTTCTTTGCGGTGATCGTGCAATGGCGCCTCCTCGACCGGGAACAGGCGCCGGAATCGACCGATGCCCAGAGGCCGGGATACTTCCTCACCGGCGTGGACCTCGAGGAATTCGGCATGGATGGCGCGTTGCGCATTGGGCTTCAATCCATTTCGGCAACCGAGGACCCGGCGAACGGCGCGGTCCGGCTCGCGGATGTTGCGGTCGATTACAACGCCCCGACGGGAAAGCGCTGGCATCTGACCGCGGCCGAAGCGCGCGTGCCGCCGGGAGGCGGCATCGTCGAATTCGAGGGCGACGTGCACCTCAGAGGCGAGTCCGATGAAATTGCGCGTGCCCCGGAACTCGAAACGGCGCGGCTGACGCTCGATACGGTGGGCGAGACCGCACAGACAAAGAGTCCGGTCGAACTCGCATTCGGCGCGCACCGGATCAAGGCGCTCGGCATGCACGCCGACCTCAAGGTCGGCAAACTTCGGCTGGAATCGGACGTCAATGGCCACTTCACGCCCTGACGCGATCCTCATCGCACTGCTCTGCGGCGCCGCCGTCCATGCGGCCGCGGCGCAGGAACGCAGCCAGCTGCCGATCCAGGTCGAGGCACGCTCGTCCGATTTCGATTTCCAGAACGGCGTGCTCGTCTTCGATGCGATCACGATCACTCAGGGGGCGATCCGGATTACGGCCGATCGCGCCGTCGCGACCGGACTCGACTTCGAGGAGAGCCGCTGGGAGTTCAGCGGCAGCGTACGCATCACGATGCCAGACGGCGCGCTCGCGAGCGACACGGCGCGCGTGCGATTCTCCGGCGGCCTGATCGCGAGCGCGACCGTAACAGGCGCCCCGGCGACCTTCGAGCAGCAGCGTGCTGAGGAACATGCCCAGGGCCGTGCGAACCGCATCGACTACGACCTCGGCCGCGGCGCGGTGGAATTCGCCGGCGACGCCTGGCTTTTCGACGGGCGGACCGAAATCACCGGCGCGACCCTCGTCTACAGCACGGCCAACCAGCGCGTCATCTCGCAGCAACCGGTCGTGATCACCATCCAGCCGGAGGAGAAGTCCCCGGAAACGCCGAAGCCCCCGTCATGAGCGAGCTCTCGGCGACGGGGCTCGAAAAGAGCTATCGCAAGCGCAAGGTGGTCTCCTCACTGTCGATCTCGATCTCGAGCGGCGAGGTCGTCGGGCTGCTCGGTCCCAACGGCGCGGGCAAGACGACAGCGTTCTACATGATCGTGGGTCTCGTCCCCTGCGACGGCGGACGCATCGAACTCAACGGCGAGGACATCACGGCGCTTCCGATGCACGCGCGGGCGCGGCGCGGGCTCGGCTACCTGCCGCAGGAGCCGTCGATCTTCCGTCGGTTGACCGTGTCCGACAACGTCATGGCCATCCTCGAGACGCGCGACGACCTCGATGGCGCGGCGCGAGAAGAGGCGCTCGAACTCCTGCTCGAGGAGCTGCATGTCGCGCATCTCCGCGACCACGTCGGCATGAGCCTGTCGGGCGGTGAGCGTCGGCGCGTCGAGATTGCGCGCGCGCTCGCGGCGAATCCCGCGTTCATCCTGCTGGACGAGCCGTTCGCCGGCGTTGACCCGCTTTCGGTGCACGACATACAGCGCATCGCCAGGCACCTTGCCGAGCGCGGCATCGGCGTCCTGATCACCGACCATAACGTCCGGGAAACCCTGGGAATCTGCGGCCGGGCCTACATCGTCAACCAGGGCACGATCCTCGCCTCGGGAACCGCAGACGAGATCCTTGCAAATCCCGAGGTGCGCAAGGTCTACTTGGGGCAGGATTTCCGGCTCTGACGGCGCGGCATTCGCCGCCTGCAGGGCCGCCGCCGAGGCCGCCACCGCCGCATGATGAAACCCAGCCTGCAGCTCCGGATCGGCCAGCAGCTGACGATGACCCCGCAGCTGCAGCAGGCCATCCGGCTGCTGCAATTGCCGACGATCGAGCTGCAGGCCCAGGTGCAGCAGGCGCTCGAAAGCAACGTGCTGCTCGAAGCCGAAGAGGACTTCGAGTCCACCTGGACGCTGGATGCCGTCCCCGGCCAGGAACCCGCCGACACCGGCGGAGACGAAGGGTCCGAACCGGTGGTCGAGATCGGCGACGAGTGGACCGAACCGAATGCTGCCGAATCCGAAACGCCCTGGTCCGGCTCCGGAGAGGGTGACATCGACCTGGCCGACGAGTCGGGCCGCACGCTGCATGATCATCTCTCCTGGCAGCTCGAACTCGCACACCTTCCGCCCGAGGCGCTTGCGATCGGTCGCGCGCTGATCGACGCCATCAACGACGACGGTTACCTGACGGAGGGCACGCAGGCCATCGCTGAAACGGTCGCGGAGGAAGTGAAGACCGACGCGATCGGCGTCGAACGCGTGCTCGCCGTCATCCAGCAGTTCGATCCCGCGGGCGTCGGCGCGCGATCCGTCGCCGAATGCATCGAGCTTCAGCTGGCCCAGCTCGATCCGGCGACGCCGGGAATCGAGGCCGCGCGCACCCTCGCCCACCGTCACCTGGAGCTGGTCGCCGGCCAGCAGTTTCCGGCCCTGCAGCGCGAAATGCATTGCAGCGGCCATGAGCTCGACGTGGCGCTCGCCCTCGTTCGAAGCTGCCATCCGCGGCCCGGCGCGGCATTCCAGGCACTTCGCACCGAATACGTCGTCCCCGATGTCTATGCACGCCGTACGCCACAGGGCTGGATCGTCGAACTGAACCCGATGGCACTGCCCCGCATCCGGCTGAACGAGGGCTATGCCGGAATGATCACGCGCGCGCCCGACCACGCGGTGCTCAGGACGCAGCTGCAGGAGGCCCGCTGGCTTCTGAAGAGCCTCGAGATCCGCAACGACACGATGCTTCGCGTCGCGCGCACGATCGTCGAGCGGCAGCAGGCGTTCCTCGACCGGGGCGAGGAATCCATGCAGCCGATGATCCTGCGCGACGTGGCCGAGGCCGTGCAGATGCACGAGTCGACGATTTCCCGGGTCACGACGGGCAAGTACCTGCACACGCCGCGCGGCGTGTTCGAGTTCCGATTCTTCTTTTCGAGCCAGGTGCCCGGCGAAGATGGCGCTGGTGTTTCCTCGACTGCGATCCGTGCGAGGATCCGCAAGCTGATCGCGCAGGAACCGTCGGATCGCCCGTTGTCCGACCAGCAGATCGTGGAGATGCTTGCGGCCGACGGCATCCAGGTGGCGCGGCGAACGGTCGCCAAGTACCGCGAGTCGCTCGGCATCGCGCCCTCGAGCGCGCGGCGTCAGGCCGCGGCGCGCTGAGGCGAACAAGGGACATTCAAGACAGGAGGATCCGACCATGCAGTTGACGCTGACCGGCCACCATATCGATGTTACGCCGCCGCTTCGCGATTACGTCCAGAAAAAAATGGATCGCGTCCTGAGGCATTTCGAGCAGGTGATCGACGTGCACTGCGTACTCACCGTCGAAAAGCTCGAGCACAAGGCGGAGGCGACACTCGGCGTCAGCGGGGCAGTGATCCACGCGGATGCCAGGGACGGCGACATGTACGCCGCGATCGACGCACTCGCGGACAAGCTCGAACGCCGCCTGCGCAAGCACAAGGAGAAGCAGAGCGATCATCACGCGGCGGACGTGACCCGGGGCCGGCCGGACTGAGCCGGATCGAGATGATACGTCTTGTCGTCGTCAGCGGCCTGTCCGGATCCGGCAAGAGCGTCGCGCTCAACATGCTGGAGGACCTCGGCTGGTACTGCATCGACAACATCCCGGCGGGCCTCGTCCAGGCGCTCGTGTCGCACTCGCTTCGCACCGAGGAGCCGATCTACCGGCGGCTCGCGGTCGGGCTCGATGCGCGCAATCGTCCCGACGATCTCGCCTCGATTCCCGCCCTCGTCGCGGATCTCCGCCGCTCCGGGCTGCGCTGCGAGGTGGTTTACCTCCATGCGGAGGACGAGGTGCTGCTGCGGCGCTATGCCGAGACCCGCCGGCGCCATCCGCTGGCAGGCGCCGACAAGAGTCTCGCCGACGCGATTGCAGAAGAGCGCCGCCTCCTCCACCCGCTGATCGACAGCGCGGATCTTGTCATCGACACCTCGCGCATGAGCGTCCATGAGCTCCGCGACCTGGTCGCCAAGCGCATGGAACCGCAGACCCCGGGCCGCCTGTCCATCCTGTTCGAATCCTTCGGCTTCAAGCACGGAATGCCCGGCGACGCCGATTTCGTATTCGACGCGCGTACGCTGCCGAATCCGTACTGGGAGCCGGCATTGCAGCCGCTGACGGGCCGGGACAGCCGTGTGATCGCATTTCTCGAGGCGAGCCCACGCGTCGAGCGAATGGTCGTGGACCTGGTCCACTTCCTCGAGAGCCGGCTGCCGGAGTACGAAGAGGCGCACCGCGGCTACCTGACCGTCGCCATCGGATGCACTGGCGGCCAGCATCGATCGGTGTACCTCGTCGAGCGCCTCGCAGCGCATTTCCGGCAGAAGTACCCGCAGCTCCTCGTGCGCCACAACGCGCTGCCCAAGTGACCGACGCCGCACCCGCGCGCGGCGATCGCGGTTCGAGACTCGCTGCACTTCAGGCGGCGCTTGCCGCCGGTCGCCTGCGCGGCGCGGACCGCATGGTGGATGCGCTGCATCCGGCCGAGATCGCGCTATTGCTCGAATCGCTGCCACCCGCGCAGCGCGCAGTGGTCTGGGAACTGGTCGACCGCGAGGTCCAGGGCGACGTGCTGGTCGAGCTTTCGGAAGAAGTGCGCAGCGAACTCGTCGCCGGCATGCAGCCGGACGAACTCGTCGCCGCGACCGAGGGTCTCGCGGTCGACGATCTCGCTGACCTGCTTGCGGAGTTGCCTGAGGCCGTCACGCGGCAGGTGCTGCGCTCGATGGACCAGCAGGATCGCGAACGGCTGTCGACCGTGCTCGCTTACCCCGAGGACACCGCCGGCGGGCTGATGAACACGGACACGGTGACGGTGCGGCCGGACGTTCCGCTCGACGTGGTAATCCGCTACATGCGCATGCGCGGCGAATTGCCGGAACGCACCGATTGCCTGTTCGTGGTGGACCGTCATGACCGCTATCTCGGAGCGCTGCCGCTCACGCGGCTACTGACGGTCGATCCGGAGCATATCGTCAGCACGGAAATGGACCCGGAGGTCGCGCCGATCGCGCCGGCGACGCCCGCCGTCGAGGTCGCCCGGCTGTTCGAGTCGCGCGACCTGCTGTCGGCCGCCGTCGTCGCGGACGACGGCAAGCTGCTGGGACGCATCACCATCGACGACGTCGTCGACGTGGTGCGCGAGCAGGCAGAGCATCCGGCACTCGCGGCCGCGGGCCTCGAGGACGAGGACGACGTATTCGCCGGTGTGAGGAAAAGCGCCCGCCGCCGCGCGCTCTGGCTCGGGATCAACCTTCTGACGGCGCTCCTGGCATCATGGGTGGTCGGACTGTTCGAAGCGACGATCGAGAAAGTCGTCGCGCTGGCGGTCCTGATGCCGGTGGTTGCCAGCATGGGCGGCATCGCCGGCACGCAGACCGTCACGCTCATCATCCGCGGAATCGCGCTCGGCCAGGTGCAGTCCTCGAATGCGCGCTGGCTCTTCTTCAAGGAACTCGCCGTCGGTGCGCTGAACGGCTTCGTCTGGGCCGCCGCGGTCGCCGTCGCAACCTGGCTCTGGTTCGGGACCTGGGACGTTGCGCTCGTGATCTTTGTCGCGATCGTCATCAACCTTGTCGCAGCGTCGATCGCGGGCGTCCTGATCCCGCTCACGCTCAAGCGCCTGCAGATCGACCCGGCACTGGCGGGCGGTGTGATACTGACGACCGTCACCGATATCGTCGGCTTCGCGGCGCTCCTCGGGCTCGGCACGCTGATCCTCGTCTAGAAACCTCAATCGAGCCTTGCGCCAAACAACCGGTCCAGGCCCAGAAACGTGCTGATCTCGGCGCGCCGGGCGTTCGCGTCGCGTTCCCCGGCTTCGATCAGCTCCCGCGTGTAAGGCGATTCGAAGAGCAGGTAGGACAGCAGCTTGCCGCCACGTGCACCGCGCGCACCGAGGATCCGCAGCAGCGCACGCAGCGTGGCTGGCATCGCGCCGCGGTGTGCGATCGCAGCCTCGCTCGGATCCCGCTCCGGCAGCAGGAGCATCGTCTCAACGTGACGCATGCCGAGCGGTGCGGGACCGGGCCGGAGATGCCCGAGCAGCGCATTGATGCGGTTGAGGCGATCGAGGTCCGCCTGCAAACCTTCGGCGAATAGCGAGTCGAGCATGAATCCGAACTGCTCGGCCATATTGGGCGGCGGCCCGATCGCCGCGCCGGTGCGGCCCGGCCGTCGCACGCCGATCACAAGGATCCGCTCCGCACCGAGATGAATCGCGGGTGCGAGCGGCGTCGACTGTCGCACCGCGCCGTCGGCAAAATGCGCACCATTCATGGCCACGGCCGGAAAGAGCAGCGGGATCGCCGCGCTCGCCATCAGGTGATCGACGTCGAGCCGCACCGCGACACCCCGCCGCGCGGCGCGATCCCAGGGAATAAACGATCGCGCGGTCTCGACGAAGGTCACGGATTCACCGCCCGTGAGCGAGGTCGCCGTAATCGCGACGGAATCGATGGTGCCGGAACCGATTGCCTGCCGGAGGCCCGAGAAATCAACGTTCTTTGCAAGCAGCTCCCGAAGCGGCGAATTATTGAGCAGCGAGCGCGGCATTGGCAGCAGCCATCCGCCCGTCAGGAGCGCGAGAAAAAGGTGCAGGCCCGAGCGCAGCATGTCGGCCGTGCCCGCACGAAAAACCTGCTCGACGCGAAAACCGCCCCAGACGCGAATCAACGCCTCGGTTGCCCGCCTGACATCGCCCGCGTTCGCGCCGAGCACGGCGGCGTTGATCGCGCCGGCCGATGTCCCACAGAGCACCGTGAAGGGCAAGGACGCGCCCGGCGGATACCAGCCCGCAATTGCGTGCAGTACACCGACCTGGTAGGCGGACCGCGCACCACCGCCCGGCAGCACGAGCGCGATGCGCGGCCGGTCGGCGCGGTCAGTCGGCTTCGGTGTGGTCATGCCCGGGAACCCCTGCGTGGCATCGTGGTCTTCCAAAGGCGGGCCGCGATACTATGCTATCCGTGTGCCCGCCGAGGCGGCCCCGCCCGATCGACCCAACCGGAGGATCCGACATGACGCGTTCCCTGCCTGGCGCCGCCGCCGCCCTTGCCGCAGTCCTGCTGAGCGCCGCTTCATTCGCCGCGGAGCCGCCGGCGGTTGGCACTGACGCGCCCGCCTTCAGGCTCCAGGACCAGACTGGCAAATGGCATGCCCTCTCCGACTACAAAGGCAAGTGGGTGGTTCTCTACTTCTATCCGAAGGACAACACGCCCGGCTGCACGACGCAGGCCTGCGAGTTCCGCGACAACATCTTCGCGTACCGCGAGCTCGGCGCCGTGATCCTGGGCGTGAGCGTGGACGACGTGGCCTCGCACAAGTCCTTCGCCGAGGAGCACAGCCTACCGTTCCCGATCCTGGCGGATTCGGAGAAGAAGACCGCGACGGCCTACGGCACGCTGACGAAGTACGTCGGCATCGCGGAGCTCGCCCGGCGCGACACGTTCATCATCGACCCGCAGGGCCGGGTCGCGAAGCACTACGTGAAGGTGGACCCGAAGGGCCATTCCGAGATGGTGCTGGCGGACCTCAGGCAGCTCGCGGCCAAGGCCGCACCCGCCAAGACGAGTTGAGGTAGTCAAAGGGAGTCAAAGGGGACGTTCACCTTTATTCCACGTGACGGCTTTAAAGAACAACTGTCCTCCAAATAAAGGTGAACGTCCCCTTTGACTAACCCTTTGAATCGCTTTGAGGGCTCGGACAGCTACGTTGCAACCGGCGAGCTCGCGCTCGCGGTGAATGCCGCGATTACGCTCGGCCGGCCGCTCCTGGTCAAGGGCGAACCGGGCACCGGCAAGACGCAGCTCGCCGAGGAAGTCGCGCGCGCGCTCGATGCGCCGCTCTTCGAGTGGCACGTCAAGTCGACGAGCAAGTCCCAGCAGGGACTCTACGAGTACGACGCCGTTTCGCGCCTTCGCGATTCGCAGCTGGGCGACGAGCGTGTCAAGGACATCGCGAACTACATCGTGCCCGGCATGCTGTGGCGCGCATTCGAGAGCGAGCGGCGGGCGGTGCTCCTGATCGACGAGATCGACAAGGCCGACATCGAGTTTCCGAACGATCTTCTGCGCGAAATCGATCGCATGGAATTCTATGTCTACGAAACGCGGCAGCTCGTGAAGGCGCGGGAGCGGCCGATCGTATTCATCACCAGCAACAATGAGAAAGAACTGCCGGATGCCTTCCTGCGCCGCTGCTTCTTCCATTACATCCGCTTTCCGGACAGCGCGACGATGGAGCAGATCGTCGAGGTGCATTACCCGGGGCTCAAGAAGTCGCTGCTGGCCGAGGCCCTGTCCGCGTTTTACCGGATCCGCGACGTGCCCGGCCTCAAGAAGAAACCATCCACGTCGGAACTGCTCGACTGGCTCAAGCTGCTGCTCGCCGAGGACATCCCGCCGGAGGCGCTCGCTGCCTCCGACGCGAAGTCCTCGATCCCGCCGCTCTACGGCGCGCTCCTTAAGAACGAGCAGGACGTGCACCTCTTCGAGCAGCTCGTGTTCCTGAGCCGGCGCGCGGGCCGTCCCAGCTGATCCGCCGCCCTGCGGCCGGCCCATGCTGATCCGCTTCTTCCTGATGCTGCGCGCCGCCGGCGTGCCGGTGTCCATTACCGAGTTCCTCGCACTCCTCGAGGCGCTCGAGGCGCGACTGATCGGCCTGTCGGCGGAGGATTTCTATTGGGTCGCGCGCGCCGTGCTCGTCAAGGACGAACGTCACTACGACCGCTTCGACCGCGTGTTCGCGGCGCACTTCAAGGGCGCTCAGGACTTGTTCGAAGCCCTGCTCGCGGCCGAGATTCCCGCCGACTGGCTGCGGAAGGACTTCGAACTCTCGCTCTCCCCCGAGGAAAAGGCGCGCATCACCGCCCTTGGCGGCTGGGACGCGCTCATGGAAACCCTGCGAAAGCGCCTTGAGGAACAGAAGGCACGCCATCAGGGCGGCAACCGGTGGATCGGCACCGGCGGCACGTCCCCTTTCGGCGCCTACGGTTACAACCCGGAGGGCGTTCGCATCGGCGGGGAGACGGCGGGCAATCGCTGCGCCGTCAAGGTCTGGGAACGCCGCGAGTTCGCGAACCTCGACGATTCGGTCGAGCTCGGAACGCGAAACGTCAAGCTGGCGCTACGGCGCCTGCGCCGATTTGCGCGCCAGGGCGCGGCCGAGATCCTCGACCTCGACGGGACGATCGACTCGACCGCCCGACGCGCAGGCCTGCTCGACATCCGCATGGTCCCGGAGCGGCACAACGCGATCAAGGTGCTGCTGTTCCTCGACATCGGTGGTTCGATGGACGATCACGTCCGGATCTGCGAGGAGCTCTTCTCCGCCGCGCGCGGCGAGTTCAAGCATCTCGAGTA
>CAYPQX010000136.1:0-3933 GCA_964412975.1 uncultured Steroidobacteraceae bacterium
TTCGAGCGCAACCGCATGCGCAAGACGCCGCCGCACATCCTGGTCACGACGCCGGAATCGCTCTTCATCCTGCTGACCTCGGAGTCCGGCCGCGCGATGCTGAAGAGCGTCAAGAGCGTGATCGTGGACGAGCTGCATTCCGTCGCCGGCGGCAAGCGCGGCTCGCACCTGATGCTGTCGCTGGAGCGACTCGACGCGCTTTGCGGTAAGTCGCCGGTGCGCGTCGGCCTCTCCGCCACGGTCAAGCCGCTCGAAGCGATGGCCCGCTTCCTGGTCGGCAATCGCGAGGCCGACGTCGAGATCGTCGATACCGGTCACGTGCGCGAACGCGATCTCGCGTTGGAACTCCCGCGCTCACCGCTCGAAGCGGTGATGGCGAACGAGGTGTGGGACGAGCTCTACGATCGCCTTGCCGAACTGATCCTGGAGCACCGGACGACGCTCATCTTCGTCAACAACCGGCGCCTTGCCGAGCGCGCGACGCGCTTCTTGGCCGAGCGTGTGGGCGCGGAACATGTCGCGACTCACCACGGGAGTCTCTCGAAGGAACATCGGCTGAGCGCCGAAACGCGGCTGAAGGCCGGCGGGCTCAAGGCCCTCATCGCCACCTCCTCGCTCGAGCTTGGCATCGACATTGGAGACATCGACCTCGTCTGCCAGATGGGCTCGCCGCGACTGATTTCTGCGGTCTTGCAGCGCGTCGGTCGCGCCGGGCATGCCGTCGGCGCGATCCCAAAGGGACGGCTGTTCCCGCTATCGCTCGATGACCTTGTCGAGTGCACCGCCCTCCTCGACAGCGTCCGGCGCGGCGAGCTCGACCGCATCCGCGTGCCGACAAAGCCGCTCGACGTTCTCGCGCAGCAGATCGTGGCGGAGGTCGCCTGTCGCGAATGGGGCGTGGACGAGCTGCTGACGGCCTTCCGCCGTGCGCAGCCCTACGCCGACCTGACTGCGGAGGAATTCGAGCAGGTCCTCAAGATGCTCGCCGACGGCTATTCCACCCGGCGCGGCCGGCGCTCGGCCTACCTGCACTACGACACGGTCAACCGCCGGCTGCGCCCGCGGCGCGGCGCGCGGCTCACGGCCGTGACCAACGCCGGCGTGATACCGGACCAGTTCGACTACGACGTGGTGCTGAACCCGGAGGGCCTGCGCATCGGCTCGATCGGCGAGGACTTCGCGTTCGAGAGCATGCCCGGTGACATCTTCCAGCTCGGCAACGCCTCGTACCGGGTGCAGAAGGTCGAGGTCAACAAGGTGTTCGTCGAGGACGCCCGGGGCATGGCGCCGACGCTGCCGTTCTGGTTCGGCGAGGCACCGGCGCGGAGCGACGAGCTCTCCGCCTCGGTCTCGCGGCTCCGCGAACTGGCGCTCGAGCATCTCGACGGCGGGCCAGCAGCCTGCGAACAATGGCTGCGCGATGACATGCAGCTCGGCCCGGCCGCAGCCCAGCAGCTCGCCCAGTACTTTGCCGCCGGCAAGGCCGCGCTCGGCACGCTGCCGACGCTGGATACCGTCGTGTTCGAGCGGTTCTTCGACGACGTCGGCGATACCCACCTCGTCATCCATTCGACCTTCGGCTCGCGCGTCAACCGGGCCTGGGGACTGGCGCTCCGCAAGCGGTTCTGCCGCCAGTTCAACTTCGAGCTCCAGGCCTCCGCGCTCGAGGACAGCATCGTGCTGTCGCTCGGACCCACGCACAGCTTCCCGCTCGAGGACGTGAAGGGCTTCCTGAAGCCCGCCACCGCGCAGGACGTGCTGGTGCAGGCGCTGCTCGATGCGCCGATGTTCGGCACGCGCTGGCGCTGGGACGCCGCCATCTCGCTCGCTCTCCGAAGGATCCGCAATGGCAAGCGCATGCCGGCCCCGTTCCAGCGCGCGGACTCCGAGGACCTGCTGGCGGTGGTGTTCCCCGACCAGCTCGCCTGCGCGGAAAACCTGACCGGCGCGCGCGAGATTCCCGATCACCCGCTGGTGCGGCAGACGATCGACGATTGCCTGCACGAGACCATGGACGTGGACGGCTTCCTCGCGCTCCTGAAGCGGATCGAGGATGGCGCAGTGCAGGTGCATTGCCTCGATCTCTCCGCGCCCTCGCCCCTCTCGCACGCTGTCCTCGGCGCCAGGCCCTACGCATTCCTCGACGACGGCGATGCCGAAGGGCGCCGCACGCGCTCCGTCACGACCGATCGCCTGCTCGATCCGAAGGACGCCGCCGACCTCGGCCGCCTCGATCCCGAGGCGATCCAGCGCGTGAAGGCCGAAGCCTGGCCAGAGATCGGCAACCACGACGAGCTGCACGACGCGCTCGTGGTGTATGGCTACCTGACCGCGCCTGAGATCGAGCCGTGGAAGGGACTGCTCGCGCGGCTGCGGGACGAACGGCGCGTTATTTTCCACGAAGGGCTCTGGGTCGCCGTCGAGCGGTCCATGGAGTTCGAGCGCGCGAAGGGCGGCGACACGGAAGCACTTGCAGAGATCCTGCGCAGCCGCCTCGAGCTGGTCGGCCCGGTGACCGAAACGTCGTTGAGTGTCGGGGTCGACCTGCCGGCTTTACAGATCCGCGCAGCACTGCTCGCGCTCGAGACACAGGGCTCGGTGATGCGCGGCAGTTTCAGCGGAAAAGGCGAGGAATGGTGCGACCGGCGCCTGCTGATCCGCATCCACCGCTACACCCGCGACCGCAAGCGCAACGAGATCCAGGCCGTGCCGCCGGCGCAACTCATGCGCTTCCTGTTCCGCTGGCAGCGCGTGGCGATGGAAAGCCAAGACGATCGCCGTGAGGGAGAGGCCGGCCTGCTCGCGGTGCTTCAGCAGCTCGAAGGCTTTTCAGTTCCGGCTGGCGCCTGGGAACGGGACATCCTGCCGCTCCGCATGAAGCAGTACCTGCCTGAGAGCCTCGACAAACTGTGCGGCGCCGGCCGCATCGCCTGGTACCGCGCCGTCGAAGCGAGCGGAAGCGAGCTGGCGCCCGCGGCCGGACCGGTGCGCAGCACCCCCATTACGCTCGTCGAGCGGGAGTCGCTGGCGCACTGGCAGAAACGCGATGCGACCCCCGTGGATTCCGACAATCTGTCACCTCGCGCGCAGAAGATCCTGGATAGCTTGCGGGAGCACGGCGCCTCGTTCTTCGACGACCTCGTGCACGACACGGGTCTCTTGCGCAGCGATGTCGAGGTAGGCCTCGGCGAGCTGGTCAGCCGCGGGCGAGTGACCTCGGATTCCTTTGCGGGCGTTCGCGCCCTGATCACGTCGAAGAAGCGACGCGAGCGACTGCGCCAATATCGCCGTCCATTCCTGAGCCTGGAAGACGCGGGGCGATGGAGCCTGCCGCGCCGGCTGCCGGTGCCGGGAAGCACTGACTCGCTCGGCACACCAGCGGTCGACCACATTGCACGCGTGCTGTTGCGGCGCTACGGCGTCGTGTTCCGGAAGCTGCTGGAGCGCGAGAGCGGCCTGCCGCCGTGGCGCGAGCTTTTCTACGTGTACCGGCGCATGGAGGCGCGCGGAGAGATTCGCGGCGGGCGCTTCGTTACCGGTTTCGCCGGCGAACAATTCGCGCTGCCGGAAGCGGTAGATCTCCTGAAGAGCGTCGCGCGCGACGCCACGGTGGATCGCGTCTCGATCTCCGGCGTGGATCCCCTGAACTTGATCGGCATCGTGACGCCGGGCGAGCGAGTGGCGGCGCTCTCGGGCAACCGCGCGTTGTTCGAGCAAGGCATACCGGTTGCGGTGCAAGCCGGTGGCGAGGTGCGCTTCCTGAAGGAAGTACCAGAGAAGTCGCAGTGGGAGATTCGCAACTTGCTGATCCGGCGGCAGGGGCCAGGGGTGTACCTGGCGGATTCCGTTTCGTCGCACTGACCGTGGTGCGATACTTTGGCCATGCGGTAGAGGTATCCCAATGATCCGACCAATTCTGATTTGCGCCCTGCT
>CAYPQX010000137.1:0-13035 GCA_964412975.1 uncultured Steroidobacteraceae bacterium
CACGCGGCGCGGCTCGTGTCGCAGGCGTTCGAGCGCAGCGACAAACTCGTCGGAATTCAGAGGCTCGGCAAGGAAATCCCGCGCGCCGCTTCGTATCGCGAGGCGCATCGCCTCCGGGCTCCCTGCCGGACCCACCACAATCAGCGGCGGCCGGGTATCCGGGCTCGACTTGCCGAGTGTTTCCAGCTCGGCAAGACTCTCGACGTCGAAGCGCAATACCAGTACATCCGGCGCCGGATGCACGTCATGAAGTGGATCCGTATGGCCATTGCTGATCAAGCGGGTCGTGCACGCGACGCCGTTCGCGCCGGCGAGGGAGCTGCTCAGCAGGCTGAGCGCCTCGGCGGAGCGGCTGGCAAGGAGTACTCGCATTTTCTGGTGCATCGTCTCTCTCAACTCCGTCAACAGGCCGGCGCCGCGCCGAAATTCGGCACGCCGAGACTCTCGCGCGGCAAGGTGGAGGCGAACTCCGGTGCCGCGAACCAGGTCGCTATGAACGGCAGCGCGACCGGAAAGCCGTAGTTCACGATCCGGACCCGCACATATTGAATCGCCGAGTAATCGCCTCCGGCGGGATCGCCGAGCGGCACGCCATCCTCGTCAAGGTACTGCGTGACCACATTTGTCGGCGTGAGCCTCGGCAAGTCGACGAACACGGCCGCATTGGTTATTGCGACGTCTCCGACTGCGCAGACCGCGGCAACGCGCGTGGCGCGGCGCACGCCCTCATTCAGCACGTTCAAGGTGAACAGAATGCGGCTGAACTCGATTACTACGAAAATGAGCGTCAACGCGACCGCTCCCACGATCGCGAACTCGACCGTCGTCGTGCCGCGTTGCAAGCGTCTGGACATTGCGCCCTCAGTTGATCGCCCGCATGGTGACGGCGATATACATGTTGAACGTCGTCGGAATCGACCCGCCGCCCTGAAAACCGAGTTTGGGCAGCCTGAAGAACAGCGGCTGGTACGGGTAAGTGGCGGCCACCCGAATGATTTCGCTATCGACGTCGGTTACTTGCACCTGTCCAGTCTGGAGATTCGGCAACTTCGGGTTCCCTGTCCCCCAGATGTTTCCGTACACGGCAAGGTGCCTGGCCTGGTTAATCACCGTCCCGGTGAGCGCAACTACCCCGGTCGTCCCGTCGAGCGAGTGGCTCGAAACGAAGCGTGCGCTGTCGCGCACCAGGTGTGAAAGCGTTGCGTAATGCACAAAAGTCCGCCACAGTTCGGCGCCGCCGAAGAGCAGCAGAAGAATGAACGGGGCCGTGATCAAAAATTCCACCGCTGCAATCCCGCGTGTTCGGCGCGGACCCCGCAACTCAAGCATTGGTACAGGACACAGGCTCATGAGTCGGGACTCAGCGGATCGTTGTGCAGCACAATTTTGTAGACGAAGGGGGCTTCTTCCTCGGGGTTCGGATTTGGCATCGGACCGGGCGTGCCGTCCGCGCCGCAATCGCCGATGTATTCGGCGTAGACGAAATTCTCGTTGCCTTGCTGCACGACTTTCTGGAGCAGGAAGAAGCAGCCGAATGCGACGATGGGCAATGTGCCCTGGCCATTGACGGTCGTCGAACAATCCACCAGCGGAACCGCCAGTACCCTGCGCTTTGGCGTGCCATTCGGGAAATTGAAGGGTCCATTCTGGAGATCGTCGATGTAGTCGTTATAGCTGTAATCAAGGTCATTGATGTGCGTGACCGGGTCCCCGCTGCCCGCGAAGACGACCGTCCCGTCGTCTTGGTCCACCTCGGGGTCAGGTTCGGTCGTGACCTTGTCCGGGGGGTAGTCCGTCGAGTTCATGCCGCCGCCCTGGTACTGCCCGAAGCGCGTATTGAGGCCCTGCGCCGTCGGACCGACGTTGTTACCCGGTTTTGTCGTCACGGTTCCGTCCAGAACGTGGCATTGGTCGTAGCCGCCAGCCAGGTTCTGGCGCACGACATTCGCTCCGGGCGCACCCAACTCGATGAGTTGGAAGTTTCCGGGACCGATCGGGCCCTGGACATTGGATCCGATCTTCAGCAGCGTGACTTCGTCCCCGGTAAAGCCGAATTCACCCGGAGCTCCCGGCGAAATATCGGCGCAGACCATCATGGGCACCAGGTCGCAGACCTCGTTGCCTTCCGTCGAGCCGATCGGCGCACTCGGCCCCGCTACGGCAGAGGCCGCTGTCGAGGTCTGGTTGATCCCCACGAGCGACGTGAAACTCGTCCACATCGTGAAGTTCTGCGCAATCACGCGAACGTAATTGGCCGGCACGCTGCCGGGTGCAAACGGACTCAGCGTGTTGGAGTACAGCACGGTGATGTCAGCGCCGCTCATGACCCGGCTCAGTTCGGGCTGATTGGCAGCATTCAGGTCAAACACGCTGCGAGCGGCGGTCGTCGCCTGTGTCTCCGAGCCAGTCAAGTCAAGCACCTTGGCGGCAGCGAGAGCCGAGGCATCCACCGTGTTCTGGAGCCGCGACTTGTTGAGGATCACATGGCCACTTTCGAGCGCCATTCCCACCATGGCGAGCAGTGCCAGGAGCGCAATGGCCACCATGACCGCGACAATGCCGCGCTGCCGTTGCCCCATCGCGTTCATGGTCAGGAACCTCCCTGACCGCCCACCCGGATCTCGATGGGCTGCTTGACCGCTTCCGGCTTGGCGACTGATTCGCGCATCGCCTCGATGACACCGGTTGCATAGTCGGGGTCAACACCGGTCACCGGTTCGGTGCTCGGACTCGACAGAGTCGCCGGGTCTGCGGTCTGCGCCTTGATGACCGACGCCACGGAATTACCGAAATCGGCCTCCGTGGCGGTGGGCGTGGTATTGCAGCCGGCAAAGGCGACCGCAATGCAGAACGCGAGGCTTGTTCTCGTGATCATGATGGTTTCCTTGTTCACTTCACTTGGTGGCCGCCAGCGGGTGGGCTCCCTTCGATCTTGCCCTGCCAGTAAAACTCCGCGTCAGTCGGCTCGATGAACTTGTCCGTCGGCAACGTAACGCTCCCCGGCGCCAGCGGCTTCGCCAGGTGCGGCGTCACCAGGATCACGAGTTCTGTCTGTCCCTTCTGGAACTGGTTACTGCGGAAGAGCGCGCCGATGATCGGTATGTCACCCAATCCCGGGAACTTGGTGACCAGCTCACGGAGGTTGTCGTCCAGGAGTCCGGCAAGCCCCATCGATTGCCCATCGCCGAGCTCGACCGTGGCGCTCGCGCTGCGCTCCCGGAGCGATGGCACAAAAGTCGTGGTCGACAGCCCCGGCGTTGACAGAAGCAGGCTGCCAGTGTCAACAAGTTCGCTGACGCTGACATTGACTTTGAGATTGATTCGCCCGTCAGATAGAACGACTGGGAGGAATTTGAGAGCGACGCCGAACTTTTCGAACTGGACTGTTACACCATCCAGCCCGTTGCTGACCGGAATCGGAAAGCGTCCGCCGGAAAGGAATTCGGCTTCCTGCCCTGTCAACGTCGTAAGCGTCGGCTCCGCCAACACCTTCGCAAGGCCCTTCTCCTTGGCCGCATCTACAGCAAGATTGAACAGGAAATTGTCGTTGATGAAGGTGCCAAACAATCCCTGATTCGCGATCGTCATGTCGTTGGGCGCGAACTCATCGATGGCGGGGCCCCACGGGGGCATGTCGCCGGGCAGTGCAGGCCACCGGGGCGCGCCAGGCGTGCTGGGACTTCCAGGTATCGGAGTTGGGTTTGCAGGCGTAGGAAACGGAGGGCCGAGGGGGTTAAGTCCCACATCGGGGAAGGTCGCACCGCCGTTGACGCCGCCGAAAGCGCCATTCGCCCCTTTTGAAATGGCATTGAACCGCGCCTGGAGCCGCTTAAGCTCGGTGCGCGCAATCTCGGCCACCTTGACTTGCAGCATCACCTGTTGCGAGCCGCCGATCTCAATCAGGTTGATGACCGAGCCGACCGACTTGTCTTCGCGTTTGGAGGCGGAATCCTGCTCGAACTCCTGCGCCTTCTTCGCCGTCTGGACCTGCGCGAGATACCCCTCGGCGACGCGCACCGCGGCATTCATCGCCGAGATGTTGGAGGCCCGTCCCTTGAGGATGATCGAGCGCTGAGCTGAATAGACTTCGACCGGCTCGTCGGGCAGGAGTTGGTGCAGTTTCGACTTAAGCCCATCGAGGTCGTGCACGACTTCAAGGTTGATCGAACCGATCAGGCGATTGTCGCGTCCCCAGAACAGCACATTGGTCGTGCCGATGTCCTTTGCCAGCACGTAGAGCTGTGTCGGACTGATCACCACGATATCCGCGACGTCGGGATTGCCGACGGCAACGCGCGCGGTCGGAAGATCCGCGACCACGACACGCGACTTGAAGAGCGGTATCGACATGTCGATCGCTGCGCCGGTCGGCAGAGTCTGGAAGGCGGCCGTCTGCGCGTTCGCGAGGCCGACGCAGCCCGCAAATGCGAGCATTGCCGCCAGTGCCGAACTGGCGATCCTGGATGTCGACGCCTTGGATTTGATTGTCATTCCCCTTGCCTCCCGATTTCCCCGTTCGATCCCCTGATCCGACTCACTTTCGTGCTTCCTTCGGAACTTCCTTCCCCAATTCAGTACCGCGAATGACCGCAACGCCAGGCGTCGCAGGCGGTCGCTTCGTCTGGACTGCCGCAACTGGCGCGGCTGCCTTCTTGGTGATGGTTTCGTCCAGCGGGTTGCGTAGCGCGAGCTGAATCGAGCCCCGCTGCTCCGCAAGTATGAGTTTTTCAGCGTCCGCAGGCGTAACTTCGAGCGTTACGGCACGCACGACGACCGGCTCGTTCTTTTCGTTGGCGGCAGTCTGGTCAATGGCCAGAACTTTGACGTTCTGGACGACCGTTTCGGACAGGGTGTCCTGCCGATCGCGATACGCCGCGACGACATCGACGCGGTTTCCCGGAAGCAGGAAGCCGGCGACACCGACGACATCGTTGACACGCACGCTGACGGCCCGCATGTTCTCGCCGACGACGGCTGCGAGCGTGCTTCCCGCACCTTGTTCAGCAAAGCGCGGCGCGAGCAGGATTTCACCTTTCATGATCTCGGCGATCGCAATCTTGCCCTCGACCGCTTTGCTGTCGTGGTATGCACTGTCAGGAGCGGTATCAGCCAGCATCTGGATTGCCGCGACGTGGCGCGCCTCGATCTTCGTGCCCAACGGGATGCCAATAGCCGCCGTCACGACGGACACTGTGTTCGGGCCGGTGTCACTCGTCGCTGACTGCGCGATGAGCCACCGGTTGGCGACCCAGGCGGCAGCCACTGCGAGCAGAAGCGAGATGGCAATCAGGATCGGACCTCTACGGCTAAACATTCGCACTACCTCCCGATCGAATCAGCGTGCCGGAATTCATTGGCGTCTTTGTGAAGAAAATAGTTGTCCCAGGCCCAGCGCAACGATTCTGCGTCGAGATCGCCGCCACCAAGATATGCGACCCGATCGAGAGCCATGCTGAGCAGGTCCCGCGGATGGCAGGGCAGCAAAGGGACCTGGCGCTTGCGATGCAGCTCGTTGATCACAAAGTCGACGAGATGCGGGTCGAAGCCGAATCCGCGTTCGGCGCAAGCTCGTTGCCAGATCTGCTTGTACTCGACGGGCTGGATCGGCGTGAGCTCGATCTTGTAGCCGAGGCGACGCAGGAAGGCCTGGTCCGCTATGTCTTCCGGGCGCAGATTGGTCGAAAACACGAGCACCAGATCGAACGGCACTTCGAAATGATGGCCGCGATTGGTCATGAGCGAGTCCTGCCGCGAATCCATCGGGACAATCCAGCGGTTAAAAAGCACGGTGGGTTCGACCCGCTGCCGTCCAAGGTCGTCGATCAGGAGGAAACCGTTATTCGCCTTGAGCTGGATCGGCGCCGAATAGCTGCGGGTCGTGCTGTCGCACTGGAGTTCGAGCATGTCGGCGGAAAGCTCGCCTCCGGTGAGCACAATCGGACGTTCGCAGGCGACATAGCGCGGATCGAATCCCTGGTCGAGCATCGTCGGTGACGGCGGATTCGTGAATGCCAGCTGCTCGTGGCAGAGCGGGTCGAACACCTCCACCACGGTCTCGTGCACGGCGATCGCGTGCGGCACGAGTACGAGACCGCTTCGCACCGATGCAAGCCGCTTTGCGGTAAATGTCTTGCCGGTGCCGGCATGGCCGTAAAGGAAGATTGCGCGATGCGAGTTCAGCGCCGGGCCGAGGCGATCAAGCAACTCATCTGCGATGACGATGCCGGTGAACGCGTCGTGTACCGCCTGGCGCGTGACTTTCTGCTGGTGCACGGACTGTTTGCGGACCAGGGCAACATAGTCCGCCAGAGGAACCGGAGTCGGGCCGACATAACCGCCTCGATTCATGGCATCGGCAGCCTCGAGCCGGCCCTTTTCCGTAAGGCCGTAGCGAAGCTCCGCATCCAGCCCCAGCCGCGAGCGGACCTCGACCCGACCCTCGGCACGCATGTATTGCAGGATCTGATCGATGATCGGCCCAGCCAGGGCCAGCCGGTCGATCAACTGACTGGTCGTGAGAACGCCCGCACTTGCCAGGTGTTTACCGAGCAGGTCGGCCAGAAAGGTCAACGACAACCCGATTTGAGCAAGTGTCGTCGGGCGAGGGGACAAAACGGCGAGCCGTACGAGATCCGGCGAAATCGGCTCGGGATCGGGTTCGTCGGCCATCGGCTGCAATTCTTGCGGTACGGTGTTCATGGGGTTGCCACGCCACGCAGCACTGGGTCGAGCATGCCGCGGAGCCACAGCGTCGCGATCGTGCCGAGGCCAACGGCCACGGCGTAGGGAAATCGCTCCTTGCGAACCTGCGACAGGTCGGGAGCCCCGGCGGTTGCCTGCCTCACTTCGATCATCCGCCACAGCAGGACCACGACGGCGAGTACCGCGCCAGACACCAGCGTGAAGGCCGCGGCGACAAGTGCGTTGAACGGCCCGAGGAAAGCGCCGGCGGCACCCATCAACTTGACGTCGCCCGCGCCCATGCCCTTGCCGAGATAGAGCGGCAGCAGACACACGAGGCCGATGCCCGCGCCAGTAAGTGCATGAACGAATCCATCCAGACCGCCTAACAGCGAATGGATCGAAAGACCTGCCACGAGGGCGGCCAAAGTCAGCAGGTTTGAAATCCGGTGTTCGACCAGATCCTGTCGCACCGCGAGCGCGATCACAATCATCAACGTCAGCGACGCGATGACATTCACCAGATCCTGGTCACTCGAAATCACGGTTCAGTCCTTCCCTGGGCGGGGTGACGGCGGCATTGGGCCGCCGCCACCTCGCAAAGCACCTGTGAAGAACAATCAGTTGATGACGATCGCGCTGATTGCCTGATAGATCGCGTCGATGACGCGAAAAACCTCATCACCCAGCAGGCCGAAGGCGCCGATGACGCCCGCGCCGACCAGGCCGCCGGCGATCGCGTACTCGACTGTGGTCAGGCCTTCCTCGTCGCGAAGAAAAGTGATCAGTCCCTTCTTGGTAAACATTGAATGCGTCCTCTCTAATTTTCTAAATTCAATCTAGATTGACTTCAAACGAGGGGATGCCTTGTCCGGTAGTTCAGTGCAGCTCCACCCCCCAAGACTGCGAACTCCGCCGCTTGGAATCGCGGCGACATTAGTTTGGACCCGCGGTCGGCAGCTGCTAGGAGAATGTTGCGGTTCAGGGCACTTGAAATTGCCTGCGGCATTTGGCCTCGTCTGGAAGGGCCGACCGCCGGCACGATCTCGAAACTGCGATGCAGCTCACACTAATGCCGTTGAGAAGCGGCCTTTTGTGCCGGTATCGTCACCTCATTCTCGCGCGATCCATCAGGCAAACAGACTTGAGGCGCACCAGACGCAGACTTATGTAGGCGGTGATTGTGCGGCGAGTGGCAAAAATCGTGCGCCGTAGCCTACCTGGAGCAGGAGGATCATTCTGAAGCCGCAGCTGCTCTGGATTGACTGCACTTCGGGCGTGGCCAATCCGGAGTTGCGCATACGTTGTGCCAGTGTCTTCGAGGTTGTGCAGGCCACGAGAATTGACCAGGCGGCATTCGAGCTGGCACGCCTGAAGCCTGCTGCTCTCGTTTTTGATTTCGACTATCCAGACCAGAATCGCCTGCGCGCCATGCAGGCGATCAAGCAGTCACATGCGCGATTGCCGATCCTGATGTTGACGCAGGAACATTCGGAATTGCTCGCTGTTTGGGCATTCCGCGCCCGTGTCTGGAATTACCTCGTGAAGCCCGTATCTCCGGCCGAGTTCTCCGAGAACCTCAACGCACTCGCGAACCTCGGTAATCGCGCATCGCCTCCGCGCGTTGCGCAGTTGCTGAATGCCGCGGTTCCAAGCGAGCTGCCAGCGCAGCCTGTCGCGCCCGGTGAGGCCCGCCTGCAGCCCGCGCTTCTTCACGTCAAGCACCACTACCATGAGAAGGTGTCAGCGAGTGCGGCCGCCAGGGAATGTGGTCTGACTCGATTCGAGTTCAGCCGGAAATTTCGCGCAGCGTTCGGTATGACGTTCCGCGAGTACTTGCTGCGGGTCCGGATCACGGAGGCACGCCGTCTGCTGACCGAGGGCGTCGAATCGGTGACCGCCGTGAGTTACTCGGTCGGATTCAATGACGGCTCGCATTTCGCGCGTATGTTCAAGCGTTACACCGGCATATTGCCGTCCGAGTACGTCGCAAGCGTTCTCGTCCCTCAGGTTGAAGCCGGGCGGCCTGGCGGACTGCCTCAGCAGCCGCATCGAAGGCGGGCCACCGACACGCCCCTTGCCGCCAGCGCCTCGACCTGAAAGGGCGCCGCGTTGACACCCCGGGGATTCTTGCGGAGAATTCGCCCCCTCTGAATGGGGCCATAGCTCAGCTGGGAGAGCGCTTGCATGGCATGCAAGAGGTCGACGGTTCGATCCCGTCTGGCTCCACCATTATCCCGGGTCCCCATCGTCTAGAGGCCTAGGACACCGCCCTTTCACGGCGGCGACCGGGGTTCGAATCCCCGTGGGGACGCCACGTTACTACGGCTGACGCCGGAACCACCGCGACAGCAGGGCGCGTCGTTTCGGCGATACCAGACGGCGCGCAACGGCTCGCATTCTGCCGCGCGTGCGGACGCGCTTGAGACCCGGGGAATCCATCAAGCGAATCTCGGTCAGGCACACCGTGGATCCTGCGCGCTCATCGATTGCCGTCGCCGCGGCGAGCCCTTCCGCACCGACTAGCCGATAGTCAGCGCCGGTCGCGGCCGCAAGCGCTTCGAAATCAAGACTCATCAACTCGGTACCGTGGCTTTCGCCGTAACCGGCCAACTGCGGGTTGCGAATCAGGCTGTAGGCTCCGTCGTTGAAGACGATGACTGTCAGGCGGATCCCCTCGCGCACGGCAGTGTTGAGTTCAAGGCCCGACATCAGCATGCCGCCGTCGCCTACCACGGCGACGACGCGGCGTTCCGGCGCGGCGAGCGCGGCGCCCATCGCGGCCGGCAGCGCATAGCCCATGGACTGGAAATTCGTCGGCGCGATGAGGCCTCGTGGGCTCCGCACGGTGTAATGCCGTCGCACGCTCATCTGGTGATAACCGGAATCGGTAACGACGATGGCGTCGTCCGCCAGCGCCTCCCGGAGCTCGCGAACGATTGAGCTCGAAGGAGTCCCGGTGCCCTCCTGGCACGGTTCGACGTAGGCATCCTGCTCGAATTGCAGGGCCGTCTTGCGCCATCCCGCCAATTCGCCGTCGTCCCAACCGCCCTTGCTGGGGGCCCGGGTCGACAGCCCTGGGAGCAGGGCCGCGAGCGTCCGGCCGGCGTCCGCCGTGACATGCACTCGCGCCGGGTAATTCTTCGACGGCCCCGCCGTATTGATTGTGACGAGCTTCGATTCGGGCAGCCGCAACCGGAAACCGGCGGCGCCGTTGTGGGAAAACTTGCAGCCGATTGCGACCACCAGATCAGCGCGCTCAGTGAGCGCATTCAGCGCCGCAATCGCCTGCATTCCAGGATCGCGCACGATAACGCGGGGATCGTCCTCGTTCACAACGCCACGCGCCGTGGTCGTCGTGACAATCGCAGCCCGCGTCGTGTCGGCAAGCGTTCGCACCGCGTCAGCGGCTTCCAGGGCCCCGGCGCCCAGGTAGAGCAGCACGCGCGGCGCGGCATCGATAAGTGTCGCGATCTCCGAGACGAGCGGCGACGCCACTCCATCGGCAGGCGCGGTCGCGGAAAGGTCGACTGCGCCCGCAATCTCCATCGCGAAATCCGATTCCGCGATCTCGAGCATCACCGGTCCGGGCTCGCCCGCCGCCGCGAGTCGATAAGCCTCAATGGCGGACGCGCCGATTGCCTCGGGGTGGCTCACACGGACAATTCGCTTGACGATGGGACCGGCCATCGCACGCTGATCGATTGCCTGTAGCGCATATTCGCGGTCGGGTATATCGCGTGCGGCTGGCACTACGTGGAGCAGGGGGACAGAGTCGAGCCAGGCTTCCGCGAGACCAGTGAGGGCATACGTGAAGCCGGGGCCCGGAATCGTCGTGACGACGCCCGGCCGCCCGGACGCCCGGGCGTAACCGTTTGCCATGAAGGCAGCTGCCATCTCGTGAGTTGGCACGACCGTGCGCAGGCCGCTTCGCTTGAGCGCCTGAAACGCGTCGATTGTCTGTGAGCCGGGCAGGCCGAATACGCAGTCGGCGCCAAGCGCCCGCAGCGTGGCCCAGAGTTGTTCGCCAGCCGTGCTGGTCACGAATGGCCCGTCAGGCCGCGGAGGGCAAGCCTGGTCTGATCGACGCACCGGTGCACGAACGGCATCGGATCAGACAGCGAAAGAATCATGTGCTCGCCAGTCAACCAGGATCCGATGCAGGCCGGCAACGACAATTGTCCCTGCCGGCGAAGTTCGCGGTAGGCGCGATAGTCGGGCCTGACATAGACGCAGGTCCGGCCGACGCGGTAGGTGCCGTCGAATGGCGGCAGCGGCTCGCCGAGCGCCGCCCGATAGGTCATCTCGCAAACATTGACTCCGCAGGCCGTCGCGTAATGGACATACCACCACGGCCGGGCATTCACCTCGAGCACCTTGGCGACCCCGGTTCGTTCGTCGCGCTTCAACTCGACGCTGAAAATGCCGCGCAAGCCGGATACCTTGATGAGCCGGTCCACGGTTTCGATGATGTCCTGCACCTCATCGAGTGCGACACTCCTCAGGTAGGTGCTGTTGCCGAAGTGCGGCGGGTGCATCCTCAGCCGTTGCCTTGCGAAGCGGGCACGAATTCTGCCGCCATCGTCCGCAAAACCGTCCACGAAGTAGTGATTCGTCGGCGGGCCCGGCACGTACTCCTGGAGGACCACGCCGAGGCCGGCCGCAGAGAGTTCCGTGACTCGTCGGCGCGCCTCGTCGAGCGACGAGATCATGTAGGCCTTGACTCCGGTGCGCTCAATGAATTTTTGCGAATTGCGGGCCTTGAGGAAAAATTGTGCGCCGGGCGCGAGGTCGAGACCGTCGAGGTCGGAAACATCGTGCACAAAAAGAGTCTGTGGATGCGGGATACCGTGCTCCTGCACGAGACTTGCGAACTTCTCCTTGTCCGTAAGGCGCTGCAGCACAGAGAGCGGCGAAACGAATGAAGGGAAGCGCGAGGCGATCATGGGCGGAAGGGAAACGACCACTTCGGCCCAGGTGTCGGAGCAGGGTATGAGCACCATGCGTTCGACAGGCGCCTTTAGCAGGAAATCGGCTAGCTGTTCGGCGGTCGAGAATTCCGGAAGGCCGCCATTCAGCACCCGCGCCCAGCGGGAATGCGCGGCGATGTCTTTCGGGTCGCAGGCGGCGTAGACCGGAATGCCGAGCGCACCGAGGCTACGGATAGTGCCGAGAGCTGTGACACTGCCGCCGAGGACGAGTGCCGGCACGGGTGCCAGCGGGCGTACCTCAGGGCTGGCCTTGATGGCTTTTTGCATGACGGGGTCCGGCAATACTACCGGATGAGTGCGCTGCCTGCATGCTCCCGGCTGGAGACTCTGACGCGGCACACACTGCCGGCTTAACGGGCTTTATTATCATCGAATCGCAACGTGGGAGCTCCGATGTCGATCTGGCCGAATCTCTTCATCGCGGGCGCGCCCCGATGCGGCACGTCCTCTCTCCATGCCTGGCTCCAGACAATTCCCGGGATTTACATGTCCCGCGTCAAGGAGCCGAACTATTTTTCGCGCACGGTCATCGCGGACGACCATCCGATGGTGCGGCCGATCCGCGACGAAAAGCAGTACTTGCAGCTCTTCGCCGCGGCAGGTGACGCGAGAATCATCGGGGAGGCCAGCCCGAACTATCTCGAGGATCCCGAAGCGCCGGAACTGATCGAGCGGACCGTGCCCGGCGCCAGGGTCCTCGTAAGCCTGCGCGATCCTGTCGAACGGCTCTTCTCGCACTACCTGATGATGCTGAACAACCGTCCGTCGATGGGAAGCTTCATGGCCGAGATCGATCGTGGCTTGTCGCTGCAGGACAACAGGAGCCTGGCCGTGCTTGCAGCCGGCACGGGTCTTTATTGCGGGCAGGTCGAGCGTTATCGGGGAATCTTCGGCGAGCGGTTCAAAGTGCTCATATTCGAGGAACTGATGGCCGATATTCCGGAAACGCTCCGTCAGGTACTCGCATTTCTGGCGATCGAACATGACGTTGGGGACTTCTCCGAGCAGCCCCAGCGGCAGTTCAGCGAGGTGCGCGGGTCATTCGTGCGATACGTGTTCGGAAATCGGATGATCTCCCGGGCGTCAGAGACATTGATTCCATTCCGGATCAGAAAGCTGGTCCGCAATGCATTTCTGGTGAAACAGGTGCCCAAGCCTCGAATGGATCCTGAGGCGCGCGAGTTTCTCATCCGATTCTATCGCGACGACGTTCGCCGCCTCGAAAGTCTCCTTGGCCGCAGACTCCCATGGCGCAACTTCGGTGACGAAACGAAGTCGAGAATTACGGGCTGATGGTCACGTCGATGGCAGAGGCAACGGATCGGGGTGACTCGTACTACCTGCTTCATAGGCGATTCGAAGT
>CAYPQX010000138.1:0-13243 GCA_964412975.1 uncultured Steroidobacteraceae bacterium
GGTCACCGAGGAGGAGCTCGTGCTCTCGGGACAGGCCTGGGACATCAGCAGGATCCTGCTGTCCTGGGAGGACGTCAAGAGCGCCGGCCAGGGGAACGAAGCGTACAACGTCGTCATCCACGAGTTCGCGCACTATCTCGACCTCGAGGACGGCGAGGCCGACGGCGTGCCCCGGCTCGAGTCGCCCGCAGCGCGGGAGCGCTGGCTAGCCGTGCTGCAGGTGGAGTTCGCGCGCGTCCAGGATGCAGTGGATCGCGGCGAAGGGTCATTCCTCGACGCATACGCGGCGCACGACGAGGGCGAGTTCTTCGCCGTCGCGAGCGAGGCGTTTTTCGAGCAGCCGCGCGAGTTTGCCAGCCGGCTTCCGGCGCTCTACGGTGAGCTGCGCGGTTACTACCGCCTGGACCCGGACGCGTGGTGATCCAGCCGTGATGCCGCCTACACCTGCGCCGTCTTCCACTTCCCGCGTGAGAATAGCCACAGGGTGAAGAGCCCGACCGCGGTTTCCGAGAAAAACACTGCCCAGAACACGCCGGAGTGCTGCCAGTCGAGCGTGATCGCAAGCAGCCAGGACAGCGGAATCTGGATCAGCCAGAAGAACACGACGTTGATCCAGGTTGGTGTCACCGTGTCGCCAGCGCCGTTGAACGCCTGTACGGCAACCATCCACCAGCCATAGACGAAAAGCGAGTACGACAGGATCCGCAGCCACTCCGCGCCGATCGCAATCACCGTGGGGTCGGCCGAGAAGATTCCCATGAACTCGCGCGGCAGCGCGAAGAACGCCACGGACACGGCGAGCAGGTAGAGCATGTTGTACGCGCCGATGCGCCACACCGAGGCCTCGGCGCGCTCCGGCTGTCCTGCGCCGAGGTTCTGGCCGACGAGCGTCGCGGCCGCGTTCGACATGCCCCAGGCCGGCATCATGGTGAACATCATGATGCGTACCGCGATGGTCGCACTGGCGACGGCCTGGCTGCCGATGTCCGCGAGGATCCGCATCAGGAAGATCCACGAGGTCATCGCGACAATCATCTGGCCGATGCCGCCGAGCGAGGTGCGCAGGATGTTCCGCAAGATCGCCCCGTGCCAGGCGAGCTGCGAGCGGAGCACGCGCAGGTGCGGCCCGCCGCGGAACAGGATCCAGAGTTGCAGCAGCACGCCGGCGCCCCGGCCGATGGCCGTCGCGATCGCCGCGCCCTCGATGCCGAGGGCCGGCACCGGTCCGAAGCCGAAGATCAGGATCGGGTCGAGCACGATATTCAGGCCGTTCGCGAACCACAGCACGCGCATCGCCGCGGCCGCGTCGCCCGCGCCGCGGAAGATCGCGTTGATGGTGAACAGGAGCATGATCACCGCGTTGCTGCCGAGCGCCCACTGCATGTACGGGTACCCGTGGCTCAGCGTCCACGCGTTGGCGCCCATCAGGCGCAGCAGATCCTGCGCGAACACGATGCCAGCGACCGCGAACGGCGCCGACGCCAGCAGTGCGATCCAGATCGCCTGCACGGCCGTCACCGCAGCTTCCTCGCGCTTGCCTTCGCCGATGCGCCGCGCGACGACGGCGGTCACGGCCATCGCGAGGCCGATGCCGATCGCGTACAGCAGGAACAGCATCGTTTCGGTCAGCCCGACTGTCGCGACCGCAGAGGAACCGAGCTTGCCGACGAAGTAGATGTCGACCACCGCGAACGTGGACTCGAGCATCAGCTCCAGCACCATCGGCACCGCGAGCAGGAATACCGCGCGTCGCAGCGGGATCTTCGTGTAGTCGGCGCCCGTGCCGCGGATCGCGTCGCGCAGCGCCGCCCACACCGGGCGTCGCCCGGCCGTCGCGCCGGGTCCGTCGGTGGGCGACATGAGCCGTCAGGCCTCGGCCGCGACGTAGCGGGGATCGTGCGCCGGGCGGGAGAAGATGCGCCGCAGTAGCGGCTCGAAGTGCCCGAGCGAGCGCGTCGGGTAGTTGGGGTCGAACGAGGCCTGGTCCCACTCGCAGAAGGCGACGCAGGCGTCATACCACGGGTGGCCCTTCAGCCGCTCGCGCGCAAAGCGGTCGCCTCCGAGATGGTGCACGTAGTAGTACGTCTGAAAGAGCCCATGCTGCTCGACGATCCAGGTGACTTGCGGCCGCACGTAAGGCCGCAGGATGCCGGCCGCAACCTCGGCATGGTTGTACGGGGCGAGCTCGTCGCCGATGTCGTGGATCAACGCCCCGAGCACGAGTTCTTCGTCGGCGCCCGCGGCCTCGGCGCGCGTCGCCACCTGCAGCGAATGCTCGAGTCGCGTGACGGGATAGCCCTCGAGCGAGTTGTCGAGCTTGCCGAGCGCCGCCAGCAACCGGTCCGGCAATCCTGCCGCGAAGTCGCGCTCGGACTCATCGAGCAGCAGGTAGTCCTCGCGCGTGCCGTCTTCCATCCGGCGGAAGCTGACGATCCTCTTCATGCACTCTGCTCCGCGGCGAGCCGTCGCCGCACGACCCGGTACAGGCTGCGCGGACCGTCGATGTCGATGTAGCAACCCTGCAGGTGCCGCACGCCCTCGGCCGGATCGAAGCCCGTACGGCCGTGCAGCAGCCGGCGGTTGTCCATCATCAGGAGTTCGCCTGCCGCAAGCAGGAACCGGATCTCGAATTCCGGCGAGCGCAGCAGGTGATCGAAGGCCCGGCGCGCGCGGTAGAACGCGTCGAGCTGCCCGGGTGGCCGCAGCGGGACGAAATCCAGGCGCGGACTGAAGTGGATTGCGACGAGCCCGCCGTTGGCGTCCCGCTCGATGGGGACTGCGCTCGCGACCAGCTCGGTGGCATCGTCCTGGTACCGGAAGCGGACCGGCGTGCGCGACAGCAGCGCGAAGGCGTCAGGGTCCCGTGCCTCGAGGGCCCGCGCCGCCGCAAAGCCGTCGACGAGCGTCGAGAGCCCGCCCGAAGTCTCGTTCACGAGACAGTGCAGCAGCTGCACGCCGGGCACCGGGTCCCGATAGGGATTGTCGGTGTGGGGGTCCAGCGGCAATGACGTGTAGGCGAGATCACTCGCCGCGGCGGTCGAGCACACGTCGAAGAGCGCGCCGAAGTTCGTCTCCCGCGTGAAGCCGAACGTGCCGCCCACGCGAAACAGCGATCCCGGCCGCACGGGCACGCCGCTGAACACGATGAAGCCGGTCTCGAAAAACTGGCGCAGCCATTCGCCGATCTGCGCGTCGTCGGGCTTGTCTGTCCAGGCGTAGCGACGCACCTCGCCCGTCGACGCATCCCAGAGGCAGGGTGCGGGAACGTCGTGATCCGCAGGCGCGAGCACTGCCTCCACCAGTAGTTCCCGGCCGAGAAAATCGGCTTCGTGTCCGTCGCTGAAGCGAATGCGATAGCGCCCGGATTCGGGCTCGCTGACGGACGTGATGGACAATGTCAGGTCGAGATCCGAGGGGTCGTGCAATCGCTGCCCGGTGCGCAAGTCCATGCTGCGCGAGTCCCGGCAGCGCTCGCGCAGCCAGATCGGATGAAGCGCGAAGCCCTGCCCGTCATCGAGCTCGATGGCCAGTTCGCGCGGGGAGCGGATGTGAAGGCGCGCCATGGGCGCCTACACTACGGCCGCGCGCGAGAACTGGGCAAGCGATAGGATGGCACGCATGCGCCGGATGCTCACGCTCCTGTCTGCAGTCGGCATCCTCGTGACCGCCGGGCTGATCGGGCGGGCGGAAACGCAGCCAACCGGCATCACGTCCCTGCTTGGACAGCCGCTCGCTCCGCCGGCGCTGGCGCCGGAGACCGAGGCGCAGATGGAGACCCAGCTCACGGACGCACTCGCCGCGTGGGACAAGGATCGAAACGACGCGGACGCGCTGATCTGGGTGGGCCGGCGCACGGCATACCTGGGACGTTATCGCGAAGCCATCGACATCTTCTCGGACGGCATTGTGCGGCACCCCGCTGACGCGCGCATGTACCGCCATCGCGGGCACCGGTACCTGACCGTCCGCGAGATGGACCGGGCGATCACGGATTTCGAGAAAGCGGTCGATCTGATCGCGGGCCAGCCGGACGAGGTCGAGCCGGACGGGCTGCCGAACGCACGGAACATTTCGACGGGCACGCTCCACTCGAACATCTATTACCACCTCGCGCTCGGCTACTACCTCAAGGGCGATTTCAGCCGCGCCGCCGAGATTTGGGCCAGGGCGCGTGACGCCGTGCAGAACGCCGACAATCTCGTGGCCGCCAGCCACTGGCTCTATCTATCCCTGGGACGGGGGGGCCGTGACGCCGACGCGGCGGCCGTCCTGCTGCCGATCACGGCAGACCTGGACGTCATCGAGAACGGCGAATATCACCAGCTTCTCTTGATGTACAAGGGCGAACGGACGCCGGAGACGCTTCTCGCGGCGGCAGGCGACGACTCCGGCGGCTCAGCCGTGCGCTACGGCGTCGGCGCGTGGTACCTCGTCAACGGCCGGCAAGCCGAAGCCGAGTCCCTGTGGGCATCGGTCCTGGAAGGTCCCGACTGGCCCTCGTTCGGCCATCTAGCGGCGGAGGCGGAAGTGGCGAACAGGAGGTGATGTTCGCAATGGGACGGGCGGACCGCACGATGTCGCGGCACAGCCGCCTCACCCGATCTCGCGGTGCGCGGGTTCGTCGCGCGATTCCGGCCGTAAGCGGCGGGCGCACTCATTGTGACGGCCGTGAACGCGCGAGCAGCAGCGCGCCGCCGACGAACAGGACAATGATCGAGAGCATGCCGGCTCGCGTGTTGTCCGTCACCAGCGCGGTGATCCCGACCATGAGCGGCCCGAGCACCGCCGCGAACTTCCCCATCATGTTGTAGAAGCCGAAGAACTCGCCCTGCTTGCCCTCCGGCACCAGCGTCGCATAGTAGGAACGCGACAGCGACTGGATGCCCCCCTGCACGAGCCCGATGACCACCGCGAGCAGGTAGAAATGCGTAATGTCCCGCATCCAGTAGGCCGCGACCGTCGCCGCCGAGTAAATCGCAATCGCGACGAATATTCCGTTCCGTGCACCGATGCGGTTTCCGAGCCAGCCGAAGACGAGCGCCGCCGGGAACGCCACGAACTGCGTGATCAGGAGTGCGGCAATCAAACTCTGCTGCGGGAAGCCGAGCGAGAGTCCATAATCCACTGCCATCTTGATGATCGTGTTGACGCCGTCGATATAGAGCCAGTAGGCGAGCAGAAACCACAGGAGCGGCCGGTAGCGCCGCACCTCCCCGATCGTGAACCGAAGCTCGCGCAGCCCGGCGCGCGCGGCGTCCCAGGCCGCGAGCGGACGCACGGGTTTCTGCTCGCGCACCCAGACGAAACAGGGCACGGCAAAGAGGATCCACCACGCGGCGACCATCGGAAATGCGATTCGCACGGCCTCGGCGGCACTGTCGAAGCCGAAAGTGGCCGGGCTCGCGACCATCGCCGCGTTCAACAGCAGCAGCAGCCCGCCGCCCGCGTAGCCGAGTGAGTAGCCGTAGGCGGAAACGAGGTCGTACTCCCGCGGCCCCGCGACATCCACGAGCAGGGAATCGTTGAAGATCACGCCACCCGAGAAGCCGATGCTCGCGAGTGCGTACACGAGTACCGCGGTGAGCCAGTCGCCTTGTGCCACGGCGTAGAGCGCTGCGGTCGAGGCGGCGCCGAACAGGGTGAAGATCGCGAGCATCCGGAGCCGTGCGCCGCCCCGGTCTGCCATCGCGCCGAGCAGGGGCGCCGCGAGTGCGATCAGCAGGCTGCCGACGCCGTTCGCGATTCCCAGGCGGAAAGTGCTCACCGCCGCCTCCGTGCCGACGCTCCAGTACTGCTTGAAGAAAACCGGAAAGAACCCCGCCATGACGGTCGTCGCGAATGCGGAGTTCGCCCAGTCGTAAAGCGCCCAGGCGATAACCGGTCGGCGCAGCAGCACGCGTTTCACGCAGCCGCCGCCAGGTGCTCACGCGTTTCCCTGAACGAAAGGTCCGGCCAGCGCTCGATCGTCAGCCCGAGGTTCACGCGGCTCGGCGCCAGGTACACGAGCTCGCCCGCGTGGTCGACGGCCAGGTGCTCGTGCGCCCTTTCCCTGAACTGCCGGAGCTTCGGCTCATCGGCACAGTCGATCCAGCGCGCAGTGACGACGTTGACGGGCTCGAAAACGCAGGTCACTCCGTACTCGTCGGCAAGGCGGAATGCGACGACGTCAAACTGCAGCGGCCCCACGGCGCCGAGGATCAGGTCGTTGTTCCTGAGCGGCCGGAAAAGCTGGGTCGCGCCTTCCTCGCAGAGCTGGTCGAGCCCCTTCTGCAGCGCCTTCATACGCAACGGGTCCTTCAGCACGGCGCGCCGGAACAGCTCCGGCGCGAAGTTCGGGATGCCCGTGAACGTAAGCGCCTCACCCTCGGTGAACGTGTCGCCGATGTTGATCGTGCCGTGGTTGTGCAGGCCGATGATGTCGCCGGCCCAGGCCTCGTCGGCCTGCTGCCGGTCCGCAGCCATGAATGTCAGCGCGTCCGCGATCCGCACTTCCTTGCCGAGCCGCACGTGATGGAGGCGCATTCCGCGCCGGTACTGACCCGAGCAGATGCGGAGGAACGCGATCCGGTCGCGGTGGCCGGGGTCCATATTGGCCTGGATCTTGAAGACAAATCCGGTCAAGGCGCCCTCCGCAGGCAGGACTTCGCGCGTCATCGCCCGTCGCGGACGCGGCGATGGCGCGTGGGCGACGAACGAGTGCAGCAGTTCCTCCACGCCGAAGTTCGAGATTGCCGAGCCGAAGTGCACCGGGGTCTGGCGGCCCGCCAGGTAGGCGGCGCCATCGAAAGCCGGCATCGCGCCGCGTATCAGCGCGATTTCCTCCCGAAAGGACCGGGCGGAATCGCCGAGCAGCGCTTCCGCTTCGGGGCACTCGAGGCCATCGATCGCGCGATTGGTGCCGACGCGGCCACCCTTTGCGCCGTCGTAGACGTAGATGCGGTCTTCCGTGAGGTGATAAATGCCCGACAGCTCGCGGCCCATGCCGATCGGCCAGGTGATCGGCGCGCATTGAATCGACAGCACGCGCTCGATCTCGTCCAGGAGCTCGACCGGCGGCCTGCCGTCGCGGTCGAGCTTGTTGATGAAAGTCATGATCGGCGTATCGCGCAGCCGGCAGACTTCCATCAGCTTGATCGTGCGCTCCTCAACGCCCTTTGCGCAGTCGATCACCATCAGGGCCGAGTCCACCGCCGTCAGCGTGCGGTACGTGTCCTCGGAGAAATCTTCGTGGCCCGGCGTGTCGAGCAGGTTGATGATGCGGCCCTGGAACGGGAACTGCATGACCGACGACGTGACCGAGATGCCGCGCTGCTGTTCGAGCCGCATCCAGTCGGAGGTCGCATGGCGCGCCGCCTTGCGTCCCTTGACCGCGCCCGCCATCTGGATCGCGCCGCCGAAAAGCAGCAGCTTCTCGGTGAGCGTGGTCTTGCCGGCGTCGGGATGCGAAATGATCGCAAAGCTGAGTCGGCGGGCGATTTCGTCGTTCAATGTATTCATCTTTAGGATAAAGGGGACGCTCACCTTTACCAGGAACGCAGCTGCCACCGCCGGCATTTGCCTGTTGGTAAAGGTGAGCGTCCCCTTTATCCTAGCGCGCCGAGCTCCAGGCGATAGACCAGCGCATCCTCGCGGCCGTCCTGCCCCTGGTAATAGCCGCGCCGCTGCCCGACGAACTCGAAGCCAAGCTCGTGATAGAGCGCGATGGCCCCGCGATTGGAGCGGCGCACTTCGAGGAAAGCATCGCGAATCCCGCGGTCGCGTGCATGTGCAAGCAGCGAAAGCAGGAGGCGGCGGCCGACGCCGCGGCGCCTCAGCGGTTCCGCGATGCAGAGGTTGAGCACGTGCGCCTCGCCGGCGCCCATCGACAGCACGCCATAGCCCGCGACACCGGCGTCCGTGTCCACGACCACGCAGTGATAGCCGACCCTCAGGCAGTCGGCAAAGATCTGGTCGTTCCACGGAAATACGTAGGACTCCCGCTCGAGCGCGGCGACGCGCGGGAGATCCGCCTGCGCCATCGGGCGGAATGTCCAGTTCGCCGCCAGCAGCTCCTCACGCGCGGTCGCCATCGGCGAGAACTCCAAGTGCGAGTTTGAGGTCTTCCCAAGACTTGCGCTTCTCCCCCGGCGACCGCAGCAGGTAGGCCGGGTGGTAGGTCACGATCACGGGTACGCCATCGAGCCGGTGCACGCGTCCGCGCAGCCGTGCAAGCGCCTGTTCCGTGCCGAGCAGCCGATGCGCGGCGATGCGGCCGACGCACAGGATCGCGGCCGGCGCGACGAGCTCTATCTGGCGGCGCAGGTACGGCAGGCAGCGCCCGGCCTCTTCGTCGCTCGGATCGCGGTTCCGGGGTGGACGGCACTTGAGGACATTGGCGATGTAGACGTCGCCGCGCTCGAAACCGCAGGCTCGCAGCATCGAGTTCAGGAGCAGGCCGGCGCGGCCCACGAACGGCTCCCCTTGCCGGTCCTCCTCCGCGCCCGGCGCCTCGCCGACCACCATGAGGCGCGCGCGCCGGTCGCCCGTGCCGAAGACCGTCTGCGTGCGAGTCTCGCACAAGCCGCACAGCCGGCACTCGCGTACCGCGGCCGCGAGCGACGTCCAGTCCGGTCCATCGGCCTGCAAAGCGGCCGCGGGCCGGCGTGGAACATAGGCGTCCACGCCCATCGCGCCCAGGATGGCGAGTTGCCGGGCCTCCACGGCTTCAGCCGCCTTCGCCTGCGGCGGTGTCCCGCGGCCGCCGGCGCAGCTTGAGCCAGCTCCAGCCGATCGGTCCCGACAACGCGTAGACGCCGAACATCGTGAAGAGCACGACGGGAGGGTTGATCGCGATCAGCGCGATGACGAGCGGCACGAGCAGCAGCTTCGAATAGCGTACCCGCTCGCCGGCCGCCCGGTCCTTGAAGCTTCGGTACGGAAACCTGCTGACCATCAGGATGGCCGCGAGCCCCGTGATGACGAATGCGAGAATGAGCCCTGGCAAGCCCGTCACGTCGTACGCATGCGCGAGCGCGATGAACGCCGCGACGATCGCGGCGCCCGAGGGGCTCGGCAGGCCCTCGAAATAACGCTTGTCCTGCGTCGCCGAGCGCGCATTGAACCGCGCGAGCCGCATGGCGGTCGCGGCCGCGAAGAAGAACGCCGCGATCCAGCCGAACCGGCCCCAGGCCAGGCCATACTCCGCAATGCGCGCGACACCCCATTGGTAGCAGACGACGGCTGGCGCGAGCCCGAATGCCACCATGTCCGCGAGACTGTCGAATTCCTTGCCGAAGGCCGTTTCCGTGTGCATCAGCCGCGCGACGCGCCCGTCGAGCCCGTCGAAGATCATGGCGATGAATATCGCGATCGTCGCGCGTTCGAAGTTGCCGTCGATCGCCGCAATGATCGCGTAGAAGCCGCCGAACAGGCAGCAGGTCGTCAGCAGGTTCGGCAGCAGGAAGATCCCGCGGCGCATGCGAATTTCGTTTAAGTCGACTTTCATTCGGCTGGCGTGGCAAGGCCGGTAGGCAGCGCCTAAGATACCGCGCTTTGGGACCGGCGACACGCTTCGTCCCGCGAGGTTGCCAAGCAATGCGCCTGTCCGCGTTTCCGATCCAGAATCTCAAGGAAGTCCCGGCCGAAGCCGAGGTCGTGAGCCATCGGCTGATGCTGCGTGCAGGCCTCATCCGCCGCGTCGCGGCAGGGCTCTACAACTGGCTGCCGATGGGGCTTCGCGTCCTGCGCCGGGTCGAACGCGTGATCCGCGAGGAGATGGACCGGACCGGTGCCCTCGAGATCTCGATGCCCGTGGCGCAGCCCGCCGAGCTATGGGTCGAGTCCGGCCGCTGGGATCAGTTCGGCCCGGAGCTACTGCGCTTCAAGGATCGTCACGACCGCGACATGGTTCTCGGGCCCACCCACGAGGAGGTCGTGACCGATCTCGCGCGCCGCGAGCTGCGCAGCTACCGCCAGCTGCCGGTCAACTTCTACCAGATCCAGACGAAGTTCCGCGACGAGATCCGGCCGCGTTTCGGCGTGATGCGCGCGCGTGAATTCATCATGAAGGATGCCTACAGCTTTCACGCCGACGAGGCCTCGCTCGCCGAGGGCTATCGGCGCATGTACGACGCCTATAGCGCGATCTTCACGCGCCTCGGGCTGCGCTACCGCGCGGTGCATGCCGACCCCGGCGCAATCGGCGGCAGCGCCTCGCAGGAATTCCACGTGCTGGCGGAGTCCGGCGAGGACGCAATCGTCTTTTCCGACGGCGACGACTACGCCGCAAATCTCGAGCTGGCGGAGGCCCTGCCGCCGCGCGAGGGGCGCACCGCCCCGAAAGACGCGATGCGCGAAGTTGCAACGCCCGGCGCGCGGACGATCGCCGACTTGTCTGCATTCCTCAAGATGGATACGTCGCGCCTGCTCAAGACACTCGTCGTCGAGGGCGCGGACGGCGGACTCGTCGCGCTCGTGCTGCGCGGCGACCACGAGTTGAATGCGCTGAAAGCTCAGAAGCAGGCGGCGGTCGCGAAGCCGCTGCGCATGGCCGACCCCGCGCGTATCGCGGCGGCCGCCGGATGCGAACCCGGATTCCTGGGTCCGGTCGGGCTCCAGATTCCGGTGATTGCCGATCACGCCGCCGCCGCCGCCTCGGATTTCGTCTGCGGCGCGAACCGCGTCGACGCCCACCTGACCGGCGTCAACTGGGGACGCGACCTGCCCGAACCCGCGACCGCGGATTTGCGCAATGCGGTGAACGGCGACCCCAGCCCGCGCGGGCGCGGGACGCTCGCGATCGCGCGGGGCATCGAAGTCGGTCACATTTTCCAGCTCGGACGGAAGTACAGCGAGGCGATGGGCGCTACCGTACAGGACGAGCAGGGCCGCGACATCCACATGTACATGGGTTGCTACGGAATCGGCGTCACGCGCATCGTCGCCGCCGCGATCGAGCAGAATCACGACGAGCGCGGGATCGTCTGGCCGGCGCCGCTTGCGCCGTTCGACGTCGTGCTGGTCGCCCTCAACTGGGAGAAATCGGAGGCCGTGCGCAAGGCGGCGGAAGCGCTTTACCGCGGGCTCGCCGACGCGGGCATCGAAGTGCTGCTCGACGACCGCGACGCCCGGCCGGGCGTCAAGTTCGCCGACGCCGAACTCATCGGGATTCCGCATCGCATCGTGGTATCCGAGCGCGGCATCGCCGCGGGACGGCTCGAGTACCGGCACCGGCGGGCGGAGGCGAACGAGGAGTTCCCGCAGGCGGAAGCCGCATCCTTCATTCGCGCGCGGCTCGCGACCGCAGGATGAGACGCCCCGTCGCCGGGATCCGTACGCTCCAGTTCCTGGCGCTTGCGCTGCTGGCGTTCGCGTTCGCAGGCGCGGCACAGGCCGATCGCCAGCGGGATCCAGGGCTCCGCGAAGTCATACAGGCCGCGATCAAGTCGACCGCCTGCTTCGAAGGAAAGTACGACGACGTCGTCTGGTATGCCCTGATGCAGCCGCGAGTCGAGACGCGGCTGCGCCAGCAGCCGGTGGACCTGCGTCTCGGGGACGACATGAAAAAGGCCGCGGAACGCATCCTGCGCGCCGTTCATTGCGAGTCGAGCAAGCACGCGATGCTCCGCGACCGGCCGCAGCTCGTGCTGGCCGTGATCGACGTGGAGAGCGCCTTCGATCCGTTCGCCGTGTCCTACGCCGGCGCGGTCGGCCTGATGCAGGTGATGCCGTTCTGGCCCAATGAGCTCGGCCTGTCGCGGAAAGACTTGATCGATGTCGAAATGAACATCCGGATGGGCACCAGCATCCTGGCGTATTACCTCGAGCGCGAGCGCGGTGACTACCATCGGGCGCTGGGCCGCTACAACGGCAGCCTCGGACGGCGGACCTATCCCGATCTCGTGCTCGGCCGCCTGAACTCGCGCTGGAGGCGCTGACCGGTCACTTCTGCTGGAAACCCACCGGCCACTCGAACGCATCCGGTTCGATCGATTCGATCTCGATCGACTCGACTCGCGCCATCGGCGGGCCCCGGTGGAGCCAGGCCACGAGTTCCGCGAGCGCTACCGGATCGCCCGCCGCGAGCACGAGTACCGTGCCGTCCGCGCAGTTCTCCGCCGTGCCCCGCAACGACAGCGCAATTGCACGCTCGGCCGTGCTCGCGCGAAAGTACACGCCTTGGACGCGCCCGCTGACACGGACGCGCCGCGCGGCCTCGGGTCGTGGCCTAGAATTCACACTGCGAACAGTCTGTAAGTCCCTGAGGCAGAAGGCAAGCACCCATGCTCGACATCCTGGTCCTTTACTACAGCCGCCACGGGGCGACCGCAGAACTCGCGCGACAGGTCGCCCGCGGGGCGGACGGCGTCGCGGGCTGCCGAGCGCGTATACGCACCGTGCCACCGCTTGCGAACCAAGCTTCCACGCCCTCCGTCCCGCAGGATGGCGCGGCATTCGCAACCCATGAGGACCTCCGCGAATGCGCGGGACTCGTGCTCGGCAGCCCGGTGCGCTTCGGCAACATGGCGGCATCGCTGATGGCATTCTTCGACGGTACGTCGAGTCTCTGGCTGACGGGCGTGCTGGCGGGCAAGCCGGTCGGGGCCTTCACGTCGGGCAGTACGATGCACGGCGGTCAAGAAACCACCCCACTCGGCATGCTGCTGCCCCTCCTCCACCACGGCATGCTGATCGTCGGCCTGCCTTTTACGGAGGCAGCGCTCTCATCGACGACCGGTGGCGGAACGCCATACGGTGCAAGCCGCGTCCTTCCCCAGGGCGAGCGCCGCGCGCTCAGCGAAACGGAGCGCGAGCTCGCGCAGGCGCTTGGGCGCCGCGTCGCGACGTTCGCCTCACGCCTCGCCCCCGGCAACGGATGAAGGATCGCGCGCGCACGGTGCGGCGCCTTGCCATCGGCGCCTGGATTCTGCTCGTCGCTTCGGTCGCGTGCTGGCCATTCAACGACGCATCCGGAATCGGCATCGTGACGGCATCGATCGCGCTCCTGCCGCTCCTGCTGCCGATCCCGGGTATCCTGCGCGGCTCGCGGCGCGCCTGGCGCTTCGCCGCGCTGACCCTGGCGCCGGCGCTTGCGCTCGCGGTGACGGAGTTCCTGGTCAACGCGCCGTCGCGCCCGTGGACCGGCACATCGCTTGCCCTGATCCTGCTTGCCTTCGCCGGACTTGTGGCAGCACTAAGAAAGTAAAAGGGGAAAATTAAAGGGGACGCTCACCTTTTCCTTTGATCCTTTTGGAAAAGGTGAGCG
>CAYPQX010000139.1:0-11727 GCA_964412975.1 uncultured Steroidobacteraceae bacterium
CGGTCGCGAGCACCGGTCGCATCAATCGCCAGGTTTCGAACACGTTTCTGCCGGCCAGCAGCTTGAGCCAGATCGACATGGTTCCAAAGAGGTGCAGCAGCATCACGAAAAGGCATGCCAGCACGAATGCACCCAGGGCGATGACGATGTCCCAGCCAATCTTGACGATGACGCTGTAGATCATCGCGGGAACGGCATAGGGCGCGATCGAAAGCGCGAAATGAACGATGCCCGTCATCAGGTCGTTCACCAGGCCGAGTCCGGACCGCAGCTGATCGCGCCGTTCCGCCGTCAGCTTGACGGCGGCCGCTCCGACCAGGATTGCAAACAGGATGAGCGGCAGCACGTCCCCGAGCCGCTCGCGATCGTTGCCGACGAAAGCACCGAACAGGTTTCGCGGCATGAACATGTCGACGACCGTCATCAGCGTCATGGCGGGTTGCGCCGCCTGCCGCTCGACGTGCTGTTGCGCGGCGCTGCCGTACTCCTCCAGCAGGCTCGCCTTCGCCGCGGGATCCATGCCCGATCCCGGCTCGACGACATTCATCATGATCAGTCCGAGCGCGACCGCGATCGACATGTTGACGAAGAACAGGACGAAAGTCCGGGTGGCGAGCGGCCCGAGCTGCGCCAGCTGCTCGAGTTGAGCCACACCCGCGGCCAGGGAAGCGAAAACGAGCGGTATGACCACGAAGAAAAGCATGCGCAGGAAGACCTGGCCGATCGGGTCCAGCACGGCCGTCGCGAATTTCTGAGCAGCGGAAAGGACATCGGGATAGAGGCCGCCGATCGCGAGCGTCGCCCCGCCCGCAATGGCTCCGAACAGCAGGCCCCACAGGATCCGGTTGGCGAGGCGGCTGCTGATTTCTGACGTCATGCGTCCACTCCCCGGCTCCGGCCGGCAACGGCAATGGTAACCTCTCGTGCCGTCATCGGGAGTTCAGAACCTTGCGCCGCCGGATTGCGTGGCTCGGGAACCTGTTTTGCGCCGCATTCCTAACGGCCTGCGCGAACACTGGCCCCGCGATCGAACAGCTCTATCCCGCGTATTCTGCGACCCGCGAACGCGTCCCCGTCATCCTCATCCCCGGCCTCCTGGGTTCGCGGCTCTCCCGCGCGGACAACGGACAGGAACTCTGGCCCGCTAGCGCGCGGAAGCTCCTGACCAGCGACTATGAAGACATTGCACTTCGCATCGATCCGGAGACGCTCGAACCGGTCGACGACGGGCTCGTCGCAAGCGGTCTGTTCGATGGTGCGATCGGGAAGGATTTCTATCGCCGTATTGTCCGGGAGCTCCGCGAGGCCGGTGGTTACCGACTGAGCCGCCCGGGCAGCAAGGTCGTGCAGCAGAAAGCACGGCTGTATCTGTTCCCATACGACTGGCGCCAGGACAATGTCATCACCGTTCGCAGGTTCGACGAGCTGATTGAACAGATACGACGCGACTACAACGATCCCCACCTGCGCGTCGACGTGGTCGCCCACAGCATGGGCGGCCTGGTCGTCCGCTACTTCGAGCGCTATGGGACCATGGACGTGCTGAACGGCAACACGTTTCCCGTGACCGGAGTCGGGCTCGCGAAGCTCCGCCGCGTCGTGCTGCTCGGCACGCCCAACCAGGGGACGGTGACTGCCATTCACAAGTTCCTGAACGGCTATCGCGTTGGTATAGCCGCGCTACCGACCGAAGGCGTCGCGACGATGCCGGCCACCTTTCAGATGTTCCCGCACCCGCTCGTGGACTGGGTCGCGAACATCAACGGGAAGCCGCTCGATTTCGACCTGTTCGACGTGGATTTCTGGCGCCGCTACGAATGGTCCATCTTCGATCACCGGATCCAGCGCCGAATCAGCCGTCATCCCGAGATCTGGCCGGCACCGGAAGTATTCGAGCGCTGGTTCGAAAGGCAGCTGGGGCGTGCGCGGCGCTTCGCGTGGTCACTGATGGTGCCGTCGGGTGACGTGCCGCTGATCCAACCCCTGCTCCTCGGCGCCGACTGCGTGCCGACGCCCACACGCCTCGTGTTCGAGAATATCGGCGGCGAGTCGGTTGCACGCCTGCGACCCGAGCAGATCGTGAATCCCTCGCCGGGCGTCAATTATGAGACGCTGATGTTCGCGCCCGGCGATGGCACCGTCACGACATCATCCCTGCTCTCGAGACAGGACCTCGATCCCGCCGTCCCGCGCCACGAGCAGGAAAGCCTCGAGCCCCACCGGGAACTGTTCGTCTGTGCCGGGCACGACGAGCTCGCGAGTAACGACGAACTGCTCGACAGCCTGATCGAGCATCTGCTCGCACTGGAACCCGAAGAACCGCGATAGATTCATCCAGCTGGCTGGGCCGCGCTCGCCACGTACGGGCAGTATTCGCAGTCCTTGCCGGGTGCCGGGACAACATCGCCTTCGACGGTCGCGACCGCCCGGCGGAACACCTCGAGCACCCATTCGTCGTTGCCGTCGTAAGGCACCATCGAGGTCGTGAAGCAGAGCTTGTCTCCGAACTCGCCCGCGCGGCCGTTTCCGTTCGTATAGACGAACCATCCGCGATCGCTGACCTGAAATTCCTGGCGCCGCACCAGGTACTGGTAGACGTCCATCTGCCGCCGGTAGGACGGATAAAGATTTTTCGTCGTTGGCATTTCCGCCCGCGCCGTTGCCTTGTAGTCGGCGACGATCAGCTCACCCGTGCGCGCCTTCCACAGGTCGTCGACCGCGCCGAAGAGTGTCCAGCCCGTTTCGTCGTCCTTCCAGCGCAGGCCCGTGAAATTGTGCCGCCAGCGGTCGATATCAGGATGCTGAAACGGCACGGCGTCGAGACCCACGGTCGCAAACAGCGGATGCGGCTCGCCAGCCTCTCGGTAGCGGTCGAACTCCGCCTTCATCAGGGAATCGACGGCATTGTTGAGCGTGAACGGCGGACCGCTCGGCCGCGGAATGCCGCGGGCGACATCGAGGTACAGACAGCGCGGGCATTCGACAAACAGCTCGATCTTGCTCCGGCTGAGTTGTTTGCGCTGCAACGAACGGCTGGGCATCAGGGGATTCTACTGGCGCGACGAAGCGAGTGTCCTGCGGGATTGAACGCCCAAGCCGCGCGGCTGTCCGAGCCTAAGATGAACGGTCGGGCGCCAAACCGAGAGGCCCGGGGGGAGAATGGGTCATGAAACGTGCTGCTGCCCTGTTGTCATTCCTGATTCTGCCGTTCGCGGATGCGGCTGAAACGGCCCCGGCGGAGCTTTGGAGCGCCGTCCAGCAGCTGCGCCAGTCTGCGGGCCTGTGGAACGTCACGACGACCCAATACGGCGACGACGGAGCTGTTGCCCGGGTTGCATCCGGAACCTATCGCTTTGACTGGCTCGTGCCGGATCGCGTGCTGGCTGGCCGCTCGGACATCCCGGACTGGGGACAGACCTCCGGCATCCTGTTCTACGTGAACGAGCGCCGCTCTACGATCGAGATGGCCTCCGTAGGTGCCGACGGCCATCTCTGGGTGATGACCGGACCGGCTGATGGCGAGATACGGATGACACCCGATACGCCGCTCGCGGACGGGCGCAAGATGAAACTTCGCTTTACGCGATCGAGTGTCACTCCCGAGCGGTTCGAGTCCCGCATGGAAGTGAGCCTGGACGGCGGCGAGAAATGGAAGCCCGGCAATCACCAGCTGTTTCTGCGCGCGCCCGTGGAGCGGGCGGACTCGGGCGTCGGGCTTCGTTTCCGAAAGCGACCGCAGCCTTACGTGCCCCTCACCTGATCACTTTAAGCGCGGGCACGAGCAGCACCGGCAAACTCGCTGCCCGCACGACACCTTCCGCGACGCTGCCGACCAGAAAGTCGTACACGGCGCCATGACCGTGGCTGCCGAGCACGATCAGGGTCGCCTGCAACCGCTCGGCCTCCGCAATCAGGGTTGCAACCGTCGCGCCCTGCAACAGCAACGCGGTCGTATCGACGCCTTCCGAACGCAGGCGTTCGGCCAGCTCCTGCAACTGCTGATGCCGGGCGTGGTGTTCGCTGGCAACCTGGTCGCGGACGCCTTCGGGACCGGCTTCATACCCGACGAACGCCGGGTCCGGCGGCGCCACGTGCACCAGGCAGACCTGCACGGGGAACGTCGCCGCAATCTGCTTCAGGGTCGCCAGCACCGGCGCGGTCACCGGCGAAAAATCGACCGCTGCCATGATTTTCATGCTTCCGGTCCCTCTGAAGTGGCTCTTCGCAGCCACGGCATCTCGCGCACCAGGACTTCGACGTAGGCGCGCGTGAAATGCGTCGCCGAATCGCGGGAGAGGTGCGACCACTCCGGCACTTCGAGCCCCCTCATTTCGGGATAGTCCTCGAAGTGAATTCCGAAGGCGCCAGTCTCAGCCAACAGCTTGTCCCAGGTCCTGGCGCGCGGCGCAAGATGCTGCTCGCTCTCGTAGTAAAGCCCTGCGGATGGCGCGCGGACGAATACGACCTCACCGCCGCGGGTGCGAATCTTTGCGACCGCTGCTTTCGATTCCTCAATGGCGCGGGCGACGCTCTCCGGTCCGGGCCCGCTGCCGTCGAACGGTCCCCAGACCTGTCGCGCATGATCACGCAGGCGTGCATCCGTTTCGAGCCGGGGCCACAGGCGGTGCTGTCGATCCGCCGAGGTTTCCGCCAGTTTCCACACGTCGAAATAGGGACGCCGCACGTCAGGCCGATCCGGGATGTCGATGCGCTCGATGAGTGGCGCGAGGCGGTAGGCCTCGTCCAGGAATGCGAAATGCCGGGAGAGGAACAGGCCAATCTGGTGGCCAACGCGCTCCGAGGGAGATTCCTGCCGCCAGAACTCCAGCACCTGATCGTACTGCGGGATGTAACTGAAACGATCCAGGAAATACAGGTCGGGCGTGACGCCGACGACGACCAGCCCGCTGAAGTCGGACTCGTCGGCCAGTCGCAGCAGGACCGGCCTCGGATTGGTGCCCACCAGTGCAAGTTGCAGCGGTCGGCGTCCCGTCAATTCCTCCCAAACGTCGAGATCCGTATCGAACAATATTCGCGAAGATCCAACGATTATGACGCGATCGTGATCGCCGGCCTCCAGCCGGCGCCTCTCGACTGACCAGTGCCACTTGCTGTCGTCCAGATCGCCGGCCTGCAAACCGAGAGAGCGCATGCGCCATTCCCAGGCGGCCGTCGCTGCGACCACGAGCACGAGCACCAGCCAGGCCATCGCGACGAAGCGCGTCGCCGGGACCTGCCTGACTGGTACCTCGCCTTGTTCGAGCATCAGGCGCCGGACCCCGCAACCGCACGCGACGGTAGTCCTGGATACTGCTCGCGCAGCAGGCCGACATAGACGCGCGTGAAACGCGTCGCCGACTCGCGGGAGAGGTGCGACATCTCCGGCAAAACGAGATTCCGCATGTCTGGGTAGTCTTCGAAGTGAATGCCGAACGTGCCGGTTTCCCGTAGCAAACGGTCCCAGGATGTGTGGCGCGGAACCTTGAGTTGCTCACGTTCGTAGTATCCGCCCGAAGACGGCGGACGTATGAACGCCACGTCGCCGCCACGGGCACGAATCTTCGCGACCGACTCGCGTACGTCGGCACAGATCCTGGCGATCAGATCTTCGCCCGGCGGCGGCCGATCCCTGGAAAGCCACACGCGGATGGCATGACCCCGCAGGCGCTCGTTCGTTTCGATCTGTCGCCACAGGACAGTCTGCCGGTCATCGTAAGTCTCCGACAGTTTCCAGACTCGCAGGTAGGGTCCCTCAACCTTGTCGCGGTTCGGGATATCCAGCTGCTCGATGAATGTCGCCAAAGTGTACTGGTCGTCCAGAAACGCCAGGTAGCGAGACAGGAGGAGTCCGATCTGGTGCCCGAAGCGTTCTGCGGGACCCTGGCTTGCCCAATTGTCGAGCACGCCCTCGAACTCGGGATTCCCTGGTCCCTCCCTGAAGAATTGTTCGGGCGTGATGTCGATGACGACCAGTCCGGCGAAATCCGAATTGCCGGCCAGGTCAGCCAGGAATACCTGGCCGCTCATTCCCCCCAGTGCGAGCTGCACCGGGCGCTTCCCGGTCAATTCCTCCCAAACGTCGAGATCCGTATCGAACAGGATCCGCGAGCCGCCGACAATTGCGATGCCGTCATTGTCGCCCGTCGCGATCTTCCGCCGCTCCACGGCCCAATGGGCCTTGCTGTCGTCCAAGTCGCCCGCAACCAGTCCGAGCCCGCGCATGCGCCATTCCCAGGCGGCCGTCGCCGCGACCACGAGCACGAGCACCAGCCAGGCCATCGCGACGAAGCGCGCCGCTGGGATCCGCCTCACCGTCACATCATCCTGCTCATGCACGTGTGTCATCGGCGTCGCCTAGAACTGGAAGTAGATGAACGCTTCGCCCGAACCCTGCGCGATGATCACGGCAAAAAGCATCGCGGCGCAGACGATGCCGGTCACCCACCACGGCGTGCGTGAGACGACGTCCTCGAGCTCGCGCTTGCGCATCAGCCACTGCACCGTGACGATACCGGTAACGATCGCGCCGGCCTTGATCATGTAGATCGTCGGCAATACCGCTGGCGCTTCGCCGGCGAAACCGAACATTCCGGCCAGCATGCGCGCCGCGAGCTCGAAGTTCTCTGCGCGGAAGAACACCCAGGTGATGTTGACCAGGAAATACGTCAGGAGCGCGAGCGCGAGGCGATTCCAGGTACCCGCGGGATCGCCCGCGACGCCTGTCTTCGCGCGAATCCAGCGCTCGGCTGCGAGATAGGCACCATGCAATCCGCCCCAGACGACGAAGGTCCAGTTTGCGCCATGCCACAGTCCGCCGAGCAGCATCGTCAGCATCAGGTTGACGTAGGTGCGCGTTTCCACGCCGCGGTTGCCGCCGAGCGGGATGTAGAGGTAGTCGCGCAGCCAGGTGGACAGGGAGATATGCCAGCGGCGCCAGAAATCGGAGAAGCCGATCGCCGCATAGGGCATCCGGAAATTCTCGGGCAGCGCGAAACCCAGGCAGAGTGCCGCACCGATCGCGATGGTCGAGTAGCCCGCGAAGTCGCAGAAGATCTGTCCGGAGAATGCGAGCGTCCCCAGCCAGGCGTCGGCGAAACCGATCGCACCGCTGGCTCCGAAGGCCCGATCGGCGACGTTTGCGAGCCCGGCATCGGCGACGACGACTTTCTCGAACAGCCCGAGCACCATGAGCCCGAGTCCCCAGAGCAACTGGTCGCGCGTCGCCTGCCGCGGCGTCTCGAACTGAGGCACGAGCTGTGTCGGCCGCACGATCGGGCCCGCGACCAGCTGCGGGAAGAAAGTCACGAACAGCGAGAAGTCCAGAAACGACTTGAGCGGCTTCGCGCGACCGAGATAGACGTCGAGCGTGTAAGCCATGGTCTGGAACGTGTAGAAGGAAATGCCGACCGGCAGGATGATGTTCCATTCCGGCGGCACGTACTCGATGCCGACGGATGCCATCAGGGTCTGCCAGTTCTGCAGCAGAAACTCGCCGTACTTGAAGAACCCGAGAAAGCCCAGGTTCACGGCCAGCGAAATCAGCAACCAGGCGCGTCGTTGTGCGCGGCCCCTGTCCCTCGCGTTGTAGATCGCGCGCGCGACGAACCAGTCGACGATCGTCGAAATCCACAGCAGGATGACGAAGGGCGGATTCCACGCCGCATAGAAGACGTAGCTCGCGACCAGCAGGTTGCGCTTTTTCCCCGTCCACGGGATTGGCAGGCGGTGCAAAAGAAGAACGGCCGCGAAGAACACGAGGAATGTCAGCGAGTTGAAAACCACACTGAAAGCCTTTCTTATGGTTCTGCGGTTTCGGCGCGCGCGTATACTAGCGCGCCAATCAACGACCGGGGAGGTCCCATGAAAACGTACACGATGATCACCGCCGCACTTGCGGCAATACTTTTGCTGGCCGGTTGCGCCAAGCCCCAGGAAGAGGCCAAGGAAGAGCCAAAGGCGGAAGCGCCAGCCGTCGATCTCGCCGCCGAGGAACAGGCAATCCGCAACCGCTCCGCGGAGTGGATGAACTATGCGAACTCCAGGGACTTCGCGACGATCGTCAATGACGTCTATACGTCCGATGCCATCACGATCTTCGACGGCAACGTCCGCAGGGGTTCCGCCGAAATCCTTGCCGCCGCCGAGAAGGAGATGGCGGCATCGCCGAACTCCGTGGTCAGCTGGACGAGCACAGCAGTCAAGGTCGCCGCGTCCGGCGACATGGCCCTGGAAATCGGGGACCTGGTCCTGGACACCGACGGCGAAGGCAAGAAGCCGGCAACCAGGGGCACGTTCGTGACGGTGTGGGAAAAAGTTGACGGCAAGTGGCGTGTCGTCGCCGATGCCGGGACCGACAACGCGAAGCCCTCCGCGCCCTAGGAACCGACCTCTCGCGACTTGAGCGTTCCCGCTCACGCCGGATCGCCGGGGCTGCATCGCGGCCTCCGGCGGTTCGACGTGGTCGCGCTTTGCGTCAACTCCATCGTCGGTGCCGGCGTCTTCGCAATGCCGGCGGGCGTTGCGATCGGCGCCGGTCGCTACAGCCTCGCCGTCATATTCGTCGCATTTGTCGTCGTGGGCCTGCTGGCATTCACGCTGGCCGAGGTTGCGAGCCGCTACGACGTCACCGGCGGGCCACAGTACTACGCGCAAGTCACTTTCGGGCCACTGACCGGTTTCACGGTAGGCTGGCTGTTCACGCTCTCCAGTCTCGCGTCCACCGCCTTGATCGCGCAGGTCATGCTCGATTACGCGGCGGCGCTCTGGCCCACGCTCGCAACGCCCTGGCCACGCGCAGTTGTCATCAGCGTGTTCATTGTCGTCCTGGCCGTGATCAATGTCCGTGGCGTCACCCGTGGCGCCTGGCTCGGCAACCTCCTGACGATCGCCAAGATGCTGCCGCTCGGGCTCATCGCCCTCGCCGGGCTCTGGTTCGCGGGCTGGAATGACATCCCCGCGACCGAGCCGCGAAAGCCCGATGGCCTGTCGGGCGCGCTGCAGATCGCGATCTTCGCCTGCGTCGGCTTTCACGTTGCCGCGGTCGTCGCCGGCGAGATGCACGATCCGCGCCGCGACCTCCCCGTCAGCATCCTGGGCGGCCTCGCGATTGCCTGCCTGCTTTATCTGCTTCTGATGCTGGCCTGCTTCGGTGTGCTGCCGGACACCGCCGCATCGGCGTTGCCGCTGGTGGACGTCGCGAAAGCCTTCGTCGGTCCGGCCGGCGCCACGTTGATGGCGACCGCGGCGGTCGTATCCTGCGCCGGCGGCCTTGCCGTGCAGGTGCTCATCGGGCCACGCTACGTCTTCGCGCTGGGCGCGGCCCGCGACTTGCCGCGCCCGATCGTCGCCGTGCACGACGCCTTTCGCACGCCGCATGTCGCGATCATCACCTACGCGGCGCTGTCATGGCTGCTGACGATCACTGGCACGTTCAAGTACCTGCTGGCCATCTTCGTGATCGCGCGCATGCTTGCTCACGGCTCGACTGCAGCGGCTCTCATCGTGCTGCGGCGCCGCGAGGGCCGCGCTCCCGTGCACATTCCCGGCGGAAGCGTCTTCTCCGTGCTCGCCCTCCTCGCCTGCACCGCCATTGTGGCAACGGCCTCCCTGCAGGCGGTGCGCGATGTCGTCATCGTGGTCGCAATCGGGCTCGCGATTCGCGCAGTCGTGCGTTGGCGCGCAGCCCGGAGTACAGTCCGGCCCGGAGGATCGCTGACATGAAACGACGCGAATTCGTCGGTGCGGGCCTCGCACTCGCCTCGGCCTGGCCGTTCAGGGGCTGGTCGGCCATTCTCAAGAATGTGGGCGACATCGCGGCGAAGTCGCTCGATGGAGCCGACATTTCGCTGCGCGGCTCGTCGGTCGAGGCCCTGGCCGGCAGCCTGCGCGGCGATGTGCTGCTCCCTGGCAATCCGGACTACGACCGGACGCGACGCGTCTGGAACGGGATGTTCGACAAACGTCCCGCGCTCATCGCGCGCTGCACCGGGGCGAGCGACGTCCGGCACGCCGTCGATTTCGCGCGCGAGCACCATCTGCTGACTGCGGTTCGGGCCGGTGGGCACAGCGTTTCGGGCAAGTCGACCTGTGACGGCGGCCTCGTGGTCGACCTCCAGCAGATGCAGGGCGTGCGCGTCGATCCGGAAGCCCGGCGCGCCCATCTGGAATCCGGCTCGCTGCTCGGCCAGCTCGACCACGAAAGCATGGCTTTTGGGCTCGCCACCACGGCCGGCACATTTTCCGACACCGGCGCCGCGGGCCTTACGCTGAGTGGCGGGTTTGGAAGGCTCGGCCGCCGTTTCGGGCTCGCCTGCGACAATGTTGCGTCCTTCGATGTCGTGACCGCGGATGGTCGTTTCCTGCGGGCCAGTGATGATGAAAACGCGGAACTGTACTGGGGCCTGCGCGGCGGTGGTGGGAATTTCGGCGTCGTGACCTCCATCGAGTATCGGCTGCATCCGGTGAACCCGGTCATTCTCGGCGGATTCATCGCCTGGCCGTTCGACCAGGCCCGCGACGCGCTTCGCTTCTACCGCGATATCGCGATGGATGCACCGGATTCCGTCAACCTGCTCCCTGTGCTGTACTGGGAGGACAAGACCCCCTACTTCGGCGTCGAGGCCTGCTGGTCCGGGGACCACGCCGAGGGCGAGGCATGGCTGAAGCCGTTGCGTGCCTTCGGAAAGCCGGCCATGGATAGCATCGCCCTGATGCCGTATGTGAAGTTGCAGTCAAGCGGCGATGCGACTGCTCCCCATGGCATACGCAGTTACGCGAAGAATGGCTTCCTTGGAGGCCTCTCGAACGATGGCATCGATCGCATGCTCGACGTCTTCGCGCGCACACCGGGCCTCTACGACATGTTCTGCGATCACTGTGGCGAAGCCTATTCGCGCATGCCCCTGGATGCGACGGCATTTCCGAGGCGCGACATGAAGTTCGTACTGGCCATCTGGAGCGGGTGGCCCACTTCCGACGGCATCGATGAGAAGGTCGCGCAGATGCGCGCGGCCTGGCGTGAACTGGAGCCGCTCACGCAAGGCCTCTATACAAACTACGTCGGCGCGGACACGGTGGCAGCGGGCTACCGGCAGAACTTTGGCGCGAACCTCGAGCGGCTCGTCGCGCTCAAGGCAAAGTACGATCCGACGAACCTGTTCCGGCTGAACGCGAACGTGCCACCGAAGATCTGAACTCGGTCATTCCGGCCAGGCGCGGTCGCCGAGCGCACAACCGGTCACGGGCTTCCCCATCGAATCGATCGCCACGCGCGTTTCGGCAACGGCCGGCGCGAGCGCCGAGCCTTCGGCCAGGCGGGCCGCGCGTTCGACCTGGTTTCTTGCCTCATCCGCGCACCCTGCGTCCGCCAGTAGCTGGGCGAGGTTGTTGCGGGCGGCTGCATCTTCGGGGGCCAGCAGGATGGCACGCAGATAGGCATCCGCGGCCGCGTTCCGGTCGCCCTCTGCGTAAGCGATGTTTCCGCGCCCGAGCCAGGCGCGGGCTTCATTCGGCCAGCGCGTGATTGCCGCGTCATAGGCAGCCGCCGCAAGGCCAGGTTTTCCGGCCGCTTCCAGTCCGGCGGCAGCCTCGATATAGCGCGAAACCACGGCATGTGGCGGAATCTCGCCCGGCACGAGGGTCGTGAACGCAAAGCGGCCGCCGCGATGCCAAGACTTTGCGAAACGCTGCCAGCGCATTTCCTGACGCTGGGTGCTGCCGGAACGCAGG
>CAYPQX010000140.1:0-23019 GCA_964412975.1 uncultured Steroidobacteraceae bacterium
GGTACTCCGCGGCGACGTTCCTGACCGACGGCAACGGATCGCCGTCGTTCAGCACGCCTTCCAGGATCATCGCCACTACGCGATCGCGCAGTTGGCGATAGATCGGCAGGCTGTCGTTCCAGTTAGTGTCCATTCTGCAAGTCTAAGTGAGCTAGCCCGCTACCAGACTACTTTAGCAGAGCACCTTCAGAAACCGGCGTTGATCGCCGGCGCCGGCAGGCGCTTGCCATCGTCCTTCGCAACCAGGGTGGCGACGCGCTTCGCGACGACCACGATCTCCGGCAACTGGGTCGCCGTCGCAAGGAAGGTCGCGGACTCGCGCTTCGCGAGGACGACCACTTCCGGCAGCATCACCTGTGCCAGCTGGTCATTGTCGATCAGGGTCAGCTCGCCGATTTCGATCGTTCCGCGAGGAGCCGAGGCCAGATGGGCCTGGTCCATCACAAGACCGCTCGCCGTGACGATTGCGATCGCCGCCACTGCACTCATCGCCTTCCGGGTGTTTTCTGCAACCATCGTGAACATGACGCTCTCCTTTCCTTTGCCTGTTTCGAGCGGCCTCTTTGGCGGGCCCGATGTACTGATGTGCTCCTCTGGTGTTGTAGTTGACTATAACACCGACTCCATTGCAAGTGTTTTTTGTTATCAGATTGCAGGTAGACGAGAACATCCCTTAGAAACAATGAGTTAGGCGTGAAAAATCTTGTGTTGGCGGCAGAATTCGAGGCCTTCGCAGGCTTTTAGGAGGGTTTTTCGCGCAGGAATCGAACACTTTCCGTGATCTTTCGACGTTCAAGTAGAGTGGCCGGCGATGGCAGAAGGCGACGCCGACGCGCAATTGATGCTGCGTTACGCCGCAGGCGATGCGAGGGCGTTCGATGCGCTCTACGCCACCCATCGCGGCGCCTTGTGGCGGTTCATCCGACGCTCGGTGAGGGATGCGGCCACCACCGATGACGTGTTCCAGGAATGCTGGTCGCGCGTGATCGCGAATCGGGAGCGTTACCGACCGGAGGCGCGCTTCGCCACCTGGCTGTTTCACATCGCCCACAACTGCTGCATGGACCATTGGCGCAAGAGGGGGCGCCGCGACAAACGCGAGGCGATGGACGAGGACGCGGTCACCGCCGCGGCCGACGAATCGCAGGACGGACCGGTCGAGGCGGTCCTCGCCGGTGAGGCGGATGAGCGGCTCGCCGCGGCACTCGAGCAGCTTCCGCCGGAACAGCAGGCGGCTTTCCTGCTCTACGTGGAGGGCGGGTTGTCGGTCGCGGAGATCGGCGAGGCGATGGGAGTGAAGCCGGAAACCGCGAAGAGCCGCCTGCGATATGCCGTCGCGCGGCTCAAGCAGGCACTCGGCGACAATGCGCCGGACTGAGAACATGGAAAACGATCAAGACCCGCCCTTCCCTCGCGAACCCTGGCAACGCCTGTTGCAGGATGGCTCCGACAGTCCGCCCGAAACGACGGACGCGCGGATCCGTGCCGCGGCACGCAAGGCCGTTGCGCCACGCGCCGCCCGCTGGTGGCTGCCTGCGTCCCTTGCCGCGAGCTTCCTGCTCGCCGTGCTGCTAGTCCAGTTGCAATTCGGCAGCGACGACGAGCCCGCGGTCGTCACCGAGGCGGATCTCGCCCAGCCGGCTGCGAGGCAGGCACCGGCGCCGACCCAGACACCGGCCCCGGCCGCATACGAATCCGCACCCCCTCAGCGGAAAAAATCCCCACGATCCGTTGCGCCATTCGTAAGGCCGCCAGTCGAGTTTGCGCCGGAACCGGAAGCGCGGGTGGGCGGGCCCGAGCAGGACCTGAGGTCCGCGAGCGAGTGGGTGAGGGAAGAAACTGACGATGCCGTGCTGCCGCCAGTGCCTGAGGTCGATTTACCCGACGGGCCGACAACGGCCATTACCTCACAGGCGACCGCGGAACGGACGGGCGCACTGTCCAGCCAACGTGCCGCCAAGCAGCGCACGCCGGAGGCCTGGTACGCCGAGATCGAAGCCCTGCGCAAGGCGGGGAGAATCGAAGAGGCGGATGCGGAGCTCGCGCGATTCGAGGCCGCGTATCCGGATTGGCTCAAGCAGAAGGGCCCGCGCAAACCCTGATGACTTCGCGATACCTGCCCTGGCTGGCGCTCGCGCTCGTCTCGCTCGCCAATTTCGGCAACTTCTACGTTTACGACTCGATCGGGCCCATCGCGGACCTGCTGGAACAGCAGCGCGGCTTCAGCAACTCGCAGATCGGCATGCTGAATGCCATCTACAACCTGCCGAACATCGTCCTGCTGATCCTGGGCGGCATGCTGGTGGATCGATTCGGCGCCGCCCGCATGCTGACCTGGACCGCGGCCATCTGCCTGGCCGGCGCGCTGCTGACGGCCTACGGTCCTTCCTTCACGAGCATGGCTGCCGGGCGCCTCTTGTTCGGAGTCGGCGCCGAAACCTTCAACATCGCCACGATTACCGCCGTCGTCCGCTATTTCCCGCATCGGCATCTCGCGCTCGCCATGGGGATCAGCCTGGCGCTCGGCCGCGGCGGCGCGTTTTCCGCCGACATGTCGCCGACCTGGTTCCCGGGCGCCTATGCGGGGGGCTGGCAGCCGCCGCTCGAGATCGCGGCGCTGCTCGCGACGATTTCACTCGTCATGTGCGGTGTCTACTGGCTGCTCGACCGCAGGAGTGGCATCCGTGCGCAGGCAACGCATGTGGCATCGCACTTTTCAGTCCGCGACGTCTGCAAGTTCGGGCCGGCGTACTGGTACCTGCTCGCGCTGTGCGTGCTCTGGTATTCCGTGATCTTCGCGTTTCGCAGCACCTTTTCGATCAAGTATTTCCAGCATTCACACGGGCTCAACCTCGCGGCGGCCGGCGCGATCAACAGCTATGTCTTTCTCGCTGCAATCTTTGCGACGCCGGCATTCGGCTGGCTTTGCGATCGCGTGGGCCGCTACGCGCCATTCCTGGCATTCGGCGCGCTCCTCCTGCCGGTCTCGATCGCCGTGATGGCGATGCCGCAGGGATCGCTCGGCGTAGGAACCGTCCTGATCGGCGTGAGCTATTCGCTCGTGCCCGCCGTGATGTGGCCGCTGACGGCAAAGATGGTGCCGTCAAACCGGCTCGGCACGGCACTTGGTCTGATGTGGGTCGTGCAGAACGCCGGCATCGGCGGCGCGAATCTCATCGCCGGATGGCTCAACGACGCCTACGGCGCCGGCCCGCAGAATCCGGGTGGTTACCAGCCGATGATGTGGTACTTCTTCCTGTCGAGCGCGGCAGGCTTCGCCTTTGCGATCGCGCTCTGGCACAGGGCGGGCCGCAGGAATCACGAAGCCGCGATGCACGCGCGGAAAGTCACTATTCCTGCTCCAGCCGCCTGAGGCCTTCCTTGAGTTCTCCGCGCTGGTCCGCGCCCATCGTTGGAAACTGCGGATCGAGTTGCTCGAGCGTCCCGACCATGACCCGCGCGACGGCCGTCCGCATGTAGGCCTTGTCGTCCGCCGGAATGGCGTACCAGGGGGCCCTGGGCCGGGACGTCGCTCGCAGCATATCTTCATAGGCCGCCTGGAAAGCGTCCCAGCGTTCGCGGTCGTCGAGGTCTCCGAGGCGGAACTTCCAGTTCTTCTCCTGATCCTCGATCCGGCTGATGAAGCGCTTCTTCTGCTCCTTTCGAGAGATGTTCAGCCAGAACTTGACGACGGCCGTGCCATTTCTCGCAAGGTGCTGCTCGAAACTCCGGATCGATTCGAAGCGCTCGTCCCAGATGCGCTTCATGTCGACTTCCGGCAGAAGCTGTCCGGCGAGGAATTCCGGGCGCACGCGCACCACCAGCACTTCCTCGTAATGGCTGCGATTGAAGATGCCGATCTTGCCGCGCTCGGGCAGGCGCTGGACGACACGCGCGAGGAAATCGCGCCGCAACTCGAGTTCGCTCGGCCGGCCGAAGGCGTGCACGCGAAATCCGGCCGGATTTACGCCGGAGAACACCTTGCGGATGGTGCTGTCCTTTCCCGCAGCGTCCATCGCCTGGAAAATGGCCAGCACGGCATACCTTTCGTCGGCGAACAGGCGACGTTGCAGCTTGTCGAGCCGCTTCACGAGATCGTCGAGTTCGTTCTCGAGTTTCTCCTTCGGCGGAGTCCCGTCGGGCGGATCGCTCGAAAAGTCGCGAACGGAGAACCTGCCGTCGAACGGCACGCGGTGGCACTGCAGGACATCGTTCATGGATCGGCTTCCCGCAGGCGGACCAGCATCCACAGGCCAGCGCCGAGAAGCGCAAAGAAGGAACCGCTCATCAGCGTCGCCAGCCAGCCGGCCTGGTCAATCATCAGTCCGACCACAGGCGCCAGGAAGCCCGGAAGGTTTCCGCCCATGTTCAGCACGCCGGTCGCGCTCGCCGTATGCGGCCCCGCCGCATAAGTCGCCGCCGCCCAGAAGGCCGAGTCGGAAAACAGCGTGAATCCGAAGCACAGCGAGAGCAACAAGACGGCGACGTAGGGATCGGTCGCGTTGGCACCGGCGATGATGAATATCGCAACCAGCGTCAATCCGGACATGGCGGTCACGCGGCAGCCCCAGCGTGCACCGATCCGGCGACAGAGCAGGTCGCAGACCTGGCCGCCGGCGAGCGCCAGCACGGAACCTGTCGCGAATGGCAGCACGTAAAGGAACCCGCTCTCCAGCATCGAGAACCCACGTGCCTCGATCAGGTACGTGAAGAGCCACTGCGAGAACATGTAGAAGACGTAGTTCAGGCAGAAGTAGCCCGCGGCGAGCACGAGCACGTCGCGCCTCATAAGTGCCGCGCGCCAGCCGCCCTTCGCTGTGGCCCGCTCCAGCGGCGCGCGGCCGTGAGCGATCAGTGCCGCCTCTTCGCGCGTGACCGCACGATGTTCCGACGGCCGGTCGCGCGCGTACCAGTACCACCAGACACCGCCAAGGATTCCGAGGGGCGCCAGCACGTAGAACGACTCGCGCCAGCCGTAGCGCACGATAAGGTACGTCACGATCGGACCCAGCGCCGCCTGCCCGAGCGACAGGCCCGCGTTGCTCATGGCATTTGCGAATGCCCAGCGCCCCGGCGGAAACCAGCTCTCGATCGCACCGGCCATAACCGGGAACACGGGGGCATGGGAGATGCCGACCAGCACGCGCACGACCACGAGCGCGACCATCGCGCCCGTTGCCGAGGCGGCCATCAACGTGGGGGCGAATCCGGTGAACCAGGTCAGCAGGCCCCAGGTCACTGCCATGACCGCGAGCGCACGGCGTGCGCCGAGCCACTCACCAAAGACTCCGCCCGGGATCTGCAGCAGCGTGTAGCTCAGGTTGAAGCTACCGAGGATCCAGCCGAGTTCGGCGCTCGTGAACTCGAACTCCTCGCGGATGCCCGGAATCGCGATCGAAAGGCTGTTGCGAAGAAGGTAATTGACAAAGCTCAGGACAAAGAGCAGGCCGAGGATGCGGAAGCGAACCGGCATGCCGCGGAGCAGGTTCATGGGCGGATCACGAGGGCAAGCCGCGGCGCAGCGAGCGGTCACGCCTGAGATCGGCGAGGATTCGCGCGGCTGCGTTGTGGCCCGGCGCTCCGGTCACGCCGCCGCCCGGGTGGGTGCCGGCGCCGCAGAGATACAGCGCCGCGAGCGGCGAGGCGTAACGCGCGTAACCCGGAAGCGGCCGCATGAAGAAGAGCTGATCCGGCCGCAGGTCTCCGTGGAAGATGTTGCCCTCGGTGATGCCGAAGACGCTCTCGAGGTCCTGCGGCGTGTAGAGGCGGCTCGCGACGAGCGAGCGGCCCACCGCGGGGACGAACTTCGTGATCTGCCGCAGCAGCTGTGCTTCCAGCCGCCCTCGCTCCAGGCTCCACTCGGAGCCGGCAAGGCGATACGGCAGGTACTGCACGAAGCAGGTCATCACGTGGCGACCAACGGGTGCGAGAGAGGGATCGACGAGCGAAGGCACGAGGCAATCGATCCAGAGCTCCTCGGCGATGCGGCCGCGCCGTGTCTCGCCGTAGGCCTGCTGCGCGCCATCGAGCCAGGGTACCAGCGTGAACTGCGCGCGCTGCAGTGCATCCGCCGCGGGATCGCTGCGCTCGAGCGCGGGTTCCTCGGACAACACGAGATTGAACTTCGCGCAAGGCCCGTCCATCTTGATGCCGCGGACGGCAGCCAGGAATTCAGCGTCGAGCTCGCCCTCCGGCACGAGGCCGAGATAAGTCCGCTTCGGATCGGCATTCGACACGACGATTCCGGCATCGATCGTACTGCCGTCGGCAAGCACCAGGCCCTGCGCGCGGCCGCCGCTCACGCGGATCGCGGTCACTTCAGCGCCGGTGCGCAATTCGACGCCCTTCGAGCGGCAGGCCTCCGCCATCGCCGCCGCGATCGCGCCCATACCGCCCATCACGTGGCCGACGAATCCCTGCTTCGACTCCGCGCCGCCGCCGAGCAGGTGAAACAGCAGGCCAAAGAGCGTGCCGGGATCGTAGGGCCCGCCGTGCTTTCCGTAGAGGCTGTTCGCCAGAATGAGCGACTTGAGGTGCGGCGAGTCGAGCGAGCGGTCGAGGAACTCACCGAGGCTGCCGGTTGCGAACGAGATCAGATCCGGTATCTCGCGGCCGCGCAGGCCGCGGAACCGGAATGCAAGGCCGAGCAATTCCCGGAATCCCGCGAATCCGCCGCGTTGCAGGTCCGGCGGCGCTTCCATGAATAGCGGCTCGAGGTGGCGTGCAAGTCCGGCGAGCCGGCCTTCGAGCCCGAGAAAGCGCTCGCAGTCCGCGGGCGCGAAGTGTTTCAGGAGTTCGCGCATCCGCGCGTGATCGCCCCACCAGGGCAGCACGACGCCATCCGGCGTCACCGACTGCACCGTCGGATTTGCCGCGACCATGCGAAGTCCGTGCCGGTCGAGTTCGAGGTCGCGGATGACCTCGGGCCGGAGCATGCTCGCCATGTAGGAGGCCGTGGAAACCCGGCAACCCGGCGCCTTCTCGCGATCGATCTCCTCCGTGACGCAACAGCCTCCCAGGATCTCGCGCCGCTCGAGCACGATGGTCGAAAGCCCGGCGCGCGCCAGGTAGAACGCCGCCGTCAGGCCATTGTGCCCGCCGCCAATCACGGCAACGTCGTAGCGTGTTGTTGTCACGGGTCGCGGTCAGTCCCTGGGAAATGCGGCGCAAGCGCCGCTTTCGTTTCCGAGGCCAGGACCGTCCTGTCGTCCGCGCTCATGCCATCCCCTGAAACGGCGCCTGAATCATCAGACCGCGGGCCCCGGCCGGATCGGCGACCCGTCGAAGAAGCGGCTCAGGCGGAAAGCCGACAGCACGGCCGGATCCGCGGTTCCGCTCACCATCCCCGCGATCAGTTTACCGGCGCCGGGGCCAATGCCGAAGCCGTGGCCGCTGAAACCGGTGGCTACATGGAAATCGCCGATGCCTTCGACCGTGGAAATGATCGGCAGCACGTCAGGCGACGCCTCAATCATGCCGCCCCAGCACTCGACGAAAGGCGCGCTGGCGAGTTCCGGGACCCAGCGATCCAGATGCTTGCGCATCTGGCGGAGCACGCGCGCCTCGGGCTTCGGATCGAGGACGCGCTCGCGCTCGAACGGGGACGGCGCATCGAGCGGCCAGCGCGACGGCGTCGCGAGCGCGCGGAAGAAATCGCGCCCGAACGAAAGCCGGAGCGAATCGTGGCCCTGCCGGAGGGCCGGAAGATACTTCGTCGCATAGCGAAAAGTTGCAGGTATGAGCGAGTGCAGCGACGAGCCGCCGTGCGCGATGGTGTAGCCGCCGTCGGCGCGGCGCCGGATGGCGACCGCAGGCGACCAGGCTTGCCCGTCGAGAAGCCGCGGCGCGGGCGCCGTCCGGGCGACCGTGCCGAGGACCGGAAGCTGCGGCACGCGGATGCCGAGCGATCCGCAGAAAAGACGCGTCCAGGCACCCGCCGCGCAGACGACGGCACGTGTCGCGACGACGCCGTGCTCGGTAACGACCGCAGACACCCGGCCCGCGGCCGTTTCGATGCCGCGAACCGCCGTCCGGCTCAGGATCCTCGCGTTCGCCTGCCTCGCGCCATGCGCAATCGCGCGCGTGGCGCGCGAGGGTTCTGCGCGACCGTCGCTTGCCGTGTACATCGCACCCGCCCAACGGTCACCCGCGGCGAAGACCGTCTTCAACTCGCTGCCGGCGATCATTCGCGTATCGAGCGAATGCTCGCGCGCGACGGCGAGCCATTCCTCGAGCCCAGTGAGCTGCTTCGCGTCCTCGGCGAGGTACAGCGTGCCGCCCTGGTGAAAGCCGATGTCCTCGCCGAGTTGCGTCGGCAGCTCCTTCCAGAGCCGCAGGCTCTGCATCATCAGGGGCAACTCGACCGGTGAGCGGCCCTGCTGCCGCACCCAGCCCCAGTTCCGGCCGGATTGCTCACCCGCGATGCGGCCTTTTTCGAAAACCGCGACCGACACGCCGCTGCGCGCAAGGAAATAAGCCGCGGAACATCCGACGATGCCGCCGCCCACGACCGCGACCTCCACCGCCTCCGGCAGCGGATTGCGCTCCGCGTTCCAGGCGAACTCGTCCACCTCGTCCCGATGGATCTGCGGCTCACCCGGCACCAAAGACGACCTCGCCGTCGAGGAAGGTCATCAGGCATTTCGCGTCCTTGATCGAAGCGGTGGGCGCTGTATGGAAATCGGTGTCCCAGACCGCGATGTCCGCGCGCTTGCCGGGCTCGAGCGAGCCGATGCGCTCGTCCATGAAGATCTGGTGCGCGGCCCAGATCGTGAACGACCGGAGCGCTGCGCGCGCATCGACCGACTCGGCGCGGCCGAAGGGATCTCCGCCGTGAACGCCAAGGAGCGGCTCGCGCGCGATCGACGACCAGAGCCCGTAACGCGCGGCGAAGGGCGTCACGAAGTAATCCGATCCGCTCGCCCAGTGGATGCCCCGGTCGAGGAAGCTCTTGAACGGATTGAGCCGCAGGCTGCGCTCGGGCCCGAAAGTGCCGGCATAAATGTCGCCTATCCACCAGGTGAAGGTCGGCGAGGGCTCCGGATAACCCGCGTCGAAGCGATTCTGCATCGACGCCATCGCGTCGATCGCGCGATCGCCCGGGATGTTCGAATGGATGATCGAATGGCGGAGTCCCTTCACGGGCTTACGCTCGAGTGCGAGCGCATAGGAATCGACGATCCAGTCGATGGCGCGATCGCCGATGGCGTGCACGCCGAGATGCAGGCCCGCGTCGTGATACAGGAAGATGAGCTGACGCATCATCTCGGCATCGAATGCGGGATAGCCGCGATTCCCGGTGTCGATTTCCCTGCGGTCACGGTTCCAGTCCCGCCACATCCAGGCCGTGCGCGCAGCGCCGCTGCCGTCGGCAAACATCTTCACGCCGCCCGAGACCAGGCGGTCCTCGCCCGACGCGGCGGCTGGCCGGCCAAAAGGCTCGATCAGCTTGATGAGCTTCCGCGCCTCATCGAGCGTCCGCGGGCTGTTCCAAAGCGCGAACACACGGACCGTGAGCGCGCCCTCGGCGAGCACATCGCGGTAGGCGTTCCAGGTCGCGAGCGCCCCGTCCGGATCGTAGTAGCTGTCGCTGTTGCCGATGCCCGGATCCTTGGCGCCCGTCATGCACTCGCGATTGAACTCGGCGGACATGGCACGAATCGCCTCACGCATCATCGAAGGCCCGGCCGGCGGGATGTGGCGCGTCACGAGGGACATTGCCGTTTCCTTCAGCACGCCAGTCGGATTTCCCTCGGCATCGCGGTCGATCAGGCCGCCCGGCGGATTCGCGGTGTCGCGCGTGACGCTCGCAATCGCGAGCGCCGCTCGATTGGCGACGCCGTAGTGCCCGGTCGTGTTCACGAGCCACGCCGGATGGTCGCCCGCCGCCACATCGAGATCCGCGGCAAGGATCAACCGCCGCTCCGCGTACTTGCCCTCGTCCCAGCCGCGCCCGAGGATCCATTCGCCGGGTTTCACCGCGGCACTCCGCACGCGGACCGAATTCACCACGTCCGCGATGCTTTTCACGCCGGGAAAGCTCAGGTCGAGGTACGTGAGGCGCAGGAGGCCGCCTTCCGAGAAATGCACGTGTGCATCGATCAGGCCCGGTGTCGCGGTCCGGCCGCGAAGGTCGATGCGCTCGGTCGCGGGCCCCGCAAGCCGCTCGATCTCTGCCGTCGTGCCGACGGCCAGAATGCGGCCATTCCGGATCGCAAGCGCCTCAACCACGCGGTCTTTCGAATCGACCGTGAGGATGCGGCCGCCCGTCAGGATGCGATCTGCGCCCACATCGTCGGCGCTCGCGGCAAGGACGGCGAGACCCAGCAGGCACAGGGCGAACAAACTCAGTCTCATGGCGGGCTCCTGGCCGGAAGCGAGCATGCTAGCGAAATCGCACCGGTGTGCGCTGCTACAATTGCGCCCCGATCCGGGCCGCCACACGGCTCGCTGGAGTTTCGATTGGAGAACAAACCCGTCACCGTCACCATCACCGGAGCCGCGGGCCATATCGGCTATGCGCTCGCCTTCCGCGTCGCCTCGGGCCAGATGCTCGGTGCCGACCGGCCGGTCAACCTGCAACTCCTCGAGATCACGCCGGCGCTGCCCTCGCTTGCGGGCGTCGTCATGGAACTCTCCGACTGCGCCTTCCCGACGCTCAACCGGGTCGTCGCGACCGACGACGCCAAGACGGCGTTCAGGGACTGCGACTACGCGATGCTTGTCGGTGCGCGGCCGCGCGGGCCCGGCATGGAGCGCAAGGACCTGCTGCTCGCGAATGCGCAGATCTTCTCGGCCCAGGGCCGCGCAATCAACGAGTCGGCGAGCCGCGACGTGCGGGTGCTCGTCGTCGGCAATCCCGCGAACACGAACGCGCTGATCGCCGCGACGAACGCACCCGACATCGAGCGTCGCAATTTCACCGCGATGATGCGGCTCGATCACAACCGCGCGCTCGCGCAGCTCGCCGAGAAGACCGGCAAGCGCACGACCGCGATCCGGAGGATGACCGTCTGGGGCAACCACAGCGCGACGCAGTACCCGGACATCGCGCATTGCACGGTCGGCGGCAAGCCTGCGAAGTCGCTCGTCGATGTGCCGTGGTATCGCGACGTGTTCATCCCGACGATACAGCAGCGCGGCGCGGCCGTGATCAAGGCCCGCGGCTCCTCGTCCGCGGCATCAGCCGCATCGGCCGCGATCGACCACATGCGTGACTGGGCGCGCGGGACGCCGGACGGCGACTGGGTCAGCATGGGAGTGCCGGCCGACGGCAGCTACGGCATCGGCGAAGGCGTCATCTACTCGTATCCGGTCACCTGCAAGGACGGCCGCTTTACCGTCGTGCAGGGGCTCGCGATCGACGACTTCAGCCGCGAGCGCTTGGACGCGACGCACCGCGAGCTGCTCGAGGAGCGCGAAGGCGTGCGGGACCTGATCTGAGGAGATGCCGATGTCGATTCGAATCCATGCTGTCGCTACGGTAAGCATCCTTGCGCTGCTGTTTTGCGGCGGCGCGATCGCGCAGGAAAAGACCCAGAAGCCGCCGCTGCACGGATCGCACTGGATGGCGATCACCGGCAAGCCGCTTGCCGTGACCGCGGGCGCGCGCATGTTCGAGCGCGGCGGCAATGCCGTCGACGCCGCCTGTGCGATGCTCGCCGCAACCTCAACGATGTGGGACGTTCTCTCCTGGGGTGGCGAAACCCAGGCGCTCATCTATAACCCGGCGACGAAGAAAATCATCGCGATCAACGGCCTCGGCATCGCGCCCACCGGCGCGACCGTCGATTTCTACCGCAGCAAGGGCATGAAGTACCCGCCCGAGTACGGGCCACTCGCCGCGGTGACACCGGGCACGCCGGGCGCGCTCATCACGATGCTCGCAGAGTTCGGCAAGCTCTCGCTCGCGGAGGTGCTCGCGCCCGCGATCGAGCTCGCAGACGGCTATGCGATCGACGCGGAGACTGCGGATCGCATCGAAGCCGAGAAAGAACAGATCAAGCAGTGGCCGTATTCGAGAGCCGTGATGCTGCCGCACCTCGGCGAGGCGCGCGAAGCGCCGCGCGCGGGTGAGATCTTCCGCCAGGCCGATCTCGCGGCGACGCTCCGGAAGCTCGTCGAGGCCGAGGCCGCCGCGCTGAAGGCCGGGAAGACGCGCAAGGAAGCGCTCATGGCCGCCTACGACCGCTTCTACCGCGGCGACATCGCCGACGAGTTCGTGCGCGGCGTGCAGCAACAGGGCGGGTTGATAACAAAAAGCGATCTCGGCCGCTGGCGCGTCGAGTTCGAGGAACCGACGCACACGAACTACCGCGGCATCGACGTTTACAAGCTCGACCGCTGGACGCAGGGGCCGGCGATGCTGCAGGCGCTCAACATCCTCGAGAACTTCGACGTCAAGGCGATGGGCTACAACAGCGCCGGCTACATTCATACGGTGTACCAGGCGATAAACCTCGCCTTCGCCGACCGCGACTTCTATTACGGCGACCCGTACTTCCCGCCGGACGAGCCGATCAAGGGACTGCTGTCGAAGGAGTACGCCAAGAAACGCGCGGCGCTCGTGAAGCCCGACCTCAACGATCCCGCGATCGGGCCAGGTGATCCGTATCCGCACCAGGGAGAGACGAATCCGTATCTCGAGATCCTGACGAAGCGCAGCGCCGCCACATTGCCGGCATTCGACGCGGAGCGTTTCGCGGCGGCGACCGATCCCGTGACCGGCTCCTACCTGCGCGGCACGACGACCCAGATCGCAGCGGACAAGGAAGGCTGGCTGGTTTCGATAACGCCCTCCGGCGGCTGGCTGCCGGCGGTGGTCGCCGGCAAGACCGGCATCGGCATGAGCCAGCGCGCGCAGATGTTCGTGACCGATCCCACGGAGAATCCATTCAACGTGATCGAGCCCGGCAAGCGCCCGCGCGTGACGCTGACGCCTTCGCTTGCGTTCAAGGACGGCAAGCCCTGGCTCGCGTTCGCGGTGCAGGGCGGCGACACGCAGGACCAGAACCTGCTGCAGTTCTTCCTGAACGTCGCCGAGTTCGGCATGACGCCGCAGCAGGCGGCGGAAGCGCCGAACTTCAACAGCTGGCAGATGCACGACTCGTTCGGACTGCACGAGATCTTCCCGGGCCGGATCACGCTCAACAGCGCCATGCCGGACTGGGTGAGGCGCGAGCTGCGCGCCCGCGGCTACAAGCCGGAGTACTCGTCGCGGACGTCGGGGCCGATCAACGCGATCATGATCGATCCCGAGCACGGCACGTTCTGGGGCGGCTCCAGCAACCACGGCGAGGACTACGGCATCGCCTGGTGATTAGGCGTAAGTGCTCGCGTGAATGGGCGTAAGATGCGCGCCACGCCCGCCAGGTGGCGGGATTAAAACAATTTTTGAGGGAGCGATCATGAAAATGAAGACAGCCGGCCTCGTGGCCGCGGCAATGGCGTTCGTCTCCGTTCCGGCGGCGGCGCAGGAACACTGGACCGAAGGCCCGGTGTGGGAATGCAGCGCGTACCGGACCAATCCCGGCCAGTTCAATACGTACCTGAAGTGGATTCGCGCCCATTCGGAGCCGATCAATGCCGAGGCGAAGAAGCAGGGCCTGATCGTCGACTTCAAGACCTTCGTCAAGCCGCCGCGCGACGCGAACGACTACGACGTGATGTTCTGCACGCTGTACTCGAACTTCGGCAAGGCGCTCGACTACAACAAGGGCGACGACGACAAGTTCGATGCAATCTCGGCCGCGCATTGGGCAACGGCTGACGACGACAAGCAAAGGGAACTCTCAAGCCCGCGGCTCGAGTTGCGCACGTACCTGGGCACGGATTACGTCCGTGAGGTGACATTGCGTCCGGCCGGCTGAAGCCAGCGAACCGGGAAACCGGTTCTCGACCACGGAAGCCGGCGCTTGCGCCGGCTTTTTTTCAGTTCGCAGGTTTCGCCTGGCTGGCGACGGTCTCCAGGCCGGCCAGGTTGACGCCGGTCGCGAGCGCGGCCTTCAGTTCGTCGATGCTCGCGGCCTTGCCCGAAACCTGCACCGAAAAGCGCTGGCCGACGATCATGCCGTATTCACCCGTTCCGTTCGTCGCATCCCAGCGTTCGTGGATCATTCGGCCGTCCGCGCGATAGTCGCGCTCGTAGCCACCCTGCCACTCGCGCTCCTGCTCGACGCCGGCCCAGCTCGCGAGCGCGACGAATCCCTGAGCTCCGCCCGTATCGGTAATCTCGAGTCGCAGGCTCCGTCCGGTGTCATCGGAATAGCTGGCTTCGGCCTCGGAGACCTGGATCCCCATCGCGCTGTTGCGCTCGGCCGATACCTTGGTGCGTGGCAGCCCGGCCAGCGTCTCGGGCAGAAATACCTTGATCTGGTCCGTCGGCAGGGCTTCGACGCCCTTGTTGCCGCCGACGACCGCGCCCATCAGCTGTCCGATGGCCGCACCGCTTGGCACGCCGCCCTGTTCCGCTGCCGACTGTTCGACCTGCTTGCCGGCCTGTTCGACCTGCTTGCCCCATTCCTCGATCGCGGCGCCTGCGCTGCCCTTGTCGAAGCCGCCGCTCTGCGTGACAGCTGGACCGCCCATTCCATAGCCGCCCCACATGCTGCGGCCGATGATCCCGCTGACGATCGCCGCGCAGACCCAGAAGAGAATGATCGCAGCGATGACGCTGACCGCCGTGTAGCCCGCGGCCTTGTCGGGCGGAGACTTCATGGTGACCGGCAGGCCGAGGTAGAGCAGGTAGATGCTGTAAATGCCGCCTGCAAGCCCGATCAGCACGCCGAGCCACGGCAGGATCTGGCCGATGCCCGCGACCCACGAGGCCGTCATCGCATAGGCCGCCGCCTTGAGCGCCTGAGTCGAGTCCTTTTGCCCGCCGAAGGTCGGCGCGAGTGCGTTCACGATGAGCGCAAAGACATAGACCGCGGCGAGCGAAAGGACATATCCGAGCACGAGCTGAATGAGTCCGGTGCCCATGTCGAGGCGGAAGGTGCCGAGGAACGGCACCTGCGTGCCGATCAGCGTCATCTTGATGAAGAGCGCAATCGGCCCGATGGCGGCGAGGATCGCGATGTAGTTCTTGTACAGGCCGGCGGTTGTATCCGGCTCGGCGGCGATGACCGGCCACTCCGTCTTCGGCGACATCAGGATGCGCTGTGCGCGCTCGATGAACTTGCTCATGGTTAACTCCCTCCCCGGGGCGGCAAGCATACACACGAACGCGTTTTTTGCAGTGCAAACAAACAGCCGCCTAGGGTGCATGCCCTAATCCCGCATTCCATGCTGAAGAGGGTATAAGTACGGAGCCCATGGTGCTAACAGTGCTCTGGCTGCTGTTGTTCTCGAGCCTCGTCCTGTGGCTCGCCTACCAGCGTGCAAGCCTCGCCAAGGCGACGCTCCTGCTGGGCGTCCTGCTCGTCTACTACACGTTCTTCGGGGAAGGTGCGACCTGGTGGAAGGCCACGCTCTGGGCCCTGTACCTGCCGCACCTGCTGCTCAACATCCGGCCGCTGCGCCGCTACCTGATCTCGAACCGGTTCCTCCGCATCTACAAGCGAATGCTGCCGCCGATGTCCACGACCGAGCGCGAAGCGCTCGAGGCGGGCACGGTCTGGTGGGACGGGGAACTCTTCACCGGCGGGCCCGACTGGAAAAAGCTGCTCTCGGCGAAGCCGCCCGTCCTCTCGACGGAGGAGCAGGCCTTCATCGACGGGCCCTGTGAAGAACTCTGCCGGATGATCGACGACTGGGACATCACGCACCGGCGCGCGGACCTGCCGCCCGAACTCTACGACTTCATCAAGAAGAAGGGCTTCTGGGCGATGATCATCCCGAAGAAGTACGGCGGGCTCGAGTTCTCCGCCTACGCGCATTCCTCCGTTGTCGTGAAGATTGCGAGCCGTTCGAGCACGGTCGCCTCGATGGTCGTCGTGCCGAATTCCCTGGGGCCCGCCGAGCTCTTGCTTCACTACGGCACCGAGGAACAGAAAAAGCACTTGCTGCCGCGGCTCGCGCGCGGCGACGAGATCCCCTGCTTCGGCCTCACCGGGCCGCGCGTCGGCTCGGATGCGGGGGCGATCCCGGACACCGGCATCGTCTGCCGCGGCAGTTACCAGGGCCGCGAGACGATCGGCATCCGCCTGCATTTCTCGAAGCGCTACATCACTCTCGCGCCGATTGCGACCCTGATCGGCCTCGCCTTCCGGCTGTTCGACCCCGACAAGCTCCTGGGGGGCGAGAAGACCGACTACGGCATCACGGTCGCGCTCGTGCCACGCGACACGCCGGGCATCTCGATCGGCCGGCGGCATTTCCCGCTGAACGGCCCGTTCCAGAACGGACCGATACAGGGACGGGACGTGTTCGTTCCGCTCGATGCGATCATCGGCGGGCCGAAGATGGCGGGCCAGGGCTGGCGCATGCTGGTCGAGCAACTCTCCGTCGGGCGCTGCATCTCGCTGCCCTCGATCGCGACCGGCGGCGCCAAGGGCGGCGTGTACTCGACCGGCGCCTACGCGCGCATCCGCCGCCAGTTCAACCTGCCGATCGGAAAATTCGAAGGCGTCGAGTCGGTGATCGCGCGCATGGCGGCGCGCACCTACATCATGGATGCCGCACGCTCGGTGACAGCCGGCGCGATTGACGGCGGCGAAAGGCCGTCGGTCCCGGCGGGAATCCTCAAGTACCACATCACCGAGTTCGGGCGGCAGATCGCGAACGACGCGATGGATGTCCAGGGCGGCAAGGGCATCATGCTCGGCCCGAAGAACTACATCGGGCGCGCCTACCAGATGGTGCCGGTCAGCATCACGGTGGAGGGCGCAAACATCCTGACGCGCAGCCTCATCATCTTCGGCCAGGGCGCGGTGCGCTGCCATCCCTGGGTGCTGAAGGAGATGAATGCCGCGCGGGATCCTGACCGGGAGCGCGGCTTCCGCGAATTCGACTCGGCACTCTTCCGCCACATCGGATTCACGATCTCGAACGCCGTGCGCTCGCTCTTCGGGGCGGTCACGCTGTCGCGCATCGTCACCGCCCCAATAGGCGGGCCGACCAAGCGATATTACGAGCACATCAACCGATTCAGCGCGTCCTTCGCATTCGCGACCGATGTAGCGATGCTTTCGCTCGGCGGCTACCTGAAGAAGAAGGAGAACCTCTCCGCGCGGCTCGGCGACGTACTCTCGGCGATGTACCTGGCCTCCATGGTGCTGAAGCACTACGAGAATCAGGGCCGCCCGGAAGCCGACCTGCCGCTCGTCGAGTACAGCTGCCGCTCGCTGCTCTACCAGGCGCAGGAACAGCTGCACAGCTTCCTGCGGAATTTCCCGGTGCGCTGGCTCGCAGTCCTGATGCGGGTCCTGATATTCCCGCGCGGGCTCACCTATTCCGCGCCTTCAGACCGCCTGAATCCGCAGATCGCCGAGCTCGTCATGAATCCGAGCGAGGCGCGCGAGCGGCTCTGCCATTACATCTATCGGACGCTCGAGCCGAAAAATCACCTTGGACTCGTGCAAGAGGCCATGGAACTCGCGATCGCCGCCGAACCACTCGAAAAGCGCATCCGCGTCGAGGGCGTCAAGACCGGGCTTGTCAAGGCGCTCGAGCTGCCGGGACAGATCCGCGAGGCGCTCGCGGCCGGTATCGTGACCGAAGCCGAGGCGGCGCAGCTTCGCGAGTACGACCGCAAGGTCATGGAAATCATCAATGTCGATGACTTCGATTCGCGCGAACTGGTCGCGGGCAGTTCCTACGAGATCCAGCTCGACGGCGGCAGCATGCAGGTCGCCTGAACGACAAAGGCATCAAAGGGGACGTTCACCTTTAAAGGGGACGTTCACCTTTAAAGGTGAACGCCCCCTTTGATGTTCGCTAAGATACAGATCGCTTGGTCAAGAAAGCGACTTCAAAACCGCCGCGGGCGTCTGCCGCATTCTTCGAGAGTCTCGTCGAGTTCGCGCCGGATGCACTGCTCGTCGTGAATGCGGCCGGCATGATCGTCCTCGCCAACCGGATGGCGGAGGTACTCTTTGCTTTTGGCGACGGCGAATTGCCGGGCCATCCGATCGAGCGGCTGATACCCGAGCGACTGCGGCAGCGGCACATCGGGCATCGGACCAGGTACGCCGAAAACCCCCATATGCGCGAGATGGGCGCGACCACGACCGAGCTGCTCGGCATGCGCAAGGACGGCTCGGAATTTCCGGTCGAGATCCGCTTGTCGCCCCTCGGCGTCGGTGATGAGCCCCTGTTTGCCGCGGCGGTACGCGACGTCACCGATCGCCGGCATGCGGCCCAGATGTTGCGTGCCGCACAGCAGGAATCCGATCACGCCAATGCCGCCAAGAGCCGCTTCCTGGCCACTGCCAGCCACGACCTGCGCCAGCCACTGCAGACCCTGCAACTCCTGAATGCAGCGCTGCAGCAGCAGGTCGTCGAACCGCTTGCGCGGGAAATGCTGGCGCGGGGTGGCGACGCGCTCGATTCCATGTCGCGGCTGCTCAATGTCCTGCTCGACATCAGCAAGCTCGAAGCCGGCAGCATCAAGCCGGATGTCGAGGACGTCAGCGTCGCAGAGCTTTTCGAGGCCCTGCGCCAGGAGTTCGATTCACTCGCGAACCTCCGCGGGCTGGCGTTCACCGTCTCATCGACCCCGCATTACGTGAAGACCGACCGCACGCTGTTCCGGCAACTGCTGGAGAACCTCATTGCCAACGCAATCAAGTTCACGGAATCGGGCGGCGTCAACCTGAGTTGCCTGTTTCTGGAGGACGGGCTCGTCATCACGGTGGCGGACACCGGCATCGGCATCGCCGACGACAAGATCGGCTCGATATTCGATGATTTTTACCAGGTGGATCGGACGCGTGGCCGGGGCACCGGCCTCGGACTCGCGATCGTCAGGCGTATCGCGTCCCTGCTCGACCTGTCGGTCGATGTGCAATCCGAACCCGGCAAGGGCAGCGAGTTCCGGGTCGGAGTGCCCGCTGGACGGGTCGCCAGACTGGAACCGACTCTATCCGCAGGCGCCGCAACCGCACCCCGGGCACCACCGGCCTCCGGCGCCATGATCCTTCTGGTGGAGGACGACGATGCGGTGCGAGGCGCCACGGAATTCTACCTCAAGGCATTCGGCTACGTCGCAATCGGGGCCGCCAACATCGAAGAGGCCGAACGCGCGCTGCAGTCCGCCAGCCGCAGGCCCGACCTCATCATCAGTGACTATCACCTGGGTGGCAGCCAGACGGGTATCGACGCCATCAATCGCCTGAGATCCCGCGCAGGCCACGTCATACCCGCCCTGCTCCTGAGCGGCGACACATCGACGGCAACGCGCCAACTGGCCCAGGTCCAGGCATGCCGCATCCTGAGTAAGCCCGTGAACGTCAATGAATTGAACGACGCCATTTCGAGCCTGCTCACCCTGGGATAAGTGGTTGCCGTAGGGCGGTCGCGGCAACTGCGGATGTCGTCCGCCCTTGCCTCGCCTACACTCGGGTCCCTGTCAGCATGAACGGGTGAGCGCCATGGCACGCCGGATTTTCAAGTCGATCCTGGTCGCCATCGAGTTTCCGCAGGAACGCCGCCAGGCGGGCCTTGCGCGGGCCGCGCGAATGGCAGAGCGCCTCGGTGCGCGGCTGATGCTCATCCACTGCGCATTCGACCCCAACGCGCGTCCGTCGCGTTTCAACGCCCTCGACTTCGAGCATCAGGTCGAGAATTTGCTTGCCGCGCAGCGCGCCGGGCTCGAGCGGCTGGCGCGGCCGCTGCGGCGGCGCGGCCTGAAAGTTGCCGTACGGGCCCTGTGGGACTACCCGCCGTTCGAGGGCATCGTGCGCGAGGTCCTGCGTTCGAATCCGGATCTGGTCGTTGCGGAAACCCATCAGCATGCTCGCGGTGCGCGTTTCTTCCTGAGCAACAACGACTGGCAGCTCATCCGGCTTTGTCCCGCTCCACTGCTGCTCGTGAAGAAACCCTCCGCATATGGAAAGGCGCGCGTGCTTGCAGCCATCGATCCCCTGCATGCCCACGGCAAGTCTGCCCACCTTGACGACAGAATCCTGGAAATCGCGCAGGCGGTCACGGCGGCGCATGCAGGTCGGCTGGATGTCGTCCATGCCTATCTTCCGCTCACGACCATGGTCGCCGCCGCCGTTGCCGAACCGATCGTGGTGCCCGTGGACCCGCGGGTCGAGCGCCGTCATGAACGCGACGTGAAGAAGGCCGTGGACCGGAGCACCGCGCCGCTTGGCTTGCCGGAGCGCCAGGTGCACGTCGAGATCGGCCCGCCCGAAAGCGTCATCTGCAGCCTGGCAAAGCGCTTGCGCTCGGACGTCGTCGTCATGGGGGCGGTATCGAGACGCGGACTCGAACGGATTTTCGTCGGCAACACCGCCGAGCGTATCCTCGATCCCTTGCCTTGCGACGTGCTCGTGGTGAAGTCGGCGCGCTTCCGGACCGCCGTGCCGAAACGCAAGGAACCCGGGCGAATGCTGATCTCCGCAATCTGATGCCCTGCGTGAAAGTCACGCATCCGGGGCGGTGCTGAGGATGCACCTGCGGAAAGTACGTACATGGGCCGCCGGCAATGCAGGGATACACTCGAATGACCCTTGAAAGGAGCGGACTTACTTCGTCGCGGTTCGGTGTCCTGCCCGAACCCCGATGAGCGTCCCCGTCGTATGACCCCCTCGCAGCCAGCACCGGAATTTCAGGCCCTGCTCGACGTCGCGGTCGATGCGATTGTCATCATCGACCACCGCGGTGTAATCGAGACCTTCAATCGCGCCGCCGAGAAGATCTTTGGCTATTCCGCCGGCGAGATCATCGGCGAAAACGTGAGCCGGCTGATGCCGGAACCCTACGCCTCGCAGCACGACCGATACATGCAGAGGTACCTCACGACAGGTGTTGCACACATCATCGGCACCGGCCGTGAAGTCGATGCACGCCGCAAGGACGGCAGCGTGTTCCCCGCCTGGATCTCGGTCGGGCGTATCGAGGGCTCGGATCCACCGCGTTTTGCCGGCTTCCTCCACGACATCACCCTGCGCCGCCGGTCAGAGGAGCAGGAAAAACGCAGCACGCAGCGCCTTGCCGAGGTTGCGCGCCTGTCCGCCATGGCGGACATGGCCGCCGACATCGCCCATGAGATCAATCAGCCACTCGCCGCCATCACCAACTATGCGCAGGCCAGTGCGCGTCTGCTGAGCCTGCCCGAGCCCGATTGCACGGAGGTGCGGGAAGCCCTCAAGCAGATCGCCGCCCAGGCCTTGCGTGCCGGCACGAGCATCCGCCGCCTGCGCGAGATCGTGAGCAATCGCAGGCAGGCGACCCTCGAAGAACAGGCGCTGGCCGGGACTCCGGAGCAATGAACAGCAACGCACCGAAATCGACGGTGTTCATCGTCGACGACGACGAAGCAGTCCGCAACTCGCTGTGCCTGTTGCTGAAATCCCTGGGACTGGCCGCGGTAGCCTACGGGTCGGCCGCGGAGTTCCTCGCAGCCTACGATCCGGATCATCCCGGCTGCGCCGTGCTCGACGTCCGCATGCCGGGCATGAGCGGGCTGGAGCTGCAGCACGAGCTCAACCGGCGCGGCACGATCATCCCGGTGATTTTCATCACCGGACACGGCGATGTACCGATGGCCGTCGAAGCCATGCGGCACGGGGCGTTCGAGTTCCTGCAGAAGCCCTTCCGCGACCAGGATTTCATCGACTGCATCCAGCGGGCAGTCGCGCGGGATCAGGAGAACCGCGTGCAGCTCGGCGAGAGGGAGCAGCTTTGCGCACGGCACAAGACCCTGACTTCCCGTGAAGCGGAGGTGCTCGAGCTCGTGACGCAAGGCAAAGCCAACAAGGCAGTGGCAGGCGACCTCGGCATCAGCCAGCGCACGGTCGAAGTTCATCGCGCCCACCTGATGGAGAAGATGGGCGCCTCGTCGCTGGCGCAGCTGGTGCGGATGAAAATGATCGTCGACGGCTGAGGGCGAGCAGCCGCGTCTACTCAATCGCGTCGGGACACCAGTGCGCCGACCACGAACGCAACCGCGGCGGCAATTCCGACCGAATGCCATGGGTTCGCGCGCACATAGTGGTCGAAAGTCAGCTTCATGTCACGGCGCCCACTCAGGCCAGCGTATCGAACACCTCGCGCGGCAGGTGCGCCTGTATCGCCTCTTCGTCCTGGTGCACCAGGTCCTTGGGAACTTCGGCCACGACCATCGGGTGCAGCGAGCTGGGAAGGGCCTGGCGCAGCAAGCCGAGAAATGCGGGTCCCGCCATCAACACGATGCGCTCAAAGCCCTCCTCACGTCGTGCCCGCTCGAGCTCCTCCACGATCTGCTTCGCGAAAATCCGCGCTTCGTGCTTCCTGGGCGTGGATTCGCCGCCCACAGCGTGATGCGCCACGGCACCACGCCGACCGGCCCCCGTTGGCGCGTGATCAAAAACCCGCCCCGGCCGGTCAGACTTGAGGTCGCGATCGTGCATCCGCGCCTCGGGATTTTCGACGCGTCCAACCTCCAGCAAACGAGCGTCGCGACGTCCCGCATCGTAGAAACGCGCTTCGCCTTGATCTGCGACTACGATCCGCACCTGCATCTGACTTGCTCCTGTGTGGCGACTGGCTGGCAGGCCCTAATCCTGCGTCCACCAGGCGACGAACTCGTCGAGGCCGATGCGACCGTTGCGATCGGTGTCTATTTCCTGGAAACCGATGCGCAGTTCCGCCCCGGACATGTCTGCCCCGAGATCATCAAGCAGGCGCGAAAACTCGCCAAAGTCGATGTAACCGTCGTGGTCACCGTCGCCGAACTCGAAATCCTCCAGGAGTTCCTGGAGCACCTCCGGCTTCGGCGCCTGGTGCTGCCTTACTCCGGTCATTGGCATTGCTCCCGTGGAATGTGCGCCCGCTTCAGCATGTGCGTTCCCCACCTTTTCCACACTACGTACTTTCCGGGCTTCGCTCGCCATTCAGGTCCCAAGCGGTGCCGGGGGGGGGGGGGGGGGGGGG
>CAYPQX010000141.1:0-9609 GCA_964412975.1 uncultured Steroidobacteraceae bacterium
GTCCGCGATCTCGATGATAGAAATATCGAAGGTGCCGCCGCCAAGGTCATAAACCGCGATCTTGCGATCCTTGCCCTTCTTGTCCATGCCATAGGCCAGTGCTGCGGCCGTCGGCTCATTGATGATGCGTCGCACGTTGAGCCCTGCGATGCGGCCGGCGTCTTTGGTTGCCTGGCGCTGGGCGTCGTTGAAGTAGGCCGGGACTGTGATCACGGCGTCCGTGACGGTTTCGCCAAGATAGTCCTCCGCCGTCTTCTTCATTTTCATGAGCACGCGCGCCGAGATCTCCGGCGGTGCCATCTTCTTGCCCTGGGCTTCGAGCCAGGCGTCGCCGTTCTCGGCGCGCACGATGGTGTAGGTCTCAAGCGGAATGTCCTTCTGGACGACGGTGTCCTCGAAGCGGCGTCCGATCAGGCGCTTGATGGCGTGAAACGTGTTCTGCGGATTGGTGACCGCCTGGCGCTTGGCCGGCTGGCCGACCAGGATTTCGCCGTCTTTCGTGAAGGCGACGACCGAAGGCGTCGTGCGATCACCCTCGCTGTTCTCGATGACCTTGGGGGTGCTGCCCTCCATGACGGCCACACAGGAGTTGGTCGTGCCGAGGTCGATTCCGATGATCTTTGCCATTGACGGGTACCGGGATGATTGAACTGGTCTTGGAATTGGGGACGCCGGGGGCCGGTTTCAACCGCCGGCCGGGGCTGCGTCGGGGGCGCTCGCCGGCGCTGTCGACACGATCACTCGCGCCGGCCGCAACAGGCGGCCATTCAGGAGCCAACCCTTCTGGACCACCTGGAGCACCGTGTGCGGCGGGTGCCCGGCGGACTCCCGCATGGCCATGGCTTCGTGCTGGGCCGGGTCGAAGGCCTGGCCCGCCGGGTCGACCACCGCAAGTCCTGCGCGCTCAAAGGCTTTTTCAAGCAGGCGCAACGTCGCTTCCTGGCCGGCGATCAGGGTCGGGGCATCGGCGGTGCCGGCCGACTCCAGGGCGAGCGCCAGCGTGTCAGCGACGGGCAGCAGGTCGGAGGCGAATTGCTCGACGCCGTATTGCCGGGCCGCGTCGATCTCGCGGGCCGAGCGCTTGCGCACGTTTTCGAGTTCTGCGATGGCTCGCAGGAAGTCGGCGCGGTGTTGCTCCGCACGGGCTTCGGCCTCCGCTTGCAGGACCTCCGCCGTCGGTTCCTGCTCATCCGAGCCAGCCGCGAGATCGGGTCGTTCAGTGTCGGTTGCCTTCATGCGGTCGGGGTGTGGGGCTCAGTCACGCGAATTCAAGGCGGAGCCCAGCATGCGTGCCGCGATGTCGACGACGGGAATCACGCGCTCGTAGGCCATGCGGGTCGGGCCGATCACGCCCAGCACGCCGACGACGCGGTCATCCTGCGTGTACGGCGCAACCACCACGCTGCAGTCATCGAGGATCCGGAATCCCGACTCATGGCCGATGAATATCTGCACGCCGTCGGCATGCAGGCTCTGGTCGAGGAGATGCAGGATGTCCCGCTTCTCATTGAATGCCTCGAACAGCCGCCGCAGCCGGTCCACATTCGACATCTCCGCGAATCCCATCAGGTTCGTTTCCCCGGCGACCACCATATCGGAATCGCGCGAATCGGGTTGCTCCGCGAAGGCGCGTTGCGCGAGCGTGATGGCGTCGACCATCAGTCGATTCATCTGCTCGCGGGTTTCCTGGAGTTGCGCGACGAGGCGCGAGCGGACGCCCGACAGCTCCTGGCCGCCGAACAATTCGTTCAGGTAGGTGGCGGCACGTCGCAACTCCTCCGCCGTGAAATGCCGGTCGAGCTGCACGACTCGGTTCTGGACCTCGCGGCCGTTGACGACCAGGATCGTCAGGACGCGATTGCCCGATAGACCGACGAATTCGATCTGCGATAGCGATGCATGCGCTTCGCGCGGGACCGTCACGACGCCCGCCATGTGGGTCAGGCTCGAAACCTGTTGCGAGGCGGCTTTCACCAGCGCCTTGGGATCGCCTGCCAGCAGGTCGAAACTGCGCTTCAACTCGGCGATCTCTGCCTGCCCCGGCGGCTGATACCGCAGAAGCGCGTTGACGAAATAGCGGTAACCCTTGTCCGTCGGGACGCGCCCGGCCGAGGTATGCGGCGAACTGACGAAGCCGTGCTCCTCGAGGTCTGCCATCACGTTTCGTATCGTCGCCGCGGAAAGGCTCAGGCCGGACTCGCGGGTCAGGGTGCGGGAACCTACCGGCTGGCCGTCACGCACATAGCATTCGACCAGCGTGCGCAACAGCTGCTGCGCGCGGTCGCTTGGCTCCGGTTCTGCGCCGTGCGTGGTGTCAGACATAAGTCCCTGTTAGAAAAGGAAAATGGCCATTTCCCCGGACATGGGGACCAAACTAGCAATCGACGTCGGCGAGTGTCAAGGCGGCGATGGCGCCATCCGAGTCGATTGTGGCCGGCGAGGTGCCTGCATGCTACAAAGCCGCGCAACCGGATGAACAAGAACTTCTCCCAAATCGCCCTGGTCGGCAAGGTCGAAGACCCCCGTGTCGCCGATTCCCTGGCGGCCCTGGCGACGCACTTGCGCGACCGCGGGCTCACCGTGTTCATCGATGAAAAGGCGTCGATAGAAGGGCTGCCTGCCGTCCTCGAGCGGAGGCCGGTGAACGAACTCGGCAAGGACGCCGATCTCATCGTGGCCATCGGTGGCGACGGCACGATGCTGTTTGCCACGCAGCTCGCGCTCGCTCGCGACGTCCCGCTTCTTGGCATCAACCGCGGGCGACTCGGTTTCCTGACGGACATCCTGCCCGAGGAAATGATCGGCAACGTGGATGCCGTCGTCGAGGGCCGCTATGAGATCGACAGGCGACAGCTGCTGGCCGCCCGGCTCTCGATGGCGGACGGCAGCGCGCGTGACTATCGCGCCTTGAATGACGTCGTCGTACAGCGCCACGAATCGGGTCGAATGGTGGAACTCGAGATCTGGATCGACGGCTGCTTCGTGAATATGCACGGCGGCGACGGGCTCGTGATCGCGAGCTCGACGGGCTCGACCGCCTATGCCCTTTCCTGCGGCGGTCCGATCATCCATCCCTCGCTCGGAGCCGTCGTCATCGCGCCGATTTCGCCGCATACGCTCTCCGACCGGCCGATCGTCGTCCGCCGCGAGAGCCGGATCGAAATCCGCCTCGTCGCGCGATCCGGCGCCCGCGCGCAAGTCACCTGCGACGGTGCCCTGTTCGGCGACCTCGAGGCGCAATCGAGGCTTCTCATCGAGCCCGCGGTCGAGAGCATCACCCTCCTCCATCCGCCGGGCCACGATTACTTCCGCCTGCTGCGGTCAAAGTTGCACTGGGGCCGAAGCGGCCGCTCCGGCGGCGAGGAATACTGATCGTGCTCGCACATCTCCAGATCCGCGATTTCGCCATCATCGACGCTGCGGAACTCGAACTCGCGGGCGGCCTCACGGCGCTCACCGGCGAGACCGGTGCCGGCAAGTCGATCATCGTCGACGCCGTCATGCTCGCCCTCGGCGGACGCGCGAGCGCCGACGCGCTGCGGCACGGTGCCGAGCGCGCCGAGATCACGGCGACCTTCGAGACCGGGTCCGACCGCGGTGTGCGACGCTGGCTTGACGAGCAATCGATCGCCCCGGGTGACGGCGAGATCGTGCTCCGCCGCGTGATCGGCCGCGATGGGCGATCCCGTCAGTACGTCAACGGCCAGGCTTTGCCCGCCCAGACCGTGCGCGAGCTTGCCGAGATGCTGATTGACATTCACGGCCAGCAGGAATTCCAGTCACTCGTCGGCCGTGATGCGCGGCGCGAAATCGTGGATGAGCACGGCCCTTCGTCGGCGCTGACGGACGCCATCGCCGGACTCGCGGCGGAATGGCGGGCCTGCACCGCGGAACGCGATTCGCTCGCCGCGATGGCCCGCGACCGTGGGGCGCGCCTCGAGCTCCTGCGCTACCAGGTCGGAGAACTGGAAGCGCTCGGTCTCGGCGCCGGCGAGACGGAAGCGCTGCTCGAGGAGCAAACTCGGCTTGCCAATCGCGGCCGCCTTGCCGAAGCCGCGCAGGGTGCGCTCGCGCTCTGTTATGAGGGTGATGGGGTCGATGCCCATGCCCTCGTCGCACGTGCTGCGGGCGCATTGCGGACAGCCGCGGCGCTCGATGCACGCCTTGCGGAAACGCTCGAGCTGGTCGAGGAATCCCTCATTACGTTGCGTGAGTCGGGCGCACGTCTCGGCGCCTATCTCGAGACGCTCGATGCCGATCCGGCACGGCACGAGGCGGTAGAGCGGCGCCTCTCCGCCATCGAAGACCTCGCCCACAAGCATCGCATCGACGCGCCCGCGCTGCCGGCGAAGCTCGAGGAGTTGCGCTGCCAGCTGCAGCTCGTCGAACAATCCGAACTGGCGCTCGGCGGGCTCGACGAGCGCATCGCGGGAATCCGCGGGCGTTACGCCGCCGCGGCAGCCGAACTGACTGCGGCACGACGAACTGCGGCGCGCCGCCTCGGGACCGCCGTCACGGGCCTGGTGCGCCAGCTCGGCATGCCCGGCGGAAAATTCGAAATCGAAGTCGAGGCCGATCCCGACCTGGATCCAGTGCCTGCGGGTGCCGATCGCGTCGAGTTCCTTGTGAGCGCGAATCCAGGCGAGCCGCCGAAACCGGTCGCGAAAGTCGCCTCGGGCGGAGAACTATCGCGCATCAGCCTCGCGGTGCAGGTGGCCGCAGCGCATCGCACGGCGCGGACCTGCATGATCTTCGACGAGGTCGATTCCGGCATCGGCGGAGGCGTCGCCGAGATCGTCGGCCGGAAGCTGCGTGAACTCGGCGCCCGCGGACAGGTTCTCTGCGTCACGCACCTCGCCCAGGTTGCGAGCCAGGCTCACCACCAGCTTCGCGTCACCAAGCTCACCGACGGACGCACGAGTCGCACCTCGGTCAGTGTGCTGAAGGATGACGAACGGGTCGAGGAACTCGCGCGCATGCTGGGCGGGGTCGAGATCACGCGCAAGGCACGCGAGCACGCGCGGGAAATGCTCCGGGCTTCGGGTGCGGCCGGATGAGCCGGCCAGGAATCAGCTGCGCTTGCGGCGGTACTGGCAGTTCTCCCGGCGGCATCGGCCGTAGAGAATCAGGTTGTGCTCTTCGATGTTGAATCCGAGGCGGCTCGCAATCTCAAGTTGCTTGCGTTCGATTCCGCAGTCCACGAACTCCTCCACGCGGCCGCAGTCCATGCAGATGATATGGTCGTGATGCTCGCCCTCGTTCAGCTCGAAAACGGCAGTGCCGCTCTCGAAGTGGTGGCGCTTGACGAGCGCGGCCGCCTCGAACTGGGTGAGGACGCGATACACGGTCGCGAGGCCGATGTCCTCGCTCTGGTCGATGAGCGCGCGGTAGATGTCCTCAGCCGACATGTGGCGACCATGGCTGCCGGCCAGGATCTCGAGGATCTTGACGCGAGGCAGCGTCACCTTGAGTCCCGCCTTGCGCAGGTCGCTGGTTTCCACCGTCCGTCTCCGTCGCCGCGCCCCGCAGCGGTTCCGCTATGATGCGGTCCATTATCCTCCAGGACACCTGATGATGCGACCCGTTGCCCGCCCGGCCGCCGCGTTCTGCGCAAGCCTCCTGTTCGTGTTCGCTGTCTCCGGATGCGTCTATCGCATGGACATCCAGCAGGGAAACCTGCTCGACGGGGAGCAGGTCGACCAGGTCGAAGTCGGGATGACGCGCAGCCAGGTCCGTTTCCTGCTAGGCACGCCGATGGTGATCGACAGTTTCAATGCGGACCGCTGGGATTATGTCTACAGCCTTCGCCGCGGCTACTCACGCAAGGTCTCGAAGCAGCATCTCGTCGTCTGGTTCGAGGGCGACAAGGTTGCGCGCATCGAGGAGTTGATTCCGGTGCCGCGCACCGGCACGATCGCCTCAGGCTGAACGCCCACCCACCGGGACATCCCGGCGCGCCAGGCGCCGCCGGCGCTCGCGAGGGTCCTCGGCCAGCGGCCGCAACACCTCGACACGGTCCCCCGCACGCAGCTTCTGGTCGCGCGCCACTTCGCGTCCGAAAATTCCGACTCCGCAGACCCCCGGATCGAGCCCGGGATGCCGCACGAAGACTCCGGAGCGCTCGATCGCTCCAGCCGCCGTGCAGCCATCCTCGACTTCGAGCGCTATGACGGTCTGGCGCTCCGCCTCCGCGCAGACGACCTCGATCGCGATCCTCTCAGCCCCCACGAAACACCTGCTTCGCCCGGCGCGCAAATGCATCCACCATGTGATTGCAGATCCCCTCGAATGCAGGTCCGAGCGCGATCGCCCCGATCAGGCCGTGCGTCGCGAACCGGATCTGAAGGTCCGCGCGCGTTCCCGCGTCACCGATCGGGATGAAATCCCAGCGGCCGTCGAGCAGATCGAAGGGCCCGTCGACGAGATTCATCGTTACCGAACGCTCGGGCACCAGTACATTGCGTGTCGTAAAACTGGCGCGCGTGAGGCCGCTCGAAAGCCCGAGTTTCACCGTGACCCGTTCACCCTCGTCTACGAGGATTGCTGACGACGTGCACCAGGGCAGGAACTCGGGATAGCGCTCGACATCGGTGACGAGGGTATACATCTGCGCAGCCGTGTACGGCAGGAGGGCGCTGCGGCGCACTTCACGCATGATTCGCGGACCTCATGCCGGGATTGTCACACGCTAGAATGACGCATGGCGGACAAGGATGATTCAGCGGGCCGCATCGCGGTCAACCGCCGGGCGCGGTACGACTACTTCATCGAAGAACGCTTGGAGGCCGGCGTTGCACTGCAGGGCTGGGAAGTGAAGGCGCTGCGCGCCGGGCGCCTGCAGTTGCAGGAAGCCTATGTGCTCCTGAAGGACGACGAGGCCTGGCTTTTCGGCGCGCATGTCTCATCCTTGCCGACGGCCTCGACCCACGTGTTGCCGGACCCGACACGCAGCCGCAAGCTGCTGCTGCATCGGCGCCAGATCGATTCGCTGGTCGGCGCCGTCGAACGCAAGGGCCGCACGATCGTGCCGCTTGCGATGTACTGGAAGAACGGGCGTGCCAAGCTTGAGATCGGCCTCGCGAGGGGCAAGAAAGAACACGACAAGCGCGCCGACACCCGCGAACGCGACTGGCAACGCGAGAAAGCGCGCGTACTGAAGGGCCGCCGCTGACTACGCAATCTGCTAGAATGTCTGCGACTTCTGGGGGCGATCGGTTTCGACGTGGGTTACGAAACTCCAGGGGCGTGCCGAGGTGCAGGCTACCTCGTTAATCTGCTTGCAAACTATAGTTGCCAACGACGACAACTACGCTCTGGCGGCTTAATCCCGCCTAACCCCCGACTGGCATGTGCCTGTGCATCCAGACCCGGGGGACGCGCTCACAGGATCGCGGAACCGGCGTGCTCCGGGCTGGTACCGCTAAAACGCTCCGAAGCTGGCTTCGTGTTTTCCCCGCCAACCGGGTAGCACGGGGCGAGATCAATAGGTTGGACACGCACGTAGAACCTGTAGCGTAGGACTTGCGGACGCGGGTTCGATCAACGAAGGGTCGCTTTCACCCGTAAGGGTGGAATGATAACGGGGCTCACATCGGCGAAGCCTGACGGCGCCGGCAACGGCGGCAAGCGGTAATGCCGAGGGGTAGGAAGAGGGCCAACCTCAGGCCTGCCCTGTAGAGACTTATGGAGTTGCCGAAGCAAGGGCCGGGGCAACACCCAGGATCCAATGGCGCACGCATTGGATAACACGCCCCGCCCCCGGCATTGGCCGGGGTGATGGCATAGTCCAGCCCGCCGCGAAAGCGGTGGAACAGCTGTCCCGCCGCCTCCACCAATTAGTCCCCGGCCAAAGGGCCGGGGACCATTGGCCTTGGATAAGCAAGGGGGATTTTCATGGAACCACGAAAGGTGTCCGTCATGAGTCCCGTCGACGCGGCCTATCTGGCCGACCTCATCGACGGCGAAGGAACCATTTCGCTGACTCGAATCCATCAGGGGCAGAATCGCCAGCTCGTCGTAACGATAAGCAGTACTGAGCGCAGCCTGCTCGAGTGGACGAAGAACACGACTGGCGTTGGCAAGATCACGGCAAAATGCGCATCGTTGCCTCACCATTGACCCGGGTACACCTATTGCGTTGGAAATCGACAGGCACTGGCCGTACTGACCCAGATCCAGCCGTGCCTGCGATCCAATAAATCGCTTCGATCCCGCCTTGTTCTCGAAAACTACCTGAAACTGACACCGCGCAATGGCAAGTACCCGGCGGTGCTCCTCGAGGCACGGCGTGCATTTGAACACCTGTTTTCCGCGATCAGCATTCGCGGCAAAGCGGATCACATCCGTACGGCATAGCGGCGAACTGACAGTCGAGTGGGACTTGTCCTGCACGTGACTGCGTACGCAGACGCACAGACGGCAAGCGATCTAGTTCCTACTCTTAGCAATTCAACAGTCGACACAGAGCAGGAGCCATTCATGCACACGAATTCAGACGATACGGTTGCGACCGTGGTGGGAGAAAAAACGCCCGTCTCGCGCGAATTTCACGGCTTCGTTTCGGACATCGAGCATCTCATTACGTCAATGACTCCGCTCACTGGCAAAGATCTCGCTCGCGCCAAGGCGAAACTCAGTGAACGGGTTACGGCCGCCAAGGAATCCCTCTCCGAAATGAATGGTGAGATCGCCGATCGCGCCCGCAAGACCGCCCGCCACACCGACCACTATGTTCACGAGCACCCGTGGCAGGCGGTCGGCATCGGCGCAGCGCTGGGCCTGCTGATCGGGGTCGCGGTCGCCCGCCGTAATTGATGGCGACGGCGCCGGAGTCTGCCGCGTTCAATCCACTGGACGTGGTTCGCTTGCTGCGCGCCGCTGGCGGTGCGCTGGTCAAACAGGCCGCCTTGCATGGAGAACTGGCCCGGGTCGAATGGGGGGAGGAAAAAGCCCGCCTCTTCAAGATGCTGGGGGTCGGGCTGCTCGGTTTCGCGAGCCTGATGTGCGTCATGCTGGCGATCGGAGCGCTGGTTCTCGCGTTCAGCTGGGATACGACCCTGCGCGTCCCGGCCGCGATCGCGATAGTCGCCGCCTACTTGCTGGGAACGGGCATCGCCTGGAGCCGCCTGAGGGCGTTATCGGCAATGAGCACTCAGGCGTTTGCGGCAACACGCGAAGAACTTGCCGCGGATCTGGCGTTATTCAAGAGCAAACTGTGACGCCGCCGGAAGCTCTCCCGCTTGTCGAACAGCGTCAGGCACTGCGCGAAAAAATTCTGGCGCAACGCGAACTGATTGCGATACAGCTCAGTCCACAACCCACGGTCGAAAGTGGCTACCCTCGCAGCAAGACGATGCGATTCCTGGCTCGGCAACCTGGCCTTGCCGTCGCGCTGCTTGCAGAAAGTGCAGCGTTCCTGGTTGGCGCACGCTACGCCAAGTCGATGCCTGCGGTTATGGCGTTAGCCCGCATCATTCGATCCGCCGCAACCCGCAAACGAGGCGGTCCGACCGCATGACCTGGATCCGCGCGCATGCACGATGCGCTCGGGTATGCGCTCGTGATCGAAGTGCGTGGCCTTCTCGCGGAGGTTGAAGTCCTCGAATAGCG
>CAYPQX010000142.1:0-19450 GCA_964412975.1 uncultured Steroidobacteraceae bacterium
GTGAGCGACACCGGCGTCGGGCTTCGAGTCAGCGGCTCCAGTCTCGGCACCGGTCTCGCAACATTGAGGGAACGGCTCCAGTTCATCTTCGGCAGCGATGCGCACCTCGAACTGAAGGCTCATCGCCCTCGGGGCGTCACGGCCGCACTGGACTTCCCGGCACGGCAGGCTGCGGGTTGATGGGCGCGCAGCCGACGGCCTTGATCGCGGACGACGAGCCGCTGCTCCGCGAGGCGCTCACGCGCCAGCTCGCGCAGGCCTGGCCGGAACTCGAGGTCGTTGCGCAGGCGCGAAACGGCCGCGAGACGATCAAGCTGTTCGAGGCGAAACAGCCCGACATCTGTTTTCTCGACGTGCAGATGCCGGGCGTGTCCGGCATCGAAGCGGCGCGCCACATCGGCCGGCGCGCGCACCTCGTATTCGTCACCGCCTACGACCAGTACGCCGTGCAGGCCTTTGCGCAGGGCGTGCTCGACTACCTCGTCAAGCCCGTGGAGCCGGCGCGACTCGCCGAAACCGTGTCGCGACTGAAGGAACGTCTCCTGGCTGAACAGCCCGCATCGAACACGGACGCCTTGCTGCAGCAGCTTGCCGCACAACTGCAGCGGGCCTCGACACCGGGTCACCTGCGCTGGATCCGCGCGCAGGTGGGCCAGGCGCTTCGCCTGATCGCCACGGACGACATCGACTTCCTGCGATCCGACACCAAGTACACGCGCATCGCCTGGCGCGACGACGGAAAGCCGGCCGAAGCGCTGGTCCGGGTCGCATTGAAGGACCTGGCGACGCAACTGGATCCTTCCCAGTTCGCGCAGGTTCACCGCTCCGTAATCGTCAACCTGCGCGCCGTCAGCCACATCACGCGCAGCGACAACGAAACGGCGGAAATTCACCTGAAAGGCCGCGGAGAGACGCTCCCGGTCAGCCGCAATTATCTGCACCTGTTTCGGCAGATGTAGCGCGCCGCGGGCCTTTAACGCCCTGATTTCGGTGGTGTCTGGCGGCAGGGCTTTCACCCACGCGTGATGAGTATTACCCTGCCCCCTGCGACGTGCACCACAGGGGGTATTTTTTATGGGACGCGCAATCGCCTATCTCTATGGGATCGCCTGTTACGTTCTGTTCCTGGGTACGTTTCTTTACGCGATCGGCTTTGTCGGAAACCTCGTCGTACCGAAGTCCATCGACTCGGGCGTGCCCGGAGATTTCGGCATATCGCTTCTGATCAATGCCGTCCTGCTCGGCATATTTGCAGTCCAGCACAGCGTCATGGCCCGACCGGAATTCAAGGCCGTGTGGACTCGCCTCGTTCCGAGACCGGTCGAGCGCAGCACCTACGTGCTGCTCGCGAGCCTCGCACTCATCCTGCTCTTCTCGCAGTGGCGCCCGATGCTGGACAACGTCTGGCACGTGGAGAACGAACTCGGTCGCATGGTGCTGTGGGCCCTGTTTGCGCTCGGCTGGCTCATCGTCCTGACGAGCACGTTCCTGATCAATCACTTCGACCTGTTCGGACTCCGCCAGGTGCACCTGTACATGCAGGGTGTGCGGTACACGGAACTGAGATTCCGCGTCGTGTTCTTCTACAGGCTCGTGCGTCATCCGCTCTACCTCGGATTCCTGATCGCCTTCTGGGCGACTCCGACGATGACGGTGGGGCATCTCGTGTTCTCGCTCGCGACAACGGCGTACATCCTCATCGCCATTCAGCTCGAGGAGCGGGACCTGGTTCGCTTCCACGGCCCGGACTACGTGGAGTACCGCAAGAAAGTGCCAATGATCCTGCCGATCCCGAAATAGGACGGGATCGCGACCGGGATTGGTGTGCTCGCTGGCGGATTCGTTTCCGAGCATGTCGGCCCGGGACTGCTCAAGTACGCCGCGGCCGCCGGTTTCATCGCGATCGGACTATGGACATTGTTCCGGGCATGAGAATGCGAACCCAGATTCAGAAGGCCGAGACGTTTCGCGCACTGCATGCGCAGGAGCAGGCCTTCATCATCCCGAATCCCTGGGACGTCGGCACCGCGCGGATGCTCGCGCGGCTCGGCTTCGAGTCGCTGGCGACGACGAGCGCCGGATTCGCATTCTCCGCCGGAGTGCTGGATAACCAGGTCGGCCGCGACCGCATGCTCGAGCACGTGGCGGAGATCGCCGCGGCGACCGACTTGCCCGTCAGTGCCGACCTGGAGAACGGCTTCGGCGACGACCCGAAGACCGTCGCGGAGACGATCCGACTCGCCGCTGCGGCCGGCGTCGCCGGCGGTTCGATCGAGGACTCCATCGATCGGCCGGGAGAGAAGGTTTACGAACTGGCCCATGCCGTCGAGCGGATACGCGCGGCGGTGGAGGCGGCTCGCTCATTGCCCTTCCCTTTCACGCTCACAGCGCGCGCCGAGAACTACCTCGTCGGCATCCCGGACCTCAAGGACACAATCCGTCGCCTTCAGGCCTACCAGGATGCGGGTGCAGATGTGCTCTACGCGCCCTGCATCACGACGCGCGAGGAGATCACCACCATCGTGCGCTCGGTCGAGCGGCCGGTGAACTTCCTGATGGGCACGCAGCCAGAGCGATTCACGCTCGAGGAGCTGTCGGAGATGGGCGTGCGTCGCGTCAGCGTCGGGAGTGCACTTTCGATGGCGGCGCTCGGCGCATTCCTGCGCGCCGCGCGCGAGATGCGTCAGACCGGCACGTTCACCTACACGCAGGAGGCCGCCGGCTTCAAGGAAATCAGCGATCTACTGAAAACCTGAAGGCGGTATTGCCTTCGATGACTGCCTGATCTATATTCACCCTTATGGGTGAATATCGAAACGTGGTCATGGACAACGTGCTTGGCGCAGTCGCCGATTCGACGCGCCGGGCGATCCTCGCGCGGCTTTCGACGGGCGACGCCCGCGTCACTGAACTGGCAGCCGACTTCCCGATCTCCCTGAATTCCGTGTCGAAACACGTCCGCAAGCTCGAGCGCGCCGGGCTCGTTCGGCGCGCGGTGCATGGCCGCGACCATGTCCTGTCGCTGAACGCCGCCCCGCTAGCCGAGGCAGCCGCTTGGATTGCCCACTACCAGCGCTTCTGGGAAGGCCGCCTGGAAGCCCTCGACAAATTCGTGACGAACAAACGCAAAAGCCCCGGGAAAAGGAAGACGACATGAACGACGTGAATGTGCCGAAGGTCATCGTGCGGCGTGAGATCGCCGCCCCCGCCCAGGAATTGTTCGATGCCTGGCTCGATCCCGCAAGCCTCGCGGTGTGGATGCGCCCGGGCGACACGTTGCGATCCGCAATCAAGGTCGACCCGCGCGTGGGCGGTAGCTTCGAGATCGTCATGCACACGCCGTCCGGTGCGATTCCGCATACTGGTACCTACAAGGAAATCGACAGGCCGCGGCGCCTGGTTTTCACCTGGAACTCGCCGTACGCCCTCAACAACGATTCCCTCGTCACCGTCGAGTTCCGGCCGGTCCGCGGATCGACGGAGATCGTGTTGACCCACGAGAAGTTGCCGAGCGCGGAGATGGTCGCGGCGCACACGAAGGGCTGGAGCGACATCCTCGCGATCATCGCGGAAAACTACAGCGAGGCGCGTTCGACCGCCTGATCCGTGTAAGATTTTGTGTCCTGTCCTGGCAAGGAGGCCACAAAGTCATGCAGATCAAGTTTGCGAGCGTCCTGGTCGACGACCAGGCCAAGGCGCTCTACCATGCCGGAATCCCGGCAACCGCCTTCACGACGTCCAACATCCAGGGTGACTTCGAACGCCTCGGTAAGCGAGGCGTCAAGTTCCGCGGCGAACCCCAGGTAATGGGACCGATCGCGGCGGTGCGATTCGAAGACACCTGCGGGAACCTGGTCAACCTGGTGCAGCCCCTCGAATGAGTGCTGCGGGTAATATGCGCGAACCATGAGCGCAGCAGCGGGCCGGTCGGGTGCCGGCGATTTCGACTTCTTCATCGGCCGTTGGCGTGTCCACCACCGCCGGCTGAACGAGCGACTGGCCGCCTGCACCGACTGGACCGAGTTCGAGGGCACTTGCGAGACGCAAAAGATTCTCGGCGGTCTCGGCAACGTGGACGACAACTTCCTCGATCTACCGGGCGACGCCTATCGGGCCGTCACGCTTCGTACCTACAACCGGGAAACGCGGCAGTGGTCGATCTGGTGGCTTGACGGCCGTGATCCCAGCGCCCTCGACGTGCCCGTCGTCGGCAGCTTCGAGAATGGCGTTGGCACGTTCTACACCGACGACCAGTTCAAGGGGCGGCCGATCCGCATCCGTTTCCGCTGGTCCATGCCCGCGAAAGACAGCCCACGCTGGGAACAGGCGTTCTCCGCGGATGGCGGGGCAAACTGGGAGACGAACTGGGTCATGAACTTCGCGCGAGACGCGGAATGAAACCAAGCAATCATTTCTCGCGCCTGGTCGTCCTGGCTGTTGCTTTCTGCAGCTACATGCCGACCGCAATGGCGGACGACGCGCTGATCGGTCTCTGGTCGTACGAAACAACGTTCGGCACGCCGCTCGCCGGCGAGTTGAAAATAATCCAGGAGGCCGGAACCTGGCGTGCGGTCGTCGGCGACCTGGAAACTGAGTTCAAGACGGAAATTCCGTTAAGAATCGAGTTCAGGTTTCCCGGTGGCGTCGGGGGATTCCGCGGATGGATGAACATCAGTTCACCCGGCATTGTGCCGTCTGGAATGGGCGTTCACCGCGAGATCCACGGCCTCTGGACCCGCCCGGCCGCAACCCGCGATCCCCGTTTCCCCGGTGGCGCCAGCCAGGCATTCGCGACACCGGTGACGCTGTCGCTGAGCGGCCAGAACTCCTTCGTCGGCGTCATCCGCCCGCTTCCCAATCCCTTCACCTTGTATCTGCGCATCTTCCGGGACAAGGAAGGCGCCCTGATGGCGGCATTCCGCAACCCCGAGCAGCATTCGCATGGGCCGGCAATGCAGTACCGCGTCGCTCGGACTGGCGATGCCGTGCATTTCACCGCAGGCGCGGATCCTGCGGCGCCGCAGTACCGGCTGGAAGCAAAGTACATCGCCGCGACCGACCGGATTCATATGAATTGGGAAGATGCGGGCGGCGAGATTGAGCTTGCACGGCGCGCCCTGCAGGATGCCGCGAGCTTCTTTCCCCGGCCGCCGGGCAGCGCGGCCTATGTCTACCGTGAACCCTCCGTTACCCCCGATGGCTGGGAGACCGCGCGGGCAGGAGAACTCGGGCTCGATGAGGCCGCGATCACTCGCATGGTGCAATCGATCATCGACGACAATCCGGCCGGCCGCCGACCCTCGCTCATTCACTCCCTCCTCGTCGCCTACCGCGGCAAGCTCGTGCTCGAGGAGTACTTCTTCGGATTCGACCGCGACATGCCTCACGACCTGCGCTCCGCAGGTAAGACCTTTGCCTCGGTCCTGCTCGGCACCGCAATCGCGGATGGCAGCGCGCTCGGCACCGACACAAAGATCTACCCGCTGATGTCCGGACGGGGTCCGTTTGCCAATCCCGACCCGCGCAAGTCCGAGATCACGCTCGCGCATCTCCTGACACACTCCGCCGGTCTTGCCTGCGACGACAACGACGACGCCTCGCACGGTAATGAGAATACGATGCAGACGCAGACTGCGCAGCCGGACTGGTGGAAGTTCACGCTCGACCTGCCGATGGCACACGATCCCGGCAAGCGCTATGCGTACTGCTCGGCGAACATCAATCTCGTGGGCGGCGCCCTCACGACCGAAACGGGGATCTGGCTCCCGGAGTTATTCGACCAGCATGTCGCCCAGAAACTGGAGTTTGGCGAGTGGCACTGGAACCTGATGCCGAATGGCGAGGGCTATCTGGGTGGCGGAGTCTTCCTGCGGCCCCGCGACCTGTTGAAAGTCGGGCAGGCCTATCTTGGCGGTTGGAATGACCGGCAGATCGTCACGGCCGACTGGATCGAGCAATCGACTTCGCCACGCATTCAGATCACGCCCGAGACGACAGGACTTTCTGCGGAAGACTTCGGCAATTCCTATTTCGGAGGCGAGGACGCGCTCGCCTGGCATCTCACCGGCCTGCGCTCCGGCAAGCGCCGCTACGACGCCTTTGCCGCGACCGGCAATGGCGGACAGATCCTGATCGTCGTTCCCGAACTCCAGTTGACGGCCGTCTTCACTGGCGGTAATTACATGCAGGGCGGCATCTGGGGCCGCTGGGCGGACCGGTTGCTCGGTGAATACATCGTTCCGTCAATTCAGAAGGCGGGTTCGAAATGAAGAACGTCAACTGGGGCCGGTTCGTACTCGGCGCCCTGATCGTGGCAGCCATCTGCTTTGTCAGCGACGGCTTCCTGCATCAGCGCCTGATCAACGACCAGTGGCATGCGCTCATCGACGCGCTGGGTGTTTCCATCCAGGAGCATGGGGGCTGGACCGCGCTCTATTTCGTGATCTTCGAACTTGGGCGCGGCTTGCTGACGCTCTTCGTCTATGTGCTGTTGCGGCCGCGACTCGGTGCAGGCCCGCTGACGGCCGTCTGGGCGGGCGTCACCGCCTGGTTTGCGTACTCATTGACCGGGCCCGTGCAGTTCATCCCGATCGGCTTCTTCAGTGCCGAGTTGTGGCTCGGGGCGGCCGGCTATCAGCTCGTGGCATCGATCATCGGGGCCATCGCAGGCGCAGCGGCGTACCGGGAATGAAATTCCCTGCATTGAAATTTGCGATCGTCTCTGCCTTTCTCGCCAGCAATGGAGTGCAGGCCCACGAACAGCAGCATTCCGGTCACGACCTTGGCACCGTCAACTTTCCGATCAGCTGCTCGGAACCGGCGCAGCAGGCATTCAATCGCGCAGCTGCCCTGCTTCATCACATGACTTATCCGCAGGCGCGCGAGGCATTCGAACAAGTCGCCACACTCGATGCGGACTGCGCGATGGCGCATTGGGGCATCGCGATGACCTTGTTCCAGCCGCTCTGGCCGACACGCCCGGGGCCCGCCGCACTCCAGCGCGGCTGGGATGAAGTGCAGAAAGCCCGCGCACTTCAGCCGCCGACTGAACGGGAACGGCTCTTTGTCGGCACGGCGGAAGCCTTCTTTCTGGACCCCGAGTCGACCGATTACTGGCTCCGCATTCGCCGCTGGGAACAGGCCTCCGGGAAACTCTACTCGGCTTTTCCGAAGGACCCTGAGGCAGCCGCGTTCTATGCCCTCGCGCAGCTTGCGATCGTCCCACCGAATGTGATTTCCAGAACGAATGCCGACCGGGCCGCCGAACTCCTCCTTCACGTGTACGAGCAAAACCCGGATCACCCAGGCGCAATGCACTACCTCGTGCACGCCAACGACGTCCCGGGACGCGAACGGGAGTTACTGGAGATCACGCGCAAGTATGAATCGGCCGCGCCGAACAATCCGCACGCGCTCCACATGCCGACCCACATCTATACGCGCCTCGGCGACTGGGACGGCGTGATTCGCGGTAACCTGAAGGCCGCTGACGCAGCGCTCGAGTATCCCGCCGGCGATCGCGGGCAGTTCGTCTGGGACGAGTTTCCGCATGCGATCGAATACCTCGTGTACGCATACCTGCAGAAGGGCGATAACGGCAGCGCCCTGGCACAGCTCGACCGATTGCGCAGTACCAAACGACTGGAGCCGACCTTCAAGACTGCGTTTCACCTGGCGTCCACGCAGGCCCGCTATGCGCTCGAGCGGCGCGCCTGGGACGAGGCTCTCCTGATCGCTGCACGCGAGCCGGGCGATCTCGACTGGGATCGCTTCCCATGGCCGGAGGGGATCGCGCGCTTCGCGCACGGCCTCGGTGCGGCACACCTGGGAAAACTTGACGAAGCCCGGGCCGCCAGCCAGCGGCTCGTGGAATTGGAAGCCGCTGCGCGCAAGTCGCGCGAGGAGTTGTTCGCGCGGAACATCCAGGTGTTACGCCTCGAACTCGATGCGTGGGTGGCGCAGCAGGCAGGACAAGCGGATTCGGGTGTTGCACTGATGCGCGAGGCAGCCAGTCTCGAAGCCTCGACGCCGAAGCATCCCGTGACCCCGGCACCCACTCTCCCCGCCTATGAGTTACTGGGAGATCTCCTGATGCTGCAGAAGCAGCCCACCGAGGCGCTTTCGGCTTACCAGCGCTCGCTGGAACTGTATCCGAATCGCCTGAACAGCCTGCGCGGGGTCGAGCAGGCCAAGCGCGCGCTCGGAAACTAGCATGCGCTGGCAGTTCAACGACGCCGGAATCGACTGGAACGAACTCTCACACCTCTACCGGATCGCGCCGCTCGGCGACAAGAAAGCCGGTGACCTGAAGCTCTGCTTCGGGAACAGCCTGTTCAAGTGCTTCGTGTTCGACGGAGACGCGCTCGTCGGCGTCGGGCGGGCCGTGGCCGACGGGATCGACTGCTCGTATCTTTGCGACGTCGCGGTCCACCCCGACTATCAGGGGCGCGGTCTGGGCAAATCGATCATTCTGAAGCTCAACGAATTATCGGCGGGTCACCGCAAAATCATCCTGTACGCCAACCCCGGCAAGGAGGGTTTCTACAAGAAGCTCGGCTTCCTGCCGATGCGCACGGCGATGGCCATCTTCCAGAATCAGGAGAAGGCAATCGAAGGCGGCCTCGTGGAAGGCCCATAAGTACGGCAAGAAGCCGATCCAGTTGAGTGGCCGGCCGATGGCCTTCGGGCTCGCCGTCGGCGTGATCCCCAATCCACTCTCAACCTGCGTCTACGGGAGTACGAGTCCTGACGTAGACTGGGTTCTCAGGGAGATCCAAAAAATGACTATGAGCCGGCAGACGCGCAGGCGCGTCTTGCAATCCATGCTTGCGGGTCCGGTTCTGGCCGGTCTGGGGCCATCGATCAAGGCATTCGGCCAGGACGCGGACCGGCTCATCTCCGCCCCGGACCAGGCGCTGGACGTGTTCGATTTCGAGCGTCTCGCGCGCGAGCGCTTGCCGCCCGCGCATTTTGGCTATCTGCAAACTGGCGTCGATGGCGATGCGACCTTGCACGCCAACACCGCAGGCTTTGCGAACTACAGCCTGCGGGTCCGTCGGTTTGTCGACTTGAGCAAGATCGACATGTCCGTCAACCTGTTCGGCACGACCTGGGACTCGCCGATCGTCCTGGATCCAGTCGGCAGCCAGCGCGCATTTCATGAAGATGGCGAAATCGCGGTGGCCCGGGCGGCCAAATCCAGGCAGCACCTGCAGATCCTGTCCACGGTTTCCTCCTCCTCCGTCGAAGACGTCACCGCGGCGCGCGGTGCGCCCATCTGGTATCAGCTCTACCCGACCGACCTGTGGCCTATCACGCAGGCGCTCGTGCGCCGCGCAGAAGGGGCGGGATGTCCTGTGCTCGCTCTGACTGTGGACCTGCAGGGCGGCTCCAACCGCCTGACGGCCGCTCGCTCGATCCCGCGTGATTCGCGTGATTGCAAGACTTGCCATACGAGCGACCGGACTCGGCTCAGCGGCTTCATCACTGGCAAGCCGATGTTCGACGGCCTCGATATCTCGGCGGCCACCGACCTGACCCCGATCGACATGAGCTGTGACTATCTCAATCGACTTCGCGACATCTGGCCCCGGAAGCACGTCATCAAGGGCATCGTGACACGAGAAGACGCCGAACTCGCCGTCGATCACGGCGTGGACGGCATCATCGTGTCGAATCACGGCGGGCGCGCCGAAGACAGCGGCCGCGCATCGATCGACAGCCTTGTGGAAGTGGCCGCGGGCGTCCAGGGGCGGATGCCGCTCATCGTCGACGGAGGCATTCGCCGTGGCACTGACATCTTCAAGGCTCTCGCGCTCGGGGCTAACGCCGTTGCCATCGGGCGGCCGTATATCTGGGGTCTCGCATCGTTCGGACAGGAAGGCGTCGAGAAAGTCCTCGACATCCTGCGGAACGAGTTGCTGATCGCGATGCGTCAGGCGGGGACGCGGAGTATTGCCGAGATCAATGGGTCGTATCTGGTCGACCACCGGCGCAGCTAGCTGATCGACCGCGGTGCCGCAGGGCTGCCGTTCGACCTAGTAGCGTTTCCGAATCTCCGGAACGATAATTCGCATACCGACCATGTACGGAAAGAAAACTCGACCCGCGCGCGTCGTCCTGTGCCTGGCCGTGGCATTCGGTTCGGCCGCGCCCGCGCTTGCCCAGGAATTCCAGCCCTATCCGTCTCCCAACATCACTGTTGATCAATGGGCGGATTACGCTGCGCAAGTCCGGCAGAACCTGGAATCGACGGCGGAACTCCTGAAGGGCATGCATCTCATCGCTTTCTCGGACATGCGCTCAAGGACTTTCTATATCTTCACGACCAAGGACCACCCGGCCCATCCTGCCTGGATCACGCGCCAGATGGTCGAGGACGGCGGCCAGGTTCGCGTGCGTCAGATCGGCTACTTTGCGGGCTCGGAAGAGGAATTCGCCAAGCTGTTCCGCGACTACCAGCAAAGGAATGCGCAGTTGCTGGAGGACGTGGAGCGACGGAACCGGTAGGTCGTTCAAAGCCGCGTTGGCACTGTAGCATTGCCGTCATGAGTCAGGCGGGCTCGTTCCAGTTCGATAAGGACTCGCTCGGGCTGCTCCGGGAGGCACTCGAGCGGATGGAGGAAGGCTTTTCTTCCCTGCCCGCCTCCGACCCGCAGCACGTGGACCAGGCTGCGACACGCAAGGTGCTGCTCGAAGTCGCCGAGCGCATGCAAGACAACTTCCCGTACTTCCACCCGCAGTACGCCGGGCAGATGCTGAAGCCGCCGCATCCGGTGGCGCGCCTCGCCAACGCGCTCGCGATGTACATCAACCCCAACAATCACGCGCTCGACGGCGGGCGCGCGAGTTCGCAGATGGAGAAGGAAGCGGTCGCCGAGATCGCGCGCATGTTCGGCTGGGACACGCATCTCGGGCATCTGACCGGCGGCGGCACGATGGCAAATCTCGAGGCGCTCTGGATCGCGGGGCAATTGCGGCCCGGCGATGTGATCCTCGCTTCCGACCAGGCGCATTACACGCACGGCCGCATCAGCAGTGTCCTGAAGCTGGCGTTCGAAAGCGTGTCGACGGATCGGCATGCGCGGATGGATCTGAACGCGCTGGAGGATCGGTTGAAGCATGGCGGCATCGGGACCGTGGTTGCGACGCTTGGGACGACGGCGACGGGTTCCGTGGATCCGCTGCCCGACATCCTGTCGTTGCGCGAGCGTTACGGGTTCCGGCTACATGCCGATAGCGCTTATGGCGGCTACTACACGCTCGCCTCAAACCTCGCGCCCCCGGCTCGCGCGGCATTCGACCAACTGCGTGAGGTCGATTCCATCGTCATCGATCCGCACAAGCACGGATTGCAGCCGTATGGCTGCGGCTCGGTTCTTTTTCGCGATCCGGAGGTCGGCAAGTTCTACAAGCACGAGTCGCCATATACATACTTCAGCTCCGGGGACCTGCATCTCGGCGAGATCACCCTCGAGTGCTCGCGGCCGGGAGCGGCGGCGGTGGCGTTGTGGGCGACGCAGCGCTTATTTCCGCTCCAGAGCGGTGGAGAGTTTTCGCGAATGCTCGACAACTGCCGCAACGGGGCGTTACGGCTTTACGATGATCTGGGGAAGGACGAGCGATTCGTGCCCGCGTTCGCACCGGAGCTCGACATCGTCGTATGGGTGATCGAGGCCAGGACCACAGCCGAAGCATCGGAAGGGGCCCGGGCCCTCTTCAGCGAGTGCGCACGGAATGGCTTGCACCTGGCGCTTGCCCAGCTGCCAGTGAAGTTCTTCCACAGCCAATGGAAAGACGACGCCGAGTCGGTCACCGCGCTGCGATCCGTCATGATGAAACCGGAGCATCTGAGCGCATTGCCGGAGATTCGGCGGCTGCTTGCTCGCAGCCTCGATTGAACCGCCGGTCATCGACAGCGGTTACAATCGAACCCGATGCGCGTGATTCTCGTTCCTGTCGCAGATCGGCCCGAATGCCTCTACGCACTCGATGCCGCATTCCGCCTGGCGGCGTCACACGAGGCGAACGTGGTGGGTTGCCACGTGCGCCCGCACCGGTCCGACAAAGCGAAGTTCAACCCCGCCGCAGCCTCGCGCCTGTTTCGCCGGGTGGCGGAAACGAACCGTTTCGAATGGAGCCGGAGGCCGCGGATTGGCCGATCCGGTCTCGCAATCTGGCGCGAGATGGTGGGTACACCGAACCGCGTGCTCGGCATCGTGGGACCACTTGCGGACCTCGCCGTGCTTTCGCGGCCCGAGATCGGCAGGTTCGGGCCGGCACACGAGTTCCTGCTCGCGGCGCTCCTCAATACGGCACGACCGGTGCTCGTGCTGCCCCAGCGGCGCCGCGTCGCACGCCTTGGTCGGCGTATCCTGATCGCATGGAGCCAGCGGCCCGAGACCGCGCTCGCCGTTACCGCCGCTCTCCCGCTCCTGCGGAGCGCCGAACAGGTTGAGATCGTCGCCAGCGGCGCACAGGACCTGGCCGGCCCGAAAGCGGCTCAGCTTCGCGAATACCTCGCCCACTGCGGGGTCCGTTCGCACGTCATACGAACGCCCGGCCGCAACGTCAGGAAAGAGATCGCGCGCGCGTACGTCATGACCGAATCGGATCTTCTCGTCATGGGCGCATACAGCCGCAACCGGCTGCGCGAACGTATCTTCGGCGGCGTCACCGAGACCTTTCTCTTCAGGTCCCAGCTGCCCGTGTTCGCCTATCACGTTTGAGACTCACCAAACGGCTCACCCCCGGCTCAGCAGCCAGATCCCGGCCGCATAGCACGCGACGACCAGCAGGCTTCCGAACCGCGTGACCGCGCTGCGTTGCTCGAGCCGGCTCATGATGCCGAGGACGCCAAAGGCCATGCTGAGCGTCGCGAGCTGCGCCGTGACGATGTGATCCGCAGAAACATCCGCCAGCACCGGGCCCTGGGTGTACGCGACGTCCATGAAAAAAAGCACGCACATGTTGAATGCATTGCTTCCGAAGATGTTTCCGACCGCGAGATCGACGGCCCCGAGGCGAACCGCGGCGACGGTCGTCGCGATCTCCGGAAAGGAAGTCGTCAGCCCCACGAGCAGCGTGCCGACGAATGTCTGGCTCATGCCCGACTCGACGGAATACGCCTCTGCCGAAATCACGAGCAAGGGCGCGATGATGACCAGGGCAGCGGCCGCCAGCGCGAACGTCCACACCGCGGAACGCAGCCGGACCCGTTTGTCGCCCTCCGCCTGCGCCGCCCGGACCCCGGCCGGATCCGGAATGAGCCCGGCCGCCGCAGTCTGCGTCAACTGGTAGAAGATCCGCATGCCGAGCAGATACACCACGATGATGACGAGCGACTCGATGCCGATCGGCCCCAATCGGCCGAATCCGCCGGTCGCCATCGCAATGCCCGCGACCATCGTCAGCGCGATCGCAAGCAGGCCGACGACCGCGTGATTGATCGCAACATTCTGGAGGATCTGCCGCTTCGCGTACACGAGATCGAGCAGCGCGAGGATCAGCATGTTCGCAAGCGTGGAGCCCATCAGGTCGCCGACGCCGATGTCCGGCACGCCGAGCACAGCTGCATTGACGTCGGTCGTGATCTCCGGGAGGGAGGTGCTGCCTGCGAGAAGAATGGCTCCAATCCAGGCGCGGCCGAGCCCGGTCGCGTCCGCAATGGTGTCAGCCGCGCGGGCCAGGCGCGACGCGACCAGGAAAACCAGCGCACCGAGAACCAGGAAGGCGGCCAGCGGCAGCCAGGAACCGTGTCCCGTAATCAGCGCCAACGCCTGTTCTTTCATCGCCGTGTCCGCCTGATCCACTTCTCGACTTCAACCACCCCGAACACGGCGACCGCCCCCGAGATCAGCTCCATCAGTTCCGCAGCGGCGACGCGACGGAAAGGCGATATTTTTTCGGACTCTTCGCCTCAATCGCGATAGCGCGGCGCTTCCCGCTCCACCCAGCACTCCGCCAGGCGTCCGTCACGTACCTTCCACACGCTGATGCCGTGGAATGAGATCTGCCGGCCATTCGCCGGCAAGCCGAATACGCCGCCGTTTGTTCCGCTGCAGATCCACCGCGCGACGACACGATCGCCGGAGGGGTTCGCGAACACATCCACGATTTCGTCCGTCGCACCCGGCATAGTGCGGAAGAACTCCGCGATCCAAACCTTGAATGCCTCCTGGCCGCGGATTTCCTTTCCACCGGAGTGAATGACGTAGTCCGGCGTCATCAGCTCGTCGATGATTTCGATCTCGTGATTCGGCCCCCAGACGTGCCCCAGGAAGTCCCGTGCGAGTTGTTCCGCAACGGCGACCGCGTCTTTTTTCATCTCAGCTCTCCATCGGCACGGCATTACCGCTGACGACGATCCCGCCCGAAACCGGAATTGCCACATCGAGGCGGCTTGGCCGACCCATCGTTTCTCCTTGCAGGATCACGATCGAGGCCGGCGCCTTGACCAGGCCGGCGTCCCGCAGATAGCCGCCGAGCGCGGCAGCACCCGAGCCGGTTGCCGGATCTTCGACGACGCCGCCGACTGGGAATGGATTGCGTGAGTGGAAGAGGTCCGGTCGCTCGCGCCAGATGAGCTGCAGCGTAGCGAGTCCTTCCGCCCGCATGAAGGCCTTGAGCCGATCGAAATCGTAGTCAAGCGCGGCGAGCCGCTCAGCCGTCCGCGCCGCGATCACCAGGTGCCAGACGCCGGCATAGGCGCGCACCGCCGGGATCGACAGATCGAGATCACTCTCACTCCATTCAAGCGCGGCAAGCGCATCGCCCAGCAATCCCGCCGGCGCCGGCTCGTGCCGAGGCGTCACGGAAGTCAGCGCCGCCTCCCATTGGCCATTGCGCTGCCGCACGGCTACTGGCACATCGCCGACATTCGTGGAGAAACGGTATTCGCCCGCTCCACAGCTCTGGCCCAGCACGACACCCGAGGCGATGGTCGCATGCCCGCAGAAATCGAATTCCTTCTCCGGGCTGTAGTAGCGGACCGTGCGGGCGAACCCTTCCGCCGGTGCCACGAAGGCCGTCTCGGAGTAGCCAACCTGGGTGGCAATGCGCTGCATCTCAACAACCGCCGGCAGGGCGTCGCCGATCCACACGCCCGCGGGATTGCCGCCTTTCGGGGTCGTGGTGAACGCCGTGTATCGGTGGAGCGTTCCAGTCATGGCGGCATCATCGCCTGATAGACGAGTCGGCGAAAGTCCATCAGCAGCTCGTTATCGCCTGGCGGCATCAAAGGCGCGGCGAAATACGCGATGAGTCTCTTGCCTGGGTCGATCCAGAGCATCGCGTAACCGCCGCCGGTCCAGCCGTACTGGGCCGTCTCGCCGGACGGCGTCAATTGCAGCGCCGCGCCGAAGCCCCAGCTGAAACCCTTGGGCGCTTTCTCCCCAAGCTGGTCGCCCATCATTTGCCGGACCGATTCGGGGTTCAGCACGCGAACGCGGTCCACCGTGCCGCCGTCCAGGAACAGCCGCGCAAAGCGCAGCACGTCGCGGGGGGTGGACTGCACGCCGCCACCGCCGTGAAAGAACGTGCTCCTCGGATAGTCCTCGCCCTGCTGACGGTCAAGTCGCAACTCGCCGTCCACCTTGCGGTAGAAGGCCGGCAATCGCTCCGATTTGTCCGGCGGCAGGACGAAATAAGTGTCAGTAAGGCCGAGCGGCTCAAAAATATTCTCGGCCATGAACACTTCCAGCGTCTGGCCGCTTGCGATCTCGATGACTGCACCGAGTACTTCGTAGGACGCGCCGGTGGGACCGTACTCGAAGCGCTCGCCCGGCTGCGACTTGAGCGGCAAGGCCGTCAGCGCCCGCGCCATTGCCGTAGTCGTCGTCTTGTCCGCATGCGCATTCCAGACGGCCCAGAAGCTGTCGCCGCTGACCGTCAGGCCGCCCGTGTGGGTCAGCAGGTGGTGGATCGTGACCGGGCGCGCTGGTGGCACGAGCGTGGTCCCGCCCGCAGCATCCGTCACGGCGATGCGGACGTTCGCGAACTCGGGGATGTACTTGCTGACCGGATCGTCAAGCGCGATTCGCCCGCGCTCGCGGAGAACCATGGCGGCCGTCGCCGTATGCATCTTCCCGACGGAAGCCAGCGGAATGATCGCGTCCTCGCGCATCGGCACGCCCGGGCCCATTTCGCCTGCGACCTTCAGCCAGAGGATTTCGTCGTCACGCGCCAGCATCGCAATCGCCGACTGGGCACGGCCCTCGCGGATGGCGGACCGCATCAGGTCTTCGAGTGCTGCGAGGCCTGTTTCGGAGAACAACGGTTGGGCGTTTTCGACCGCAGCCCCGGCGGCGACCAGCCGGAACGGCAGGCACGCTGCGAGAAGGCCCACGGCCATGACGCGGACTCGGGCGTTTGACTGAGTCATGTGCATCTCCCCTTGCGGGTTGGATGCACCGATCGACGAAGGAGTTGGAAGACCCGGCGCCCTACCAGGAGTAGGGCTCGCCGTTGTAGTTCAGGAATTTGCCGGAGTCCTCCGGCCGCAGTTTCGCGATGACGGATCGCAGGGACTGGATGCTCTCCGCCGGCGAGAGCTTTCCGCCCTGCCCACCCATGTCCGTGCGAACCCAGCCCGGGTGCATCACGACACAGGTGATCCCGCGCGATGCGAGATCGATCGAAAGACTCTTCACCACGATGTTCACGGCCGCTTTGGAGCTGCGATACGCGTAGGAGCCGCCGGAGGTGTTGTCCTCGATCGATCCCATGGCGCTCGTGATCGTGACGATGCGCTTCTGCTTGCCCTTCGAAACATTCCCGAGGAACGCCTCGACAACGCGCATGGGTCCCAGTGTATTGGCGTCGAGCACCCGGGCCCAGGCCGCGTAGTCGAGGCTGCCGAGCTGCTGGTTGCGCGGACTGCCGACACCGGCATTGTTCACCAGCAGGTCGATCGGCTCGCCTTTCAGCTCGGCGGCCGCTGCCCGGACGCTCGCCGTATCCGTCACGTCCAGCTTGAGAACGCGGATGCGCCCGCCGCTTTTGGATGCGATTTGTTTCAGTTCTTTTGCAGCGTCCGGCTCCCGGCAGGCCGCGAAAACCTGCCACTCGTCGGCGGCGTACTGGCGCGCGAACTCGAGGCCGAGGCCGCGATTTGCGCCGGTGACGAGGACTGACGGCATGAGCTTGCCTCCGTCCCGCATTATGACCGCGGCTTCAAAGCCCGCATGGGAATTTGGCGGAAGGCTGAGTAGTCTAAGCACAGCCCAGACGCGTTCCGGGAGTCCCCATGGCCACTCGAACTCTCGCGTTGCTTGCCGTTTCGATGTTCGCGCTCGCCGCCTGCGAACGGTCGGACGAACCGAAGCCGGCGCCCACACCGGCCGCGGTGCCGGTCGCAGCGGAGGCTCCTGCAGAAACAAAGCCCTCCTTTGTCAACACGGTCTGGGCGGTCACCGAGTCGAAACAGGTGGCGCCGGGCGACCTGCGCATTTTCCTGTCGGATGGCACGCTCGTCATGGCCTCGCCTCATGCGAACCCGGTCTTCGGAAGCTGGCGCTATGGGGACGGCCGCCTGACGATTATCGAGGAAGGCCAGGAACACCCGGTCGATATTCTCTTCTTGAGCGATAGCGCATTCCGCATCCGGACGCTGGGTCCCGGCGAGCCGGTCGAAATCCTGTTCGCACCAGCGGATCAGGTTCCACCGGACCTGACTCAGGCTCCAGCGCGCGCCGAAGTGGCGCCCGCGACCGTCGCCCTGTGGGGAACGGCCTGGCGACTCGAGAACCTCGCAGGCGCTGCTGCCCTCGATCGCGCGCAGGCGACGCTCGAGTTTCCATCGGAAGGCCGCGCGAGCGGCAACGGTTCCTGCAATCGCTTCAACGGCGTGGTCACTGTCGAGGGCAACTCGATCCACTTCGGCGGCATCGCGGCGACACGGAAAGCCTGCCCGGAAGCTGTCATGGGGCAGGAAGACGCCTACTTCGCGGCACTGCGTGACGCCGAACGCTTCGAGATCGACGGACAGTCGCTCAATATCTTTACTGCGGGCAAGCCTGAACCGCTTCGGTTTGTCGCGGCGCAGGCATCGGCGCCATCCACAGCAAATCAGATCTCACGCTCAACTGCGACTGCGACGCCCTCGCTGACCGGTATCTGGACCGTGGTGTCGCATCACAGCCCGGGCATCAGCGCCCTGAGCGACGACCAGGCGCGGGCGCGTTACGGTGAAACCGTGCGTCTCACGGCGAGTGCCGCGATCTCGTTTGGCAATCGGTGCAGCGAACCGGGCTTTGACGCTCGCACTGTGCCAGCCGGGACTTTTCTCGCGAGCGAGTTCAAGCTATCACCCGGAAGCCTGAAGCCGCTCGCCGGGAAGAATCAGATCCGGCTGATGGACGTCTCCTGCGGTGGCGCGCCCTGGCCCGTGCTCGGCGCGCGGCTGATCGAGATCGATCGCGATCGCGCGCTGGCACCCTGGGATGGCGTCTTCTTCGAACTCGCGCGCGACCGCGATTTCCGGGCGATCGGACAGGAACCCGGCTGGCAACTCGAGATCCGCCAGGGCGCCGAGATGCGCTTCACCTACGATTACGGCAAAGGCAGCGCCGTGACGCCGGCATCCCCCGTCAGGGTGGACTCGAGCACCGGTACCCGGACCTACCAGGCCGTGACCGAGGCGAATGATCTCCGCGTCGAAATCGTGCCCGTCGCATGCACCGACGCCATGAGCGGAAGGTCGTTCGCCGCGACCGTGACCGTCACGCTCAACGGTCGAAGCTTCCGCGGTTGCGGCGAGAAGCTGGCGACAGCTTTTCAGGGATAGGGTATACCGGTATGGTAGAAATTGCGGCCAATGCTGCGGTCTTCACCCAGGAGTATGCTCGCGCACTGTCCGAGCCTCACGCATGAAAGCAATCCTCGAACACTTGGCCCGAATTGCTGCAATCACTGGAGCCATTCAGGTCGTATGTGACCGATGAATTCGGCAGATCCAATTAAAAGGAGCCCTGCAATGACCCGCACGATGCTGGCCGTGGCCCTCGCGTTCGTTGTATGGATGCCGGCGTACGCCGACGTCACAATCAAGGCCACGGGCACCGGCAAGGGGCTCGGCATGTCGGGCGCCACGACGAGCACTACCTACATCAAGGGTCTCAAAATGCGTACGGAGGCCGTGATGGGCAGCAAGACCCACACGACGATCTTCGACGTCGAGAACCAGAAGATGTACGTCTTCGATTCGAAGAAGAAGGAGGCCGATGTGTGGGACATGGCCGCCTTCTCCCAGGAGATTTCGAGCGCCATTTCGGCCGAGGGCATGCAAACCTCAATCAAGCCGAACGGCCAGACGAAGTCGATTGCGGGCCAGAACACGGATGGGTATGACATGGAGATCGTCGTGCCCGCGACCGTAGGCGGCGCAGGCGGCATGACGATCACGATGGTGCTGACCGGCACGACCTGGGTCGCGAAGGGAGCGCCCGGAACG
>CAYPQX010000143.1:0-8071 GCA_964412975.1 uncultured Steroidobacteraceae bacterium
CTTTAAAGGTGAACGTCCCCTTTAAAGGGGACGTTCACCTTTAAAGGGGACAGTCCCCTTCAGTATTCGTCGTACTTGCGTGACTGGCCGCGCACGCGCTCGGCCGGATACTTCTTCGCGTTCAGGACGAGTTTCGACTCCGCGGCCTCGAGCAGGTCGATGTCGAGACGGTCCGCGATGCGAATGAGAAACCAGAGCACGTCAGCGAGTTCCTCCGCCGCGCGCTGCCTGCGCCCGGCGTCGAGCGCCGCGCTCTCCTCCTCTGTGAGCCACTGAAAAAGCTCGACCAGCTCCGATGCCTCGACCGAGAGCGCCATCGCCAGATTCTTCGGGCTGTGGAAGCGATCCCAGTCGCGCTCGGCGACGAACTCGCGCACGCGCTGCCTCAATTCCGCCAGATCCCGCATGACGCCACTTTCTCCCAATCGCAATTGCGGCGCAACGTGCTTCATTCGCGCCGAAACGGGTTTGCAAGCTCGCGCCCGCGACCGGCAGAATCACGCGCACCCCACAGGCCGCGTACCGGCCGCCATGGAGCCACCCGATGAATCTTGCTGCCAGCCTGTTCGCGGCCGCCCTCGCAGTCACCCCGGTCGCCACCATCGCAGACGGGACTCAGAGTCCGATAACGGCGGAATCGATGTGGCAGCTTGCGCGCGTCGGCAATCCCGCGCTGTCGCCGGACGGCCGCTTTGCCGTCTATCCGCTCATGCGCTACGACGTGGAAAGCGACAAGGGTGAGGCCGACCTCTATCTTGTGCCGACGGCCGGCGGCAAGCCGCAGCGCCTCACGAGCATGAAGGGCAACGAATCCGAGCCGGCCTGGAGCCCTGACGGCCGCTGGATTGCCTTCGTCGCCAAGCGAGGCGAGGACAAGCAGGCGCAGCTCTACGTCATCGCCGCGAACGGCGGCGAGGCAATTCGCGTCAGCGACGTCCCGACCGGAGTCGCGACGCCGAAGTGGTTTCCGGACTCCACGCGCATTGCGTTCATTTCGCGCGTGTGGCCGGAAATCGCGGACTGGGACAAGGCTCGCGAGAAGCTCAGCGCGCGCGAAGAATCGAAGATGACGGCAAGAACCTGGGATCGCCCGCCGGTAACCTGGTGGGATCATTTCGTTGACGATCGCCAGGCGCACCTGTTCTTGATCGCCCGGGAAGGCGGCTTGCCGGTAGCAATTACGGTCGCCGCGGGCCGCGAGCTGTCGCGCAAGGAGACCGGCGGCGAGTCGTACGAGATATCGCCGGACGGCGCGGAAATCGCATTCGTCTCCGACACCGACCCGACGGGCACTGACAGCAACAAGGACGTCTATGTCGTGCCCGTGAAAGGCGGCGAGGCCCGTAATCTCACCGCTGGCAACCTCGCCGACGACGAGGCGCCCAAGTACAGTCCCGATGGGCGATGGCTCGGTTACACGCGCCAGACGATCAAGGGGTTTTACGGCGACTCGTTCCAGGCCTGGCTGATCGACCGGAAGGACGACGCGCACCGGCGGCTCGCGGCGGACTGGGACCGTTCGATCCGGGATCTCGTCTGGTCGCCGGACTCGAGAAGCCTGTATGGCTCGATCGACGACGCCGGAACGCTCCGGATCCACCGCATCGACATCGCCAGGGGCAACCACGAGCCCGTGACCACGACCGCGAGCTTCTCCGCGCTCGCAATCGCAGGAAAACCCGCGATGCTCGTCGCGATTCGCCAGTCGTTTACCGAACCGCCGACGCTTGTTCGCGTCGCGACGAAGGACGGAGCCGCCACGAAGCTCTCCGACCACAACGACGCGGAACTCGCGAAAACCGCATTCGGCAAGGTCGAGAGCGTTACCTACAAGGGCGCCGGCGGCGCGGACATCCAGATGTGGGTGATCTATCCGCCGGACTTCGATCCGGCGAAGAAGTATCCGCTCTATCTCCTTCTGCATGGCGGTCCGCACAACGGCATCACCGACGCCTGGACCTTCCGCTGGAACGCGCAAGTGTTCGCGGGCTGGGGCTACGTCACCGCCTGGCACAATTTCCACGGCTCGAGCGGCTTTGGCCAGGCGTTCACCGACTCCATCAATCCCGACCTCATCACGAAGCCGTACGAGGATACGATCAAGGCGGCGGAGTGGTTCGCGGCCAAGCCCTGGATCGACACGGAGCGCATGACCGCAGGCGGCGGCAGCTACGGCGGCTTCCTGGCGGCGACGCTGCTCGGCCGGCCGCATCCGTTCAAGACGCTCGTGGCGCACGCGGCCGTGTACAACAGCTATGCGCAGTACGGGGCCGATTACGGCGCCTCGCAACGCCGCTTTTTCGAGGCCTGGGAGCGTCCCGAGGAATTCGCGCGCTATTCGCCGCATTCCGGCGCCACCAACTTCAATACGCCGACGCTCGTGATCCACGGTCAGCTCGACCAGCGCGTGCCTTTCAACAACGGCATGGAGCTGTTCCAGACGCTGCAGAACCGCGGGGTGCCGAGCCGGCTCGTCTATTACCCGGATGAGAATCACTGGATACTGAAGCGCCAGAACTCGCTGTTCTGGCATGGCGAAGTGAAGGACTGGCTTGCGCGCTATGCGCCGGCCGGCGGACGCTGAGGAAAAATCGATGAAACTTTCCCGTCGCAACGTTCTGAAAGCCGGCGCAGGCACCGCCCTCGCCCTCGCTGCAGGCAGGCTCATGGCCCAGGAAGACAAGCCGCGCACGCTGCTGATCCTCGGCGGCACCGGGTTCATCGGCCCGCACCTGACCGAACAGGCGCTTGCGCGCGGCTGGAAAGTGACGCATTTCAACCGCGGCAAGCGCGACGCGGACGGCGTCGAGAACGTTGAGACGCTCCTCGGCGACCGCAAGGGCCAGCTCGACTCGCTGAAGGGCCGGCACTGGGACGCGGTCGTGGACAACACGGGCTACATCCCGAAGTACTGCAAGATGTCGGCCGACCTGCTCGGGCCGAACACGGACTACTGCCTCTACATCTCGAGCATCTCGGCCTATGCGGGCTTTGCGAAACCAAACGACATCGGATCGCCGACCGGCGTGCTCGAGAACAAGGACCAGGAAGAGATCACGAACGAGACCTATGGTCCGATGAAGGCGCTCTGCGAGCAGTATGTGCGCGACGCCTACGGCCCGCGCTCGTCGATTGTGCGCCCCGGTTATATCGTGGGCCCGCTCGACCCGACCGACCGTTTCACCTACTGGCCGGTGCGCGTCGCGCGGGGCGGCGACATGGCCGTTCCCGGCACGCCGGCCGACCCGATCCAGGTCGTGGATGTGCGCGATCTCGTCGCTTTCATGCTGGGCCTCGTCGAGCGCAGCGTGGACGGTTATTTCAACGCGGTCACCGCGCCCGGCGCGCTGACGATGGGCAATCTCATCGACACGAGCCTCAAGCTCACGGACGCCGACACGAAGGTCTCCTGGATCGACGAGGATTTCCTCGCGAAATTCCTGAAGCCGGAGGAGATGAACTTCGCGCCCTGGGGACCGATGCGTGGCGAGGAGGCCGGCGGCTCGCTCACGGGCATCGCGGCTTCGCTCAAGGAGGGGCTGCATTCGCGGCCGCTCGAGGCGATCGTGCGCGACACGCTTGCCTGGCACGAAACGCGCCCTGCCGAACGCAAGGCAGCGCTCCGTTCCGGTCTCACGCCCGAGCGTGAGGCCGAGCTTCTCGCCGCCTGGCGCGCGCGGGCGTAAGATGCCCTGAGGAAATCGTCCGGGGGGAGAATCGCGATGCGCACCGTACGGCAACTGCTCGAAGGGAAGAAGCCGGGCGTATTCACCGTCGATGCGGGCGACCCGGTCCGCACGGCAATCCAGCTCATGGCCGATCACTACATTGGCGCACTGCCGGTGCTCGAGGGCGGCCGGCTAGCCGGCATCATTTCCGAGCGCGACTACGCGCGCAAGGTCGTCCTGATGGGCCGCAAGTCAACCGAAACGACGGTTGGAACGATCATGAGCGCACCCGTCATCCACGTCGGCCCCGCGCAGACCGTGAACGAATGCATGGTGCTCATGACGGACAAGCGCATCCGGCACCTGCCGGTCGTCGACAACGGAGAGCTCATCGGCGTGATCTCGATCGGCGACTGCGTCAAGGCGGTCATCGACGAGCAGAAGCACGAAATCGAGGACCTGCGGAGATATATCGCAGGTTAACGGAGACTTTGCCTCGCGCCGGTGCCTCGGCCGGGGTGGCGAGCAAGCGAATGTCCGTTCTTCTGAGCGAGCGAGCCACCCCGGCCGAGGCGCCGGCGCGAGTGCACGACTCCGCAAACCGCGGGTTACCAGACGCCGGAATTCGGCATGGATGCCCAGGGTTCGGCCGGCGGCAACGTACCGCCCTTCTGCAGCAATTCGATCGAGACGTTGTCGGGTGAGCGCACGAAGGCCATGCGACCGTCGCGCGGCGGACGGTTGATCGTCACGCCACCGGCGCGCAGTTTTTCGCAGGCCGCGTAGATGTCGTCGACCTCATAGGCGAGGTGCCCGAAGGCGCGACCCATTCCGTACTCCTCGGGATCCCAGTTGAACGTGAGCTCGACCTGCGCCGCGTCGTCGCCGGGCGCGGCGAGGAACACGAGCGTGAAGCGCCCGCGCTCGTTCTCGATCCGCCGGACTTCCCTGAGCCCGAGCAGGTCGCAATAAAAGTGAAGCGAACGCGCGATATCGCTGACGCGCACCATCGTGTGCAGGTACTTCATGGCGCCGAAGCTAGCACGCAGCTGGCGCCTCAGGCCATGCCGATCGCGAGACCCAGCAGGGCGCCGCCGGCAATCACCCAGAGCACGTCCAGGCGGGTCCATTGGAGCGCCACGAATGCTGCAACGGCGATACCGACCGCGCCCCAGTCGGGTACATCGAAACCGTCCGGGAAGAGCACGTTACGTCCGAACGCAATGGCCAGGCTGGCGATCACGCCAACGACTGCCGCCGTGACGCCCGCAAGCGCCGCAGCAAGACGCCGGTTTTCCGACAGACGGAGCACGTAGGGCGCGCCAACCAGGATGAAGACAAAAGAAGGCAGGAAGGTCGCCCAGGACGTGAGCATCGCCGCAAGCATCGCGATCGCGGCCGCGTTGCTCCCAGCGGCGTGGTGCCAGCCCGTCATGAATCCGATGAATTGAAGCACGATGATGAGCGGTCCCGGCGTCGTCTCGGCGAGCGCAAGGCCGGCGATGGTCTCGGCCTGTGTAAGCCAGCCATAGACTTCCACCACCTGCTGGTTGACCCAGGCGAGCACGGCATAGGCACCGCCAAACGTGACGAGGGCTGCCGTCGTGAAAAAACGGTAGATATCCGCATACACCGACTCCGAGCCGGAAAGCGCGACGATTGCAGCCGCCGGCAGTGCCCAGAGCACGATGCCCACGACCAGTGTCCGCCACGGAAATGCGGCCGGAGCGGATTCCGGACGCGGCGGCGTCCCACCGCCCGTGAGCATTCCTGCGAGCGCGGCCCCCGCGAGCACAAGCGGAAACGGCGCGACGCGGCCTGCGATCAACAGCAGCGCGGCAAGTGCCAGCAGCCAGTGAACCGGGTGCACGAGCGCGTGTCGCGCGATGCGCACGAGAGCCTGCAGGATCAAGGCGATGACGGTCGCCTTGAGGCCGGTGAGCGCAGCGGCGACGAGCGGCACATCTCCATACAAGGCATAGGTGAACGAGAGCGCGAGGAGGAGCGCCATCGCCGGCAGGATGAAACAGAGCCCCGCGATGATGCCGCCCGCGACGCCGTGCAGGCGCCATCCGAGCCAGATCGCGAGCTGCAGCGCCTCAGGTCCAGGCAGCAGCATGCAGAAATTGAGCGCCAGCATGAAGCTTCGCTCATCGATCCAGCGTCTGGATTCGACGACTTCGCGATGCATCATGGCAATCTGGCCCGCGGGCCCGCCAAAGGAAATGAACCCGAGCCTCAGCCAGAAACGGAAGGCCTCGCGCCGCGAAGGCTGCATCAGGGTTCGGTGATCGGCCAGTACCATGGCAAGGACTTGAAACCGGCGATCCAGGCGCTGATCGCGGGAAAATCCGCGAAGCGGTAGCCGGCTTCGTCCGCGACGTGCGTGTACGCGAAGAGCGCGATGTCCGCGAGCGTCACGCATTCGCCGACGAGCCAGCGGCGGCCAGCGAGCCCGCGCTCGAGCACGGCGAGTGCGTCAGCGCCGCGCTGGAACCGTTCCGTATAGCGATCGCCAAGTTCCTCGGGCGCCTTCTTGAGCGACCTGAGCCAGAATCGCACGGTCGCGACGCCCGGCTCGAGCTGGTATTGCTCGAATCCCATCCACTGCCACATCAGCGCGCGCTCGTACGGATCGGACGGAACGAGCTCGGAACCCTCGGCCAGGTAGTTGATGATCGCGTGGCTTTCCGCAATCGGGCCGCGTCCCGGCACCACGAGCACCGGAATCTTGCCGTTCGGATTGATCGCGAGGAACTCCGGCGTGCGCGTTCCTCCCGCGACGATGTTCATCTGCATGAGTTCGTACGGCAGGTCGAGCGCCTTCAGGACCAGGCGACACTTGTAGCCGTTGCCCGAAGGAAGATAGTCGTAGAGGACGAAGCCCATGCGTCAGGCCGACGCGAGCAGGCGCCGTGCCTCGGCGGCCGCGCGGACTCCCGACAGGTGGGCGCCATGCAGCGTGCCGTAGGCGGACTGCTCGGTGTGCTCGCCCGCGAAGACGATCCGTCCGCCGACCGGGCGGGTAAGAATCGCGCGCGCACCGAAGCGGCCCGGCACGCAATGCGAGTAGGAACCGCGCGCGTACGGATCCGCGGCCCATGCGGTCGCCGCGCCGCGGTCGAACTGGCGGCGGATGTCACCGCCGAGCATCGTCGTGAGTTCGGCGAGCGCATGCTCGATTGCCCCGGCCTCGCCCGCCGCTTCCATCTCGCGGCCATGGCGGCCTGCCGCGAAGGCGATGCAAACATTGCCGTCCCAGTGGCGCGTGAGGTAGTTCATGCCTCGTCCATCATCGCGGCGAAGCTTCAGGAACTCGGTCGCCTCGGACGGAAAGACGTTTTTCTTGAACTTGAGCGCGATCTTGTCCAGCAGCCCGAGCGGCAGGTCGTGATGCGCCTGGAGCACCTCGGCCGGCAGATGCGGGGAGAAAACCACGGAGCCCTCGGCGATGACGGCGGAAGGCAGGGCGACGACCGCGACTCGTGCGGTGGCTGCGCCCGCCGCCGTATCTGCGGTCACGCCGCGCGCCGACCATCGAATCCGCGAAACCGGCGTCGCGAGCCGCACGTCCACGCTCTTCGCAAAATGGGCGAGCAGCGCGCCGTAGCCGCGCGGAATCATGAAGTCCTCGCCATCCTCGACGTACTGCGAGGAATCGAGCGCCGAGAAATTGGCGGGCTCAACGCCTTCCCAGCCGGTCAGGTCGCCCATCGCCATCGCGTACCAGGGATCCGTGAGCGTCGTCTGGGTCATCGCGGCCTCGGCCGGTATGTCGAGACCGCGGCGGCCGGCCCGTTCAAGCTCACGCGACATGCGCTCTGACAACGCGCGGTAACCCGCGGTCGCAGCACCGTCCATGCGCCGCGACTGATCGTAGATGTGGCGCGGGATTCGGTCGGGCACCAGGTCGAATCCGTTCTGGCGCGCGTACGCGACCCAGGGATTCACGTTGGTGGAATGCAGCCACGAGCAGCCGCGATCCCAGGGAACGCCGAAGCTCGTGTCCGTGAAGGCGCGCCCGCCGATGCGGTTGCGCGCCTCGAGCACGAGAACCGACGCACCGCGTGCGGCCAGCTCTTTCGCGGCCACGAGGCCCGCGCCGCCGGCGCCGATCACGAGTACGTCGAGTGTCGCGGGCGATGCGGCGAAGCCCGGATCGAAGGCGCCGAGCAAGGTGCCAGCGCCGATCCCCTGTAGAAGCTGCCTGCGACTCAACACGGGATTGCGCTCCGCCAGGTCCTGAGTTTCCGAAGATAACCGATTCCGCCATTCGCCGGGCTCGTCGACGGCAGCAGGCGATATTCGAATTCTTTCTCCGGCGGCAGCATGCCGAGGACGTGGCGGCGCCAGGCGGACTCGGCCTTGCGCCCGTTGAAGCAGATCCGCCGGATCGAGGGATG
>CAYPQX010000144.1:0-6586 GCA_964412975.1 uncultured Steroidobacteraceae bacterium
GGACGACCGCGTGCCTCGTCGAGGCCATGCCGCAGAATCCCGAGCTCGCGCTCGCGAATGCGACCCTCTATCTCGACAGCCTGGGACACGTGGTGGTTGCCTGGCGCTGGCTCGCGCAAGGGCTTGCGGCCGAAGCGGCGCTTCCTTCGGCTACGGCCGCGGACCCGGATTTCTATCGCGGCAAGCTCGCCGGCTGTCGCTATTTCTTCCGTTACGAATTGCCGCGCACCGAGTCCGCGCTGCGTCTGCTCGCGTCGCTCGACGATACGGCGCTCACGATTCCCGACGCCGGATTCTAGTAAGAACAAAGGAACAAAGGGGACGTTCACCTTTAAAGGGGACGGTCACCTTTAAAGGGGACGGTCACTTTTAAAGGTGAACGTCCCCTTTGTTCCTCCGCCCTTTTCTAAGATGCCAGCGGCCGGTATTCCATGCCGAGAGCGCGTGCGACGGCTTCGTGCGTGATCGCCCCCTCATGGACATTGAGCCCCGCCGCGAATCCCGCATCGCGCGTGAGCGCCTGCTGCCATCCCAGGTCCGCGAGCGAGCGTACGAATGGAAGGGTCGCATTCGTCAGCGCGAACGTCGACGTGCGCGGCACTGCGCCCGGCATGTTCGTCACGCAGTAATGCACGACGCCATCGACCACGTAGGTCGGATCCGCGTGGGTCGTCGGCTTGCTCGTCTCGAAGCAGCCGCCCTGGTCGATCGAAATGTCGACGAGCACAGCGCCCTTTTCCATGCGTCGCACCATGTCGCGGGTCACGAGCTTCGGCGCCGCGGCGCCGGTCACGAGCACGGCACCGATCACGAGATCGGCCTGGATCACGAGCCGCTCAACGGCCTCGATCGTGGAATAGGCGGTTTCGATCTGACTGCCAAACTGAACGTCGAGTTCGCGCAGACGGCGGAGCGACCGGTCCACGACGGTGACCTGGGCACCGAGGCCAACCGCCATTTGCGTCGCGTTCGTGCCGGCCACGCCGCCACCGAGGATCACGACCCGCGCCGGCGCGACGCCCGGGACGCCGCCGAGCAGCACACCGAAGCCGCCATTGGCCTTCTGCAACGCGGTCGCGCCGACCTGGATCGACATGCGGCCCGCGACTTCACTCATCGGCGTCAACAGCGGAAGCGACCTGTCCGGCGCAGTCACGGTCTCGTAGGCGATGGCCGTAACTCCCGACTTGGCGAGGGCCTTGGCCTGTTCCGCGTCGGCCGCGAGGTGCAGGTAGGTAAACAGGATCTGCCCGCGACGCAGCTGCGCACATTCCGGCAGCTGCGGCTCCTTCACTTTCACGACGAGATCGGCCTTCGCAAAGACGGAATTCGCGTCGGGCAGGACGGTCGCGCCGGCCGCGCGATAAGCATCGTCGCCGATGCCGATGCCGGCTCCTGCCCCTGCTTCGATCATCACCTCATGACCGGCTGTCGCCAGTTCACGCACGCCTGCCGGCACCAGGCCGACGCGGTATTCGTGCACCTTGATCTCTTTCGGACAACCGATTTTCACCCGTCCCCCTAGAGCCACTCGCGTGGCGAATGCCGGGTGCCACGAACACTGCGGCAGGAAGCGGGATTATCCGCTTAAAATACCCTCGATGGCCACGGCACACGATTCGGACCGCCTGGTAACCGATCCGGCGCAGTTGGCCCAGGCCATGGATCTCCAGCGCCGATCATTCGCGGCCGACCCGTGCCCGTCCCTCGCGACCCGACGCGATCGCCTCGATCGCCTGCGCCGCATGCTCCGCGAGCATTACGCCGACATCCGCGACGCGATTGCAGTCGACTTCGGAATGCGCGCGAGCGAGGAAACGGAATTGCTCGAGCAGTTCACGAGCCTCGAGGGGATCGCCCATGCGCGCCGGCATCTTCGCAAGTGGATGCGGACCGAGCGCCGCCCGGTCGCGTGGTGGAGCCTGCCGGGTCGTGCGCGCCTCATGAGCCAGCCGCTCGGCGTCGTGGGCATCATCGTGCCCTGGAACTATCCGCTGTATCTCGCGGTCTCGCCGTTGACCGCGGCGCTCGCTGCCGGAAACCGGGCGATGCTCAAGCTGTCGGAGCACACGCCCCGCTTCGGCGCGCTGTTCGAGGCACTCATCGCCCGGAGCTTTTCCGCCGACGAAATCGTGGCAGTCAACGGCGATGCGTCCGTCGCAAAGGCGTTCGCCTCCCTGCCCTTCGACCACCTCCTGTTCACCGGCTCGACGCAGGTCGGGCGCGAGGTCATGAAGGCGGCGAGCGCCAACCTGACACCGGTGACCCTGGAACTCGGCGGAAAGTCTCCGGCCATCGTCACTGCGGGATTCGATCTCGACGAAACGGCCCGACGCATCATGTACGGCAAGCTGATCAACGCCGGGCAGACTTGCGTCGCACCCGACTACGTGCTGGCTCCGCAGCCGCTCGTCGATCGCTTCATCGACGCCTGCCGGACGGCGACAATGTCCTTTTACCCGAAGCTCGGCACCAATCCCCAGTTCACGTCGATCATCAACGACCGGCAGTTCCGACGTCTTGCCGCCTGCATCGAGGACGCGCGCGCATTGGGCGCGACCGTCCATCGCCTTCACGACGAGTCGCTCGATGCCGAGCGTCGCCGCCTCTCGCCCGTGGCGCTGACAGGCGTGACCGATTCGATGCGCGTCATGCAGGAAGAAATTTTCGGGCCGTTGCTCCCGGTCGTCGGCTACGACTCGATCGACGAGGCAATCGCCTATGTCAATGCCCGGCCGCGGCCGCTCGCGCTCTATTACTTCGGCGCGGCGGACTCGGATCTCGATGCCGTGCTCGCGCGAACCGTGTCCGGCGGCGTCACGGTCAACAACACGGCGTTTCACGTCGTTCAGGAAAACCTGCCCTTCGGCGGCGTGGGCCCGAGCGGCATGGGCCACTACCACGGGCGAGCTGGATTCGACACGTTCTCGAAACTCAAGCCGGTCTATTTCGACGGCCGCCTGAGCGCCTCGTCGCTGCTGCTACCGCCGTACGGCCGCAAGTTCCGCGCGATCCTCCGGCTGCTCAACCGGTGACGCCGGGCTGGGACCTGCCGTCGCCCTTCGTGCATCGGGTTACGGCGCTTCCGGCCGACATCGATGCGTACGGCCACGTCAATAATTCCGTGTATCTGCGCTGGCTGGACGAAACCGCCTGGGCGCATTCCACCGCACTCGGCGTGTCCCCGGCGCATTGCGTGGCGACGCGTCGCGGCATGGTCGTATGGAGGAGCCAGCTGCATTACCAGGCGCCCGCGTTTGGCGGCGACGCGCTCGAGGTCGGCACCTGGCTCGTATACGTGGATGCGCGGCTGCGGGCCGACCGTCGCTTTCAGGTCCGCCGCATCGCCGACGATCGCACGCTGCTTCGCGGGCTGATCCACTACGTCTGCGCCGATCTCGACAGCGGCAGGCCGCGGCGCATGTCACCGGAATTCGTGGAGCGCTATCGTCCCATACCCGAGGTCACCGCTGCGCTCATGAATGAATCCCATCGCCGGTTCGCGCCAGGCGTCGAACCGCGGGAAGGTTGACGCGGTTCAGCCAAGCAAGGCGCGCGCATGATGGCGCAGATGGTCCTCGACGAACGTCGAGATGAAGTAGTAGCCATGGTCGTAGCCGGGCTGGCGACGCAGCGTCAGCGGATAGCCCGTGTCCTTGCAGGCCTGCTCGAGCCGTTCCGGCAGCAGTTGCTGCTCCAGAAACTGGTCCGCCAAGCCCTGGTCCACAAGGAGCGGCGGCCGACCTGTAACCGTCGGCAGTCCACGGATCAGTTCGCAGGCGTCGTAAGCTCGCCATTGATCGCGGTCGGGACCGAGATAGCCCGTGAATGCCTTCTGGCCCCAGGGGCAATGCATCGGCGCTGATATCGGGGAAAACGCCGAAATCGAGCGATAGCGATCCGGATTCTTCAACCCAAGGGTCAGCGCGCCATGTCCGCCCATCGAGTGGCCGAAAATGCCCTGCCGTTTTGGATCGACGGGGAAATGCTCCTCGACCAGCGCCGCGAGTTCCCCGGTCACGTAGGAGTACATGCGGTAGTGGCGCGACCACGGCAGCGCCAGGGCGTCGAGATAGAAACCGGCGGCGACGCCGAAATCCCAGCTGTCGCTTTCGCCCGGCAGCGAAACGCCGCGCGGACTCGTGTCCGGCGCCACGAGCGCGAGCCCGAGTTCTGCGGCCACGCGCTGAGCGCCCGCCTTGATCATGAAGGTCTCCTCGGTGCAGGTCAGGCCGGCGAGGTACCACAGAACGGGTACCTTGCGCCGCTCCGCCTGCGGGGGCAGGTAGACCGCAAATCGCATCGCGCATGCCGTCTCGGCGGCGGCGTGGCAGTGAAAGCTCACGGCGCCGCCAAAGGCGCCGTGGCGTGAGAGCAGTTCCGGCGCCGCGGTCATCGGGTCAATGCGCCCCGCAGGCGCGGCGCCGGTCGCTCACTTCTTTTTCCGCGCCTTCGGCTTCGATTTCTTCCTGGCGGCCTTCTTCGGCGCGGATTTCTTCGCTGCGGCCTTCTTGGGCACCGCCTTGAATTTCGCCGCTTCCTCGGACCCGCGCGTCGCATTGCCGGCACTGTAGGAGTGCTTGCCGGTACCGGCCAGCTGCCCGCGATCGACGATCAGGTACTCGTTGCGGATCGGCCGCTTGTCGAACCAGCACTCCAGGATCTCGCGCGTGCCCGCCGCGTAACGCGCCTGGGCCGACAGCGAGGACCCTGAGATGTGCGGCGTCATGCCTTCATGCGGCATGGTGCGCCACGGATGATTGCGCGGCGCAGGCTGCGGGAACCACACGTCACCCGCGTAACCCGCGAGCTGTCCGCTCTTCAGCGCCCGGACGATTGCGTCGCGATTGCAGATCTTGCCACGGGCCGTGTTCACGATGTACGCGCCGCGCTTCATCTTGCCGATCAGCGCGTCGTCGAACATGCCTTCCGTCTCCGGATGCAGCGGGCAATTGATCGTCACGACGTCGCAGACCCGGACCATCGACTCGACGTTCTGGTGGAACGTGAGGCCGAGTTCCTGCTCCACTGCTTCGGGCAGCCGGTGCCGGTCGGTGTAATGCAGCTTCACGTCGAACGGCTTCATGCGCCGCAGCACCGCAAGACCGATGCGTCCTGCCGCCACCGTGCCGACATTCATGCCCTCGACGTCGTAGGAGCGCTCGACGCAGTCCGCAATGTTCCAGCCGCCCCTCACGACCCAGTCGTGTGACGGGATGTAATTTCGCACGAGCGACAGGATCATCATTACGACATGTTCGGAGACGCTGATGCTGTTGCAGTAAGTAACCTCGGCCACCGTGATGCCGCGGTTCATCGCCGCCTGGAGATCGACGTGGTCCGACCCGATGCCCGCGGTGATGGCGAGCTTCAGCTTTGGCGCCTTCGCGATCAGGTCCGCCGTCAAGTATGCCGGCCAGAACGGCTGTGAAATGACGATTTCGGCGTCGACGATTTCCTTCGACAGGCGGCTGTTCGGGCCATCCTTGTCCGAAGTGACCACGAGCTTGTGCCCGCGCGATTCCAGGAACTTGCGCAGTCCCAGCTCGCCCGACACCGAACCCAGCAACTTGCCGGGCCGGTAGTCGATACCCTGCGGTGACGGCATCGTCTGTCCGCCCGGGTAATGCGTGAGTTTCGGAAGGTCGTCACGCGCATAGGTCTTGGGGTAACCCGTCACCGGGTCGTCATAAAGTACACAAACGATCTTGCTCATGGTCTCGGGCCTCTTCCTTTAAGCAGCCAGTACGCCTTTCGCCTTCGCCGTATGTGTGGCGATAGCGTCCATCAATGCGGGGGACAGGCAATCGTAGGGTTCCAGTCCCAGTTCCTTCAGCCGCGCGCGCACGGCGCCCATGTCCCCGGGCTTGGCGCTGCCGGTCTCGATGATCGACGAAACGAATGCCGCGAACTCGGGCGCCGCCCAGCCCTTGTCCTTCGAAAGTTCGACGTGCACGAAATCGAAGCCATAGAAAGGATGGTTCTTGTTTTCGATGCGGCCGTACATGTGTACGCCGCAGCCGGTGCAGGCATGGCGCTGGATCGCTGCGCTGGGATCCACGACCTTGAGCTTCTGGCCGTTGGCCGTGACGCTCAACTTGTCGCGCCCGACGACGGCCACGACGGAAAATGCCGCGCCCTCCGGCTTCCAGCACTTGCTGCAGCCGCAGGCATGATTGAAGGCGACGTCGCTCGCGAGCGTCACCGTGACCGGCGCGCTTGCGCACTTGCAGGTGAGCGTGCCTCCCTTGAAATCTTTGGTACCCGGCTTGACGCCGTTATCGACGGACGGATGAATCTTGACAGCCATGTTGTGTTTCCCCTGTTCCGGTTTCAGAACGTCACGACGCTGCGAATCGATTCGCCCTTGTGCATCAGGTCAAAGGCGTCGTTGATCTTGTTGAGCGGCATCACGTGCGTGATCAGGTCGTCGATGTTGATGCGCCCTTCCATGTACCAGTCGACGATGCGCGGCACGTCGGTGCGCCCGCGCGCGCCGCCGAAGGCGGTGCCCTTCCAGACCCGGCCGGTGACCAGCTGGAAGGGCCGTGTGGCGATCTCCTGGCCGGCCCCGGCGACGCCGATG
>CAYPQX010000145.1:0-9215 GCA_964412975.1 uncultured Steroidobacteraceae bacterium
GCCGGAACTTTATTCGCTCGCTCGCCACCCGCCCGTCGCCTGGGCCGCGCCCGCTTCGCTCCGGCACCGCGGCGCGCTCGCGTGCGGGTCGGGCGGGGTCCCGAGCGAGCGAATGTCCGTTCTTCTGAGCGAGCGAGGGAACCCCGCCCGACCCGCGCAGCGAGTGCGCGGACGTACAGGAACGATCAAGCGAGATGGTCGCCGTGTTCAGCGACGCTTCGGGAGGTCGAGCGCGACGAGAAAATACTCGAACAGGTAGTTGACGAGCGAAAGCTCGCTGTGCAGCCGGTGATCCGAGTCGAGAATGTGCAGCGTCGCGGAATGCTCGCGGGCGAATCGAATGCTGTTCTCGACCGGCACGACGTCGTCGCGCCAGCCGTGAACGATCGTCTTCGGACATGGCGCCGGCTTTGCCGTCAGTTGCTCGGCTCCCGGCATGTAAAAGGCGGGCGCCATCAGGAAGAGTCCCCGCGCGTGCAGGAGGGCCGAAGCCGAGGTCGCAACGTAGCCGCCGAGGCTCGAGCCGACCAGCACGAGGTCGCCCCGGATGTCGCGGCAGAAACTGAGAAGTCGCGTCACGCGGTCGCGCGGGTCGTTGACGCCGCGATAGTCGACCGAGTCGACGTTCCAGCCTTCGCTCTTCGCAACCTCGGCCATTGCGGAGGTCTTCGTTCCCCACGGGCCGCTCTCAAGGCCGTGCGAGAACACCACGTGACGACTCGCCATGCACCGATGGTATCAGTCCCGGCGCGGCCGCCACAGGAGGGAGTCAAGGTCGAGTTCGCGGGCCTGCCGCGCGAGATCGACCCGACCGTTGCGGAAGACCACGCCCTCTTCCTCCAGCAGGCGCCGCTGCATCCGGTGAGCTTTCGATCCGCCAGGCAGGCTGATCCTGCCTTGCGCGTTGACCACGCGATGCCAGGGGAGATGCAGCTTCGCGGGTGCGACCTTCAACGCGTGCCCGACGAGCCGTGCGCGCCGCGGCATGCCTGCGCGCCGTGCGATGTCGCCGTAGCTGGCTACGGACCCGCGCGGAATCCCGGCGACCGCTTTCCAGATGCGCTCCAGCAGCTTGCGGTCCGTCACAGTCATGAGCGCCGATTCTAGCCGCCGCGGTCCTGCGTGATATCGTCCTGCTGCCGTGGACGCAGAGGACGACCGGACCCAGATCGACCCGCGGGCCAACCCTTGGGCGATGCTCGCGTCATTGCCCCTGTTCTCGGGCCTTCCGAAGAGCATCGTCGACGAGGCCGTCACCGAACTCGAGTGGATTTCGCTGCCCGGAGGCCGGCTTCTGTTCGAGGCCGGGTCGCCTGCCGACGCCGTGTACTTCGTAGTCAGCGGCTGCCTAGGCGTCTACGGCAGCGGCGGCGAGCTGATCCGCCGTATCGCGGCGGGAGAAACAGTCGGTGAGATGGGCCTGATCGTCTCGCGGCCACGCACCGCGACCGTGCGTGCGCTCCGCGATTCCGAGCTCGCGACGCTCTCAGCAGGCACGTTCGAGCGTGTCCTGCTCGGACACCCGGAGGCGATCCTCCGTCTCGCGCGGATCACCGTGGAGCGGCTCGAGAACCAGGACGCGAGCCGCCAGCGGCAGATGACACCCCGCACACTGGCCATGATCCCGCACGATGCGGACGTCGACCTCGCAGTGCATGCCGGGCGCCTGGTCAAGGCGCTCGCGCGTTTCGGCCGCGTGGACCTCGTTGGCCGGCAACGCGCCGGAAGTCACAGCCCACAGTGGTTTCACGAGCGCGAATCCCGCAACGACTTCGTCGTCTATGCAGCCGACGCCGACGATTCTCCCTGGACCCGCCTCTGCCTGCGGCAGGCCGACGTCGTGCTGCTCGCGGCGCGTGCGAATGGCGGGCAGGACGGCTGGACCGGACAGCAATGGCAGGATGGGACCATGCGCCGCGCGGAGCTCCTGTTGCTGCACGACGGGAACTTCGCAAATGGCGCCGCGGCGCGCTGGCAATCGATCCTGCCGGGCATCCCGCATCACCACATGCGCGGGCCGCCGGACTACGAGCGGCTCGTACGCCTCCTGACCGGCCGCGCGGTCGGTCTCGTGCTCTCCGGCGGCGGCGCGCGCGGATTCGCGCATCTCGGTGTCGTGCGCGCGCTCCGCGAGCACGGCGTGCCGATCGATCTCCTGGGCGGCACCAGCATGGGCGGCATCCTCGCAGCCGGCGTCGCATCGGGCTGGAGCGACGAGGAACTGGTCGAGCGCTTCCGACGCAGCTTCGTCGACACGAATCCGCTTTCCGATTTCACGCTGCCGCTCGTGTCGCTCGTATCGGGCCGCAAGGTCGGGATGCTGCTCCGCCGCGAACTCGGCGACATCGACATCGAGGACCTGCCGCTGCCGTTCTTCTGCGTGTCCTCGAACCTCACGACCGGACGCATCGCCGTTCATCAGCAGGGTCCCCTGTGGCGCTGGCTGCGGGCCTCGGTCGCAATCCCCGGCGTGCTGCCGCCGGTCTTCCAGGGCGGGGAGGTCTACGTGGACGGCGGCGCAATGAACAACCTTCCGGTCGACGTGATGCGTGCTAAGGGCCGCGGCCCTGTGATCGGCGTCGATGTGGGCACGGACCGTGCGTTCACGACGAACGTGGACGCGACCGAAGCGCCCACCGTCTGGAACCTGTTCGGCGCCCGTCGGGGGCGCCGGCGCCCGAACATCCTCCAGATCCTGTGGCGCGCGGGCATGGTGAACAGCACGACGGCGACGCTGGAGCGGCGCATCCAGAGCGACCTGCTGCTGACACCGGCGCTCGAGTCTCTCGACCTGCTCGACTGGAAGGCTTTCGAGCGCGCGATCGCGATCGGTTATCGCGACACCTGCGAGCGTCTCGCAAGCGGCGCACTGGCCCGGCTACAGCAAGGATTCGACGGCGACAAGCTATCCTGAGTGCATGGGCACCGGGCAAGGCTGGCAATTCTGGCTCGATCGCGGCGGGACGTTCACGGACATCATCGGGCGCGCACCTGGGGGCCGGCTGATCGTCGAAAAACGGCTGAGCGAGGCCTTGGCGGGGGCGCCCGACTCCGGCGTCGCCGGAATCCTCGCCCTGCTCGAGCGGGAAGGCGCCGCGGAGGCCGCGATCGAGGTCGTCCGCATCGGCACGACGGTGGCGACCAATGCGCTCCTCGAGCGCCGCGGCGTACCGACCGCGCTCGTCACGACCGCGGGATTCGGCGATGCGCTCGCGATCGGCTACCAGAACCGCCCGCGCCTGTTCAGCCTCAACATCGAGTTGCCGGCGCCGCTCTACACCGAAGTCGTCGAGGCAGACGAACGCATCGCGGCTGGCGGCGAGATTCTCCGGCCGCTCGACGAGGAACGCCTCGCTGCGGACCTGAAGCGCCTCTGCGCATCGGGCATCACGAGCATCGCCATCGTCTTCATGCACGGATTCCGTCACGCCTCGCACGAACGTCGCGCCGCGGCGCTCGCACGCGATCTCGGTTTCGACGAGGTGATCGCCTCGCACGAGGTGTCGCCGCTCATCCGTTTCGTGAGCCGCGGGGACACCACGGTCGTGGATGCCTACCTCACACCCCTCCTCGGCCGCTATGTCCGCGAATTCCGCGCGGGACTGGGTCCACGACACCGCGGCTCGCGCCTCGAGTTCATGCAGAGCAATGGCGGACTCGTCGCGTCTGAGTCCTTCCGGGCCTGCAATGCCGTGCTCTCGGGTCCGGCCGGCGGACTGGTCGCCACCGCGCGCATCGCCGAAAGCCTTGGCCGCCACCGGCTGATCGCTTTCGACATGGGCGGCACGTCGACCGATGTCGCGCTGTACGACGGCGCGATGCCGCAGCGCTTCGAAACCGGCATTGCGGGCGTGCGCCTCCAGGCGCCGATGATGAACATTCATACGGTCGCCGCGGGCGGTGGCTCGATACTCGCGTACGAAGGCGGACGGCTTCGCGTCGGTCCGCAATCGGCGGGCTCCAGGCCCGGCCCCGCCTGCTATCGCAACGGCGGCCCGTTGACCGTCACGGACGTGCAAGTGCTGCTCGGCCGCATCCGGCCGGACGATTTTCCGGCGATCTTCGGGACCTGCGGCGATGAACCACTCGATTCGGGCGTCGTGCGGCGCATGTTCGACGAACTCGCAGCAATGGTGACCGCGGAAACTGCGTCAATTTCCGACGCCGTGCGGCTCGCATCCGGGTTTCTCGACGTCGCCATCGAATCGATGGCGCGCGCGATCCGGCACGTGTCGGTCCGCGAGGGCCACGATCCCGCAGATTTCGCGCTCTGTTGCTATGGCGGCGCGGCGCCACAGCACGCCTGCCGGGTGGCGGATTCTCTGGGAATCAGCGAGATCCTGATCCATCCGCTCGCGGGCGTTCTTTCAGCGTGGGGGATCGGCCTGGCCGATCGCCGGCTCGTGCAGCGCCGGAGCATCGAGCGGCCGCTCGCCGACCTGACCCCGTCAGGACTCGAGGAGGAGTTCGCCTCGATGAGCCTGCCGCTCGTCAACGCCATGGCTGCCCAGGGCGCGTCGGCCGCGGACGTGCGCCTGCGCCGCGTGCTGGAGCTGCGCGCACCAGGCACGGAGACCGCGCTCGAGGTCGAGCTCGCGCCGCTACCGGAAGTAGCGCGGAATTTTCGCGCCGAGTTCGCACGGCGCTTCGGTTTCGCCGCGCCCGCGGACGATCCGCTCGTCGCGACGCTCCGGGCCGAGGCGGTGGTCGAAGGCGAGAGGCAGCCGCTGTCCGGCGCGCCGCAGGCAACGCCCGCGGCACCGCGGTCGGCGCAGGCCTGGTTCGACAGCTGGCGTGAAGTGCCGCTCCTTGATCGCGAAACGATCACGGCAGACCAGGTGATTGCGGGCCCAGCTCTCATCGTCGAACCGAACTCGACGACCGTGGTCGAGTCCGGCTGGACGGCTTTTCGCCTGGAGGACGGAATCCTGCGCCTCTGCCGCCGCGAGCACGCGACGATAACGCCAACCCAAGCCGGACGGCCCGACCCGGCGCAACTCGAACTCTTCAATCACCGCTTCATGCAGGTGGCGGAGCAGATGGGTGCGGTGCTTCAGTCGACCGCGGTGTCCGTAAACATCCGCGAGCGGCTCGACTTCTCCTGCGCCCTCTTCGACGCCGATGGCGCACTCATCGCAAACGCGCCGCACATGCCGGTCCATCTCGGTTCAATGGGCGCGAGCGTCCGCGCGGTCATCGCGGCGAATCGCGGCAGTCTTCGCCGCGGGTGCGCCTGGATGCTGAACGCGCCCTATGCCGGCGGCACACACTTGCCGGACATCACGGTCGTCAGCCCCGTGTTCATCGAGGAGGAACCGGAACCCGCGTTCTTCGTCGCCTCCCGTGCCCACCATGCCGACATCGGCGGCATCACCCCCGGCTCGATGCCGCCGGCTTCCCGCTCGATCGCCGAAGAAGGCGTTCTCATCGACAATTTCCTGTTGCTCGACGAAGGGCGGCTGCGCGAGCGCGAACTGCGTACCCTGCTCGCAGGCGGCGACTGGCCCGCGCGCAACCCGGAGCAGAATGTCGCCGACCTGAAGGCGCAGCTCGCCGCAAATACCCGCGGCATCACGGAACTCGAATCGCTCATCGCGCGCTGCGGACGCGAGACCGTCGTTCGGTACATGGCGCACGTCCAGGACAACGCAGAGGCCTGCGTGCGCGAAGTCATCGGTCGGCTCCGCGATGGGCAGCTTCGCTACGAGATGGACGACGGCAGCACGATCGAGGTGGCCGTCAGCGTCGACCGCAGGAGCCGGAGCGCAGTCGTGGATTTCGCCGGAACTTCCCCGCAGCAGGCCGGCAATTTCAATGCGCCCTTCGCGGTCTGCACGGCGGCGGTCCTCTACGTGTTCCGCACGCTCGTCGACGCCGATTTTCCGCTGAACGAAGGCTGCCTGCGGCCGCTCACGATCCGCGTCGATCGCGGCTCGATGCTGAATCCCGTGGCGCCTGCTGCGGTCGTCGCAGGCAATGTCGAGACTTCGCAATGCGTCGTGGACGCACTCTTCGGCGCGCTAGGTGTGCTCGCGGCCTCGCAGGGCACGATGAACAACCTGACCTTCGGCGATGCCCGTCACCAGTATTACGAGACGATCGCAGGCGGTGCCGGCGCGGGACCGGGTTTCGACGGCGCGTCCGGCGTGCAGACGCACATGACCAATTCGCGCCTGACCGATCCGGAGGTGCTCGAGACCCGGCATCCGGTGCTCGTGCGCGAGTTCCGCTATCGCCGAGGCTCCGGCGGCGCCGGGCGTCATCGCGGCGGCGACGGCCTCGTGCGTCGCATCGCGTTCCGCGCGCCGATGACCGTTGCGATCCTCTCCAACCACCGCCGCATCGCGCCGTTCGGCCTTGCGGGCGCCGCTTCCGGTGCAACCGGGGTCAACCGGCTCGAGCGCGCAAGCGGCGAATCGGTCGTGCTGCCGGCCTGCGCAAGCGCGGCAGTCTGGCCAGGGGACGAAATCGTGATCGAAACGCCGGGTGGCGGCGGATTCGGCTAGACGTTCTCGGCGGCCGGAACGTCGAGTTCCGCGAGCACCTGCGTCAGGCCGGTGTCCGGCAGGCCCGTGAGATTCGGGCTGGCGGTCTGCACGCGGCTCCCGCCCGCGCGGTGGCTGACGATAAAGGCGTGAAATCCGCCGGAGCGCTGCGCGGGAAATCCGAACATCAGGTTGACGATACCCTGCTCGCGATGTCGCTCGCGGTTCACGCGCTCGTCGCAGAGCACGAACCAGCGGTCGCCGGGCTCCCGGTGCGCGAATGCGCCGCGCTCCTCGAGCATCACGAGGAAATCGCGCACCTGCTGCGCCGCGCGGCGCCAGGCCGGCGGTTCATTTGGCTCGAACAGCATCCAGCGCGTGCCGCGCTCGATGCTGTTGACGATGAGGAGCGAGAGGCGGCGCGCCGCAAGCGACCTCCAATCGGCCGCGACGGCGCCCGGGCCCGCAAGCGTGCAGGCCCGCGGCGAATCACCCACGGAGCGGCGCATGGTCTGCACGGTGTTGACGCCTGCGGCCGCGAGCCGCGAGCGGTGCTCTTCGTCGACCGCGCAGGCGGGCCGAAGGCCCGGGCGCAGCACGGCTTCATCGCCGCAGGCGGTCGTCCAGACAGGCCAGTGCTCCGAGGCGCGCGACAGCGTTCCGGCAACGGCGCCGCAGGGGGCGAATGCCTCGAACCGGCCGCGCAGCTTGTCGTAGCCGAGCAGGCGCGGGAAGAACATGCAGGCGGAATCGGATGGCAGCGGCCAGTGCCTCATCTCGGCGATCGCCTTCGCAGCGCTGTCCCAGGCAAGCGGCGGATCGATGAAGAAGAGCGCCCTCCTCTCGCGGCAGTAGCGATTCGCGACGAGCAGCGTGCTCGCGCCGACGTCGACGTTCCGCGCGAGCGGCGGTATGCAGAGCAGGTTGAACGCGTCGGCCGCGTCGAGCGCGAACAGGCCCGTGCCCTGCGCCGCGGAACCAATGATGTCGTAGTCGGTGAGCGGCGCACCGTCGTCCGCATCCGTTCCGGACAGCACGTAGCCCGCGAGGCCGCGCGGATCCTGGCGCGGCGTCGGGTCGGGGCGGAGCCGCGGCAACTCGCCGCTGACGCGCGCGAGTTCCGAGTCGGCCAGTATCTTCTCGACCGAGCGTGCCGCATCCGGCACGATCGAGAGGCGGCGGTAGATCTCCTGGTCCTCGATGTGTTCCGACCCAGGCGTGCGCACGCGCTGGATCACCAGGTTGAAAAGTTCGTCCTCGTTGTCGCCGATGCCGTCGTAGTCAACGGCCGCGCGCAGGAACTCGCGCGTGCCCGGCGCGAGCGCCTGCAGGACGAGTGCCTGGTTGCCTGCAGGCAATTCCAGCGTGCAGCAGCGCGCGCCATTCGTGACGCGCACGACGATCGCCGTGCGTCCGCCGTTCTCGAAGTACTGCTCGACTGCATAGGACAGCGTGGAGGGCTGCCACAGCCCGCCGAAGATGCGCTGGAATTCGCTGAAACCGGAAATTGCGACCGGGCAGTTGACCGGGCCGCGCAGGCAGCGTCCGACGAATGCCGTTATGGCCGTCGGTGCTTCCGCGATCGATTGCCCGGAGCCGGCTACTTCTTGAACCTGGATGCCGGCCAGTCGTTCCGTCACGGCTGACTCCCCCAGCTGGAGCGGCAGATTATCATGAATGGACATGCAGGGCGTTTCCGCAAACTGGCGGCTCGGGTTCACGCTTTCCCTCGTCACGGCAGTGCTGTGGGGACTGCTTCCGATCGCGCTGAAGATCGTGCTGGAGGGAATGGACGCATACACGATCACCTGGTGGCGTTTTGCGGTCTCGACGGCGGGACTCGGCGTGTTTCTCGCCTTGCGGCGTCAACTGCCGCGCCTCAGCGGCGCTAGCGCCCCGGCAATTGCATTGCTTGCCGTCGCGATGGTCATGCTGATCGCGAACTACGTGCTGTACCTCATCGCGCTCGATCACACGACGCCTTCCGTGACGCAGGTCGTCATCCAGCTCGCGCCGCTTCTGCTCCTGGTCGGCGGCGTGTTCGTTTTCCGCGAACGGTTTGCGCGACGCCAGTGGGCCGGATTCGTCGTGCTCGGCGCGGGACTCGTGCTGTTCTTCAACGATCGCCTGCCCGAGCTTGCGCGACCGACCGAAGGCCTCGGACTCGGCGTGTTGCTGATCGTCGCCGCGGCCGTTTCATGGGCGATCTACGGCCTCGCGCAAAAACAGCTGCTCGGGCATTTCTCGGCCCAGCAGGTGCTCTGGATGCTCTACGTCGGTGCCACCGTGCTGCTCCTGCCCGCGACCGCACCCGCGGAGATCCTCGACCTCAACGGGATGCAGCTCGGCATGCTTGTCTTCTGCTGCGCCAACACGATGGCGGCTTACGGCGCCTTCGGCGAGGCACTCTACCACTGGGACCTGTCGCGCGTCGGGGCCGTCCTCGCGACGGCGCCAATCTTCACGATCGGCGCAATGTGGGCGATCGAGCGTTCGGGACTCGCGCTCGTTCCCGCGGAGGGACTCAACGTGCTTGCAGTTGCGGGCGCGCTTGCGGTCGTCGCCGGTTCGATGACCTGCGCGCTCGCCGCGCGGAGCTAAAAGGGGACGTTCACCTTTAAAGGGGACGTTTAACGTTGGTGTGGGGATGTACCGGGGGCCCCGCCACAGCAAAGGTGTACGTGCCCTTTAAATGTGGAAGGGCCCGGTGTTCTCAAGGGGCGGGGCGCG
>CAYPQX010000146.1:0-5758 GCA_964412975.1 uncultured Steroidobacteraceae bacterium
GTAGCCGTGATCGATCAGCCGCTTGGCGATGTCCATGGTGGTGACGCCGGTGTCGGCGAAGTTGCGGTCCGAGAGCACGCACTCGTGCATCACCGTGCCGGGGTAGGGCACGTGGAACGCGCCGCGCAGCCGGGCCAGCAGGTAGTTCGCGTTCAGCGTGGAGAAGTCGGCGACGCGACGCATGCCCACGGCTCCGAGGATCCGCATGTAGACCCAGGCGCGGAGCAAAACGCCCGTATTCCCCATGAAACCCGAGAGCCGGCCGATCGATTGCGGCAGGTCGTGCTCGTCCAGCCAGCGATAGCGCCCGCCTTCGCGGCCGATGACGGGGACCGGCATGAACGGCAGCAGCCTTTCGCCGACGCCGACTGCACCGGACCCGGGACCGCCACCGCCATGCGGCGTCGAAAAAGTCTTGTGCAGGTTCATATGGATCACGTCGAAGCCCATGTCGCCCGGCCGGACCTTGCCGAGGATCGCATTGAGGTTCGCGCCGTCGTAGTAAAGCAACCCGCCCGCGTCATGCACTTTGTTCGCGATCTCGACGATGCGCCGCTCGAAGACGCCGAGCGTGCTCGGATTCGTCAGCATGATGCCGGCAGTCGCGGGCGACAGCGCCGCCTCGAGCGCGGCCACGTCGACGTCGCCGTCCGGCAGCGACGGAATCTCGCGCACCTTCATGCCGCACATGCTCGCGGTTGCCGGGTTCGTGCCATGCGCGGCATCCGGCACGATGATCTCGTTCCGCGCGGTGTCGCCTCGGGCGCGGTGATAGGCGCGGATCATCGCGACGCCGGCAAACTCGCCCTGGGCGCCCGCCATCGGCGTCAGCGACACGCCGGCCATGCCGGTCACGTGAAGCAGCATTTCCTGCAGCTCAAACAGGCAGGCCATCACGCCCTGGCCGGTCGAGGTCGGCGCGAGCGGATGCCGGCCGAGGAATCCCGGCAGCATCGCGAGCGAATTGCAGACCCGCGGGTTGTACTTCATCGTGCACGAGCCGAGCGGGTAGAAATGCGTGTCGATTCCGAAGTTGAGCTGCGAAAGGCGCGTGTAGTGCCGCACCGCCTGCAGCTCCGATACTTCCGGCAGCGGCGGCGCCTTCCGCCGTCGAAATGCCTCGGGGATTTCGGCCTCCTCGGCCGCGGGATACTGCGCCGTCGCCCCGCGTCCGCCCCGCGAGAGCTCGAAGATCAGGGGTTCCGGTTTTTTCAGCGGCATGACTTCATGCTGCCGCGGCCCGGCCGAGCAATCGGCAGAGCGTGCGCACATAGGCCTCGATGTCTGCTTCCGTTCGCGTCTCGGTTGCACAGGTGAGAAGCGCGTGGCCCAGTTCCGGATAGTCGCGCGAAAGGTCGAATCCGCCGACGATCCCCTCCGCCGCAAGCGATTCGAGCAGCGGTGCAACCGGGTGGTCGAGTTGCAGAACGGCTTCGTGGAATCGCGGACCCGCAAACGCCACCCGCACGCCCGGCAGGCGCTCGAGCGCGGCGATGAGCTCGCGCGTCCGCGCGACGCAAGCCCTCGCCACGCGTTCGAGTCCGACCGGACCGATCAGCGCAAGGTGGATCGTCGCGGCACTCATCAGCAGGCCCTGGTTCGTGCAGATGTTGGAGGTCGCCTTGCCGCGCCGGATGTGCTGCTCGCGCGCCTGCAGGGTCAGCGTGAAGCCCGGCTTGCCTTCGACATCGACCGTGCGCCCCGCGATACGCCCCGGCAACTGACGCACATGCTCCATGCGGCTCGCCATGAAGCCGATGTAGGGTCCGCCGGATGACAATGGCACGCCGAAGGGCTGAGCGTCGCCGCAGGCGATGTCCGCGCCCCCATCGCCCCACTCGCCCGGTGGCGCGAGAAGCGCAAGCGAGACCGGATTGACGGCAGCGATGACGAGTGCGCCGTTGGCCCGCCCCCAGCGCGTCAGCGCGTCCACGTCCTCGAACTGCCCGAAGAAGTTTGGTTGCTGGATGACGAGCGCCGTAATGTCCTGGCCGGAGAACCGATCAAGCGACTTCGGGTTCATGCGACCCTCCGCCAGATCGTAGGGCAGGATCTCGAGCTGCAGGCCCTGCCCTTCCGTAATGCCGCGCACGACCCGCCGCCACGATGGATTGACGGTCGCGGGCAGCAGGATGCGGGCGGATTTCGAGCGTCGATGCGCGCGTACGGCCATCAGGCAGGCTTCCGCCAGCGCGGATGCGCCGTCGTAGAGCGAGGCGTTCGACACGTCCATCGCGGTGAGGCCCGCGATCATCGACTGGTATTCGTACATGATCTGCAGCGTGCCCTGGCTCGCCTCGGCCTGGTACGGCGTGTAGGCGCTGTAGATCTCGCCGCGCGTCACGAGCGCCCAGACCGGCGCCGGAATGTGGTGCTCATACGCGCCTGCGCCAATGAAGTTGAGGGCGCAGCCGTCCATTGCGGCGCGTTCCGCTGCGAGCCGCGACACGTCCATCTCGGTGACTGCCGCCGGCACGCCCGGCAACGAATCGACGCGAAGTTCCGCCGGGATCTCGTCGAACAGGTCGTCGATGGAGCGCGCGCCGATGCGGTCGAGCATCGCGCGGATGTCCTCGCTCGTATGGGGGATGTAAGGCAATCAGCCGCCCGCTGCGAGTTCAGCGCGGTAACCGTCAGCGTCGAGGAGCGTGGGTCCCGGGCCGCCGCCGGCTGGCTTCAGCCTCAATATCCAGCCCTCGCCGTAGGGATCCCGGTTCACGAGTTCCGGCTCCGTCGCCAGACGCTCGTTGCGGGCAGTGACAACGCCCGCGATCGGGCTGTAGACATCCGACGCCGCCTTGACCGACTCGACCACGGCACAGGCGTCCCCCGAAGCGAGCGCTCGCCCGGTTTCGGGCACCTCGACGAACACGAGATCGCCGAGCGTCTGCTGCGCATGATCCGTGATGCCGATCTCGATGCTGCCGTCCGGCAGCGTGCGCAGCCATTCGTGGCTCTTCGTGTAGCGAAGGTCGGCCGGGATCGTGCTCATGCCATTCTCCGTATCAAAGTTCGATCATGGCGCGGCCGTTCCTGACGAACGGCGGCTTGACGATACGCGCGGTCATCCGCTTGCCGCGGATGTCCACCTGCACCTCGCCTGCGGCAGAGGCCGGCAGGCGCGCGAGACCGATCGAGCGCTCGAGTGTCGGCGAGAACGTCCCGCTCGTCACTTCGCCATCGCCCGCCGCCCCGGCGGAAGCGACCTGATGCGACCGCAACACCCCGCGCTCGAGCAGGAGGAGCCCGACTAATTTCCGCGCGGGACCGGCCGCGCGCTGGCGCTCGAGCGCCTCCTTGCCGATGAAATCGCGGGTCCCTTCGAGCACGACAGTCCAGCCGAGGCCGGACTCGAGCGGCGAAACGGTTTCGTCCATGTCGTTGCCGTAGAGATTCATGCCGGCCTCGAGCCGGAGGGTATCGCGAGCGCCGAGCCCGCAAGGCGCGATGCCCGCTCCCTGCAGGGCCTGCCAGAGCTCCGGCGCGGATTCCGACGGGAGCGAAATTTCGTAACCGTCTTCGCCGGTGTATCCCGTGCGGGAAACGAACCACTCGTCGCTGGCCGCAGCAAAGAATGCGCCGAGTGCGGAGGCCTGCGCGCCGCAGTCTTCCGGCAGCACCCTGGACGCCTTCGACCGGGCATTCGGGCCCTGAACCGCGATCATCGCGAGATCCCGCCGCGGCACGACCGCGACGCCGATCTGCTTCGCATGCTCCTTGATCCAGGCGAGATCCTTGTCGGCCGTGGCGGCATTGACGACCAGCCGGAACCAGCGTTCATCGAGGAAACAGGCGATCAGGTCGTCGATCACGCCGCCGTCGGGGCGCAGCATGCAGCTGTAAAGCGCCTTGCCGGGCTGGGTCAGGCGGCTCACGTCGTTTGCGAGGAGGCGCAGCAGCAGGGGTCGGACACCGGCGCCACGCAGGTCGACTGTGCACATGTGCGAGACGTCGAACATGCCGGCGTCTCTCCGCACGGCATGATGCTCCTCGATCTGCGAGCCGTACCCGACTGGCATGTCCCAACCGCCGAAGTCGACGATGCGCGCGCCGCCGGCGACGTGCAGGTCAAAGAGCGGTGTCCGTCGTCCCATCCGCGATTCCGCAGCCCGGCTGCGCCTCGTGCAGAAAAAATAAAGGCGGCGGGCCACCGGACCCGCCGCCCCTCTGTCCTGAAACCTGAGAGATTGAGTACCGGCGTACTGCCGGTTCCGCTCCCCTTCGGTGGGCCCGCATGAGCCGCTCTCCAGAGTTCGCCAGTACCTGCCGTTCGGGTGCCTGAGCGTTTCCGGGCGGGTTGCGCCTTCGGCGCCGCGCGTACGCGGTCTCTCCGGCAGGGACTCTTCGCGACACGCAGGATTCTAGCGGAAAGCGCCATTGTGCACAGGGTATAGTCGCGCCGAAGTCAGTCCCCGGGTATCGGAGCCCGCCCATGTCCCGACCGATCCTGCCGACATTCATGCTGTTCTGCACGGTGCTTTTCGCGCCTGCTCCATCCGTCGCGGCCGATGCGACGGCCGAACTACACGCGCTGTTCGAGCGCGAATGGGAACGCGACCTCAAGGACAACCCGCTCCTGGCGACCTATCGCGGCGACACACGCTATGACGACCGCTGGCCCGACATTTCACCGGCGGCTCGGGCTGCGCGCCATGCCGCCGATACGAAGGTGCTCGAGGCGCTGGACCGCGTTCCACGCGAGCAATTGTCACCCGCCGAGCAACTGAATTACGACCTGTTCCGCTACAAGTACGAGGACCGCAAGGCGGCCGCGGCCTTCCATCCCGAGTACTACGAAATCCGCGCACGCGGCGGCCCGCAGTCGCTCAACGAAACCGCCGAAGCGATGTCGTTCCAGACCGTGGCGAACTACGAGGTCTGGATCAGGCGGATGGCGGCGCTGCCCGGTTACCTCGACCAGTACGCGGAGCTCCTGCGCCGGGCAGCCCGCGAGGGGCACACGCAACCGAGGGTGATCATGGATCGCGTCGTGCCACAACTTGCCATGCAGGTCGTGGACCGTCCGGAAGACAGCCCCTTCTTCGCGCGGTTCCGGACATATCCGGACTCGATCCCGCAGCCCGAGCGCGAGCGCCTGACCGCTTCGGCGCGCAAGGTGATATTGGAGTCCGTGGTACCCGCATACCGTGAATTCGCATCCGTGTTCGGTCACGCCTACCTGCCGGCATGCCGCGACAGCGTTGGCATCTGGGACACGCCGGACGGACGCGCTTACTACGCGAACCGTGCGCGCTTCCACACGACAACCTCGCTGACGCCCGAGGAGATCCACAAAATCGGGCTCGCCGAAGTCGCCCGTAATCGCGCCGAGATGCAGAAGGTCATGGACGAGGTCGGTTTCAAAGGCACCCTCAATGCGTTCTTCGAGTACCTGCGGACCGACCCGCAGTTCTATTACAAGACCGGTGACGAGCTCTACCGCGCCTACGCCTACATCACGAAGGTCATCGACCCGGAGCTCCCACGGCTCTTCGGCAGGCTCTACCGCACGCCGTTCGGGCTGCGCCCGATTCCGGACACGAGCGCGCCCAATACGACGACCGCGTATTACCAGGGTCCGTCGATCGACGGCACGCGCCCAGGGTATTACTACGTCAACCTGTACAGGCCCGAGGTGCGGCCGAAGTACGAAATGGAAGTGCTGACGGTGCACGAAGCCGCACCGGGGCATCACCTTCAGATCGCACTTGCGCAGGAAATGACCGACCTGCCCAAGTTCCGGCGCTTCGGCGGAGTC
>CAYPQX010000147.1:0-3489 GCA_964412975.1 uncultured Steroidobacteraceae bacterium
GCGAAGGGTTCCCGCCAGGCTGAGCGCGCTTGCCGCATCTCGCCGGATCCCGCGCGCGCCGGCAAAGACTGGTCCCGTCACGCGGCCTGCCGCTTGAGGCTCGTGAGGAACGCGCGGTGATCCGGGGTCGCCCGCACGTGCCGGTCGATCCAGGCCGTGAACTCTCCGCGGTCGCGCGCAATCGCATCCCAGCGCAGGTAGAAGTCGTTGTCGCGCGCGTAGTGGCCCTGCGCATAGGATGGCCAGGCGCCGCCTGGGCAATGCGACACGGCGGTGACCGTGAAATGCGGCAGCACGATGTTGTTCATCGCGGGCGGCAGCTCGTCCACGATCGTCTCGACGGTGACGAGGAGCTTCGACGCCGCAAGCGCGGCTTCGCGGGCGGCACCGACGATGCCGTCGATCGCGACGTTGCCACGGCGGTCGGCGCGCTGTGCGTGCAGGATCGTGACGTCCGGATTGACCGCGGGCACGGTCGCGATGTCCTCTCCCGTATACGGGCAGCGCACGCTCCTGATCGACGGGTTGTGCCTGGGCAGGTCGGTGCCGATGTAGCCGCGGAGCATCCCGAATGGCAGGCGCGCGGCGCCTGCGCGATAGGCGACCGCCATCGCGGCGTGCGTGTGCTCGTCGATCTCGAGCGGGCGCGGCCATTCAGTCTCCACGGCGTCGCGGAGCCGGCGCAGCGAGCCGACGCCCGGATTGCCGCCCCAGGAGAACGTGAGTTTCCGCGCCGCGCCCGCGCCGATCAGCTGGTCGTAGATCAGGTCGGGCGTCATGCGGACGAGATGAAGCTCGCGCCGCCCCTGCCGGATCAGCTCATGTCCGGCCGCGAAGGGGATGAGGTGCGTGAAGCCCTCGAGCGCGACGCAGGCGCCGTCGGTGACGTGCGCCGAGATCGCCTCCGCGAGCGGCAGGAACTGCGTCATTCATTCCACCACGGTGCGCGACTGCTCGCGGAGATAAAGCGGCAGGTAATAGGCCGACGCGATCGCCTTGCCCGAGGAACCGGAGCCCTTCCAGCCGCCGAATGGCTGGTAGCCCGGCCAGGCGCCGGTGGTCGCGCCCGCTCCGCGGTTCGCGTAAGTGACGCCCGCCTCGATGCCGTCCTGGAACCACTTCACCTCGTCGGGCGCACCGTAGAAGCCTGCGGTGAGGCCCATGTCGGTGTCGTTCGCGAGGCGCATTGCATCGTCGCGGTCGCGGTAGCGCTGCACCATCAGGATCGGCAGGAACATCTCGTGTTTCCACAGCGGATCCGAAGGGTCCGCTTCCGCGAGCACCGGCTCGACGTAGTAGCCGCGGCCGAACATGCCCTCGGCGGGCTGCTTCCCGCCGCGGCGGATCTTCGCGCCGCGGCCTTTCAGGTCGGACACGTAGCGGGCGTAGCTTTCGTGCGCGCGCTTGTTTACGACCGGGCCGAGCCCCGTCGCGCGCTCCGTCGGGTCGCCGATCCTGATCTTGTCGATTTCTTGCTCGATCTTTGAGAGCAGTTCGTCCGCCACCTTCTCGTGCACGTAGAGTCGCGAGAGCGCGGAGCATTTCTGCCCACCCATCCCGTAGGCCGAGCGGGCGATGCCCGCCGCTGCGCGGTCGAGATCGGCTTTCTCGGTGACAATGGTCGGGTTCTTGCCACCCATCTCGGCGATGTAGGGCCGCGGGTAACGCCCCGCTGCAATTTCCGCCCTGATCGCGCGGCCGACCGCGACCGAGCCCGTGAACGTGACTCCGGCGATCCGCGGATCGCGCACAAGCTGCTCGCCGATCTCGGCGCCCGGGCCATTGACGTAGTTGAAGACGCCGGCCGGCAGCCCCGCGTCGCGGATGCAGTCGGCCAGCAGCCGACCGGCCCACGGCGTGTCGGACGCGCACTTCAGGACCACGGTGTTGCCCGTGACGAGCGCGGCCGCCGCCGGTCCCGTTGCGAGCGCGATCGGGAAGTTGAACGGCGCGATCACGGCCCAGACACCGTAGGGCCGCATCACGCTCCGGTTGCGCGAGGTGAAGACGGTCGAGGGATCGTTCGGCAGCTCGAACTCGTAACCCTTGTGCGACTCGAAGTCGTCCGCGTACACGCGGAAGAAGTCCACGCACTCCTGCGCCTCGCCGAGCGCCTCCAGCCGGTTCTTGCCGACCTCGAGCACGAGCGCCGCCGCGATCTCGTAGACGCGCTCCTCGAGGATGTCCGCCACCTTGCGCATGAGCGCTACCCGCTTCGCCGTGCCGGCGTCGCGCCAGGCGGGAAATGCGCGGTGCGCCGCCGCGATGGCGGCGTCGGCTTCTTGCGGGTTCGCGTGCGGGAAGCGCCCGGTCTTGATCTGATTGTCGATCGGGCTCGCGCGCTCCTCAGTGCAGGCCGCGGGCACGTCCTTGCCGTCGATGTACATCGGATGGGTCGCGCCGAGCTTCCCGCGCACCTTTACAAGCGCCTTCTCGAATCGCTCGTGCAATTCCTCGGGCGGATTGAACATCGTTGCGTAAGTCAGTCGAAAACTCATGAGGCGCGCTCCATGGCGGCGGGAAAGAATCGGGTGAGCAGGCGGTCAAGCAGGGCAAGCGCCGCGGCGAGATCGGACTCTGCGATCACGAGCGGAGGCGCGAGGATGACGAGATTCCCGCGCGAGCCGAACGAGACGCCCTCGTCGCGCGCGGCCGCGAACAGCGCGCGCATCGCATCAGTCTGCGCGGGCCATGGCGCGAGCGGGGCCCGGGTCGCGCGATCGGCCACGAGCTCGATGACGGCGAACAGTCCACGTCCGCCGCGTACTTCGCCGATCACCGGGTGCCGGGAGGCAAGTTTCTGCAGCTCCGCGAACATCGTGGCGCCAAGCGCCCGTGAGCGCTCGATCAGTTTCTCGTCGCGGTAGGCGTCGATCGCAGCGATGCCCGCCGCGCAGGACAACGGATGTCCGCAGTAAGTGAGGCCACCGTAGAACATTTCGCGGTCGAGTTGCCGGGCGACGGCCGCGCTCATCACGACGGCGCCAAGCGGGACGGCGGCGCCCGTGAGCCCCTTGGCGAGCGTCATCAGGTCGGGCCGCCCGGCCTCGCCATGGCGCTGCCAGGCAAACCACTCGCCGCAGCGGCCGAAGCCGCTCATGACCTCGTCGGCAATCAGGAGCACATCGCGTTCACGCGTGTGTTCGCGGAGCGCCGGCCAGTAGCTGTCCGGCGGGACGATGCCATTGCTGCCGGCGTCCGCTTCCATGAGAACGGCAGCGACGCGTGCCGCAGTCTCGGCGTCGATGCATTCTACGACGGCCTGCGCCGCCCGCAGGCCGCAGTCATGCGCGCTCGTGCTGCCGAACGGGCAGCGGTAGGAATACGGCGGCGGCACGTGGCGCACGCCCCAGGCCTCTGCGTCAACCTGGTGTGCCGTGCGGCTATCGCCGGAGAGCGCCATGTCCATGTAGCTTGCGCCGTGGTACGAGCGGTCGCGCGTCACCACGAGTCCGCGCGGCTTGCGCGATGCCTGGCGTGCGATGCGCA
>CAYPQX010000148.1:0-9263 GCA_964412975.1 uncultured Steroidobacteraceae bacterium
CCTTCGATCGCATCCGCGCGCGGCTTCGCGCGCCGTCCTACATTGCTTTACCGGCGGACTTCAGGAGCTGGAGGATTGCCTCGCTCTCGATCTATCGATCGGCGTGACCGGTTGGATCTGCGACGAACGGCGCGGCCAGGCCCTGCGCGAAGCGGCTCCCCGGATTCCGCCCGATCGCCTGATGCTCGAAAGTGATGCGCCCTACTTGCTGCCGAGGACAATCCAGCCGAAACCCGCACACCGGCGGAACGAACCGGCCTATCTTCCGGTTATCCTCGCGGAGACGGCGCGCCGTCGGGGCGTGGCACCGGAGGCGCTCGCGGCGGAGACGACGGTCAATGCCTGCCGCTTCTTCGGCATTACCTTAGATAATGACTATAAACGATTGATATAAAGGCTTTTTATGGACTTCCAACGTGCGCGGCATTCGACGGAGACGATCTTCAGGGATTCGATCGTTCCGCGGCTGTCCGACTACATCCGCATCCCGAACAAGTCGCCCCTTTTCGATGCCGACTGGCAGGCGCATGGCCACATGGACCGCGCGGCGGAGTTGATGGCCGCGTGGTGCCGCGAGCAACCTCTTACAGGCCTCAAGGTCGAGATCGTTCGTGAGGCGGGCCGCACGCCGCTGCTCTTCTGCGAAATACCGGGAAGCGGAACCGACACCGTCTTGCTCTATGGACACATGGACAAGCAGCCGGAGTTCACCGGCTGGGCGAAAGGCCTGTCGCCCTGGGAGCCGGTGCTGCGCGACGGCAAGCTGTACGGACGCGGCGGCGCAGACGACGGCTATGCGGTCTTTTCGTCACTGACCGCGATCGGCCTGCTCCAGGAACAGAAGATCCCGCATGCCCGCTGTGTCGTGCTGATCGAGGCCTGTGAGGAGAGCGGCAGCTACGACCTGCCCCACTACGTCGAACGCCTTGCAGACCGCATCGGCACGCCGAGTCTCGTCGTCTGTCTCGACGCCGAGTGCGGCAATTACGATCAGTTCTGGTGCACGACGTCGCTCCGCGGCAATCTCGTCGGCGACCTGACGATCGAAGGGTTGACCGACGGCGTGCATTCCGGTGCGGGCACCGGCATTGCGCCATCCGTGTTCCGGATCGCGCGCACACTCCTCGCGCGCGTTGAAAGCGATGTGACGGGCGACCTGCTAGTCGATGAACTCACGGTCCCGGTACCCCAGGCGCGTATCAGCCAGGCACGTGCCGCCGCGGCGGTGCTCGGGGACCAGATCGCCGGCAAGCTGCCATTCGTTCCTGGCGCACGCGCCCTTTCCGATTCGCCGGTCGAGCTCGTGATCAACAACACCTGGCGGCCGACGCTCGCGGTGACCGGTGCGTCGGGCCTGCCGGCCATGGAAAATGCCGGCAACGTCCTGCTGCCGCGCATCGCGTTCAAGCTCTCCTTCCGTTTGCCGCCCACGGCGGACGCTGCGGCGGCCGCCGTGGCGGTAAAGTCGCGTCTCGAGGCCAATCCGCCCTATGGGGTCAAGGTGCGCTTCGAGGTCGGTTCATCACTGGCTGGCTGGGATGCACCGCCCGTCGCCTCGTGGCTCGAGAATTCGATGCGGGACGCTTCGCGCGCGACCTTCGGCAAGGATGCGATGTACCTTGGCACCGGCGGCAGCATTCCGTTCATCGGCATGCTCGGCGAGCGCTTCCCGGAGACACAGTTCCTGGTGACCGGCGTCCTCGGGCCTCAGGCCAATGCGCATGGACCGAACGAGTTCCTGCACCTCGATTGTGCGAAGAACCTGACAGTCTGCGTGGCCAAGGTGATCGCAGATCACCACGGGCGCAAGGCAGCCTAGCGGCGCGCGAGCGGACTCGGCTCAACCTGGGCCTTCAACTGGTCCCAAGCCGACCGGTAGCGCTCAGCCGGATGGGCCGTGCCCGGCGCCGGCGGCGGGTATTCCTGCTCGAGCAGGTCGAGGCGCATCACGCGGGGCGGACGACCCTTCGGGAACTTTGCGCGATCGGTAAACACGATGCGGCCTTCAGCAGGCACCTCCCCGGCGAGCATGCGTACGGCGGCGACCCGGTCGTACAGCGCTTCCAGCGGATTGAGGAAGGTCGATCGGGCGCTGCCGTTCATGACCGCCCACTCGCGCATGTGCTCGCCACCGAACACGACGCCTTCGACGTCCCGATAGTCGACGACGAGTAGCCCGCGGCCGGTCAGCAGCAGGAAATCGATGTGCAGTTGTCCATCGCTGCCGTCCGGAATCAGCACGTCCGTCAGCAGCCCGGCGGACACCGCCTCGAAGGACTTGATGAGCTGGCGCCGGGCCCGGTAGCGGCGCCAGCGCCGGTGAAGGGCAAGGCAGCCCGCCGCGATGAGCGCGAGCAGCATGACGCCGACAACGACCTGGACGATGAGGTTCTCGGTGCTCATGCGCTTCTCCGCGCGTGCCAGAGGCGAAGCAGTTTCGCGCCTCCGGGCAGCCTCAGGAGCGCGAGCAGACAGCGAACGGCCATCCGGTCGGTCGTGCTCAGGGAGAAAGGACGGTGAAGGCTGGCATACAACTCCGGTCGGGTTTCGATCCGCTCGACGGCCTGCGCTTCGAAGTCGAAAACACCCTGGTCGCTGGTGAGCCGCCAGGAGTCGCTGCCGGCATCTTCCCGGCGTTCAAGCGCCGGATATGTAATCTCGTCCGGCATTGCAGGACCCCTGAAGCCGGCGACCGCCAGATGCTGGATGCGACTGCCGCCATTGCTCCTGAGCCAGATGCGATTCTCCGGACCAGCGCGCTGAAAGAAGCGGGAAACCTGCAAGTCGTTCGTGGCGGGCATCCGCAAATGATAATCGGCGGCGGTCGCAGTAACCACCGCGGCAACGATACGGCATGATGCGCAGATGAGTTTCCGCGCGCCGCTTGCCGAATTGCTCGCCTGCCCCTCCTGTGGTACGCGGCTCACGGGCGCAGGCTGCCTCTCCTGCCGCATTGATTTTCCGTCGATCGGGGGCATCCCGTGGTTGATGCCGGAACCGCGGCTCGCGCTCACCGAATGGCGCGGCCGATTGCATCACCTGCTGACGCATTACGCGGCAGAGGCCGGACGCCAGCGTTCCGCGTTCACCGATGCCGCCGTCGGCCTGACACGCAAGAGACTCGAGCATGTTGCTGCGGCGCTCGACGACCAGGCGATGCGCGTGCGCGAACTGATGCAGCCGCTCGGCATCGACCGGCGCAATGAGGCGCACGCGGTTCATGTCGCGCTCGGAACGGAACTGCCGGTCAATCAGGGCCTGTCCTCGTACTATCCGAACCTCCATCGCGACTGGTGCTGGGGCGAAGCCGAGAACCGGGCGAGTTTCGACGCGGTGCGCTCGTGCCTGCCGGCAGGGGCGTCTTTCTCGCGGGTCCTCGTGCTCGGAGCCGGCGCCTGCCGCCTCGCTTACGACCTCCACCAGGCACTGCGGCCGGGGCTGACGGTCGCGCTCGATTTCAATCCGCTGTTTGTGTTGGCGGCCTCGCGGATCCTGGCTGGCCAGCCGCTCGCGCTGCATGAGTTCCCGATCGCGCCGCGGACGATCGAGGATCATGCCGTGCTGAGACGCCTGGCTGCCCCGGAGCCGGTTGCGCCGGGATTCGAGTTCGTACTCGCCGATGCGAGCGCCCCACCTTTCCGGCCAGCCGCCTTCGACCTGGTCCTCACGCCCTGGTTCATCGATGTTGCGGGCGAACCGTTGTCCCGTGTCCTTGCGCGCATCAACTCGCTGCTTGTACCAGGCGGCCTGTGGGTGAACCATGGGTCGCTGGCATTTGCGGAGGCCGGACCGGCCGACGCCCTGAGTCTCGAGGAATTGTTAGGGCAGCTTCCAACGAGCGGTTTCGCGCGGGCAGAGACGCGCGAGTCTCAACAACCCTATCTCTCTTCGCCGGCCAGCCGGCATGCGCGCGCGGAGACGGTGATCACATTCAGTGCGCGCAAGGAGCGCGACCTGCCGCAACTCGCGGCCGGGCGCCCGGTCCCGGAGTGGCTTGCGCGCGTGGACCGGCCGGTTCCCCTGCTGCCGCAGTTCCGGGCTCAGGCCCTGTCGATGCGTGTCTACGCCTTCCTGCTCGCAATGATCGACGGCGAGCGCACGATCCGCGATATGGCCCGCCTGATGGAACAGCAGAAGCTCATGACGGCGGATGACGCCGAGCCTGCGATACGGCGGTTCCTGGCCCGTGCGCTCGAGGACCCCGACCGCCGGCCCCAGTTCTGATCCGGCGCTCTTGTCGGGCGCCCGCGCGTCCGCTTATCGTGGCGCGCCCGGATCACTGAGGCGATTGTCCATGGCAGCGAAGAAGCTGGTCGAAGTCGGGACATGGAGTGCGATCGCCATCGCTGGCGCGGCCGCGCTGGGCGGCATCGCACTTCATCGTGGCGAGTCCATCAACGCCATGTGGTTCGTGGTCGCGGCCGTCTGCGTTTATCTGATCGGTTACCGCTTCTACAGCGGCTGGATTGCGACCCGGGTGCTCGCGCTCGATGGAACGCGTGCAACGCCCGCGGAAAGACTGGAAAACGGCCGCGACTTCATGCCGACGCACCGCTCGATCGTATTCGGGCACCATTTCGCAGCCATCGCCGGTGCCGGGCCGCTCGTCGGACCGACACTCGCCGCGCAATTCGGCTACCTGCCCGCCACGCTCTGGCTACTCGTCGGCGCCGTGCTTGCGGGCTGCGTGCAGGACATGCTGGTTCTCTTCTGTTCGACGCGGCGCGACGGCCGGAGCCTCGCGCATCTCGCGCGCGATGAGCTCGGCCGCTTCGGCGCTTCGGCGGCCATGATCGGCACGCTGTTCATCATGATAATCCTGATGGCGGTGCTCGCGCTCGTCGTGGTCAAGGCGATGGCACACAGCCCCTGGTCTACCGCGACCGTCTTCGCGACCATTCCGATCGCGCTGCTCGTCGGGGTGTATCTGCGCGTGCTGCGACCCGGCAAGGTGCTCGAGGCGACGGTCATCGGCGTCGTTTTACTGCTGCTTTCCGTGGCGGCGGGCGGCTGGGTCGATCAGAATCCCCTGCTTCATCGCTGGTTCGATCTCGACGAGCGCACGCTCGCATGGTTCGTGATCGGGTACGGATTCGTGGCGGCGATCCTGCCGGTGTGGCTCCTGCTCGCCCCGCGCGACTATCTCTCCACGTTCGTGAAGCTCGGCGTCGTCCTCCTGCTGGCGATCGCGATCTGCGTGCTGCAGCCTGAGGTCCGGATGCCAGCGCTGACCCGGTTCATCGACGGCACGGGACCGATCTTCAGCGGCAAGCTGTTTCCCTTCCTGTTCATCACGCTCGCCTGCGGCGCCATCTCCGGGTTCCACGCGCTCGTATCGTCGGGGACCACTCCGAAGCTGATCTCGAAGGAAACCGACGTGCGGATGGTCGGCTACGGCTCGATGGCGCTCGAATCGTTCGTGGCCATCATGGCGCTCATTGCAGCCTGCGTGCTCGACCCCGGCGTTTACTTCGCGATCAACACGGCCGCCGGTGTCGTGGGCGCCGATCCGGTGACGGCCACGGCGACGATTACGGCCTGGGGTTTCCCGGTCGACGCGACGCAGATGCAGGAACTCGCCCGGAGCATGGGGGAACAGACGCTCTTTGGCCGGACCGGCGGCGCGCCGTCGCTCGCGGTCGGCATGGCGCATATCTTCGGGAGCGCTTTCGGCGAAGGGCTATTCTCCCTCTGGTACCACTTCGCGATCATGTTCGAGGCCGTGTTCATCCTGACGGTCCTCGATGCGGGCACGCGGGTTGGCCGTTTCATCATGCAGGACGCGCTCGGAGCGGTGTGGCCGCCGCTTGGACGCACGTCCTGGTATCCCTCCGCCTGGCTCGCGAGCGTCCTCGTGGCGGCCGGCTGGGGCTACTTCCTCTACATCGGCGTCATCGACCCGAATGGCGGAATCAACATTCTCTGGCCGCTCTTCGGCATGGCGAACCAGATGCTGGCTGCGATTGCACTGGCGGTCGTGACTGCGATCTTCGTCAAGTCGGGCCGCCAGCGCCATGCCTGGGTCCCCGGCCTGCCGCTCGCCTGGCTCGTGACCGTCACGACGACGGCGGCCTGGCAGAAGATCTTCAGCGACGATGCGCGAATCGGCTTCTTCGCCGCGGCCCGGGACATGGCTGACAAGCTGGCCGCCGGCATGCTGCCGCCGGAGCGCGCGGCCGTTGCGCCCGAGCTCATTTTCAACCAGCAACTCGATGGCTGGCTGACGGTGTTCTTCCTGCTGGTCGTCTGGACGATCGTTATCGACATGGCGCGCGGTTGTTACCTGCACCTGTCGGGACGGCGGGTGGCCCCGAATACGGAGACGCCCTACGTGGCGACGCAACTCGCATGAGCGCACTTACCACGATCATCCGGCGTCTCTGGAGCGGACTGCGCGCGCTTTCGGGCGACGACGCGTACGAGCGCTATCTCGAGCATCACCGCCGCCGGCACCTGGATGCCGTGCCGCTTGAACGGGCGGAGTTTCATGCAGCGGAGTCCGAGCGCCGCTGGTCGCAGGTGAATCGCTGTTGCTAGGCAGCGGACCTCAGACCATTTTCCGGATCAGGAACCGTCCGCTTTCGATGACTTCGGATTCCGTCTCGGCTTGAACACGCAGGTCGCAGGGTTCGACTGCGTGAAATGGCGCCATCACGAGAACGCCGGTCATGGACAGCCAGCGTGTCCAGCCTGGCATCTCTTCGGCAGAATCAAGTCGATCCGGATTGGCGCTCAGGGTTGCGAGAGCCTGCTCGGCGCGCATTACCCGGAGTGTCAAAGTCCCGAACGGATTCTCCTTCGGAGTCCGGACGTAGACAAACACGCATAATTTCGGCAGCGTGATTGGAAACTTCGGCACATAGAGATCCGTGCCATAACAACCCATCAGGGAGAACTTGTTCCCGATCTCCTGCCGGAAGTCGTCGCAAAATTGCGCGATGACGGAGCGATTCTCGATCATGCCGACTCTCCATCCTTGGAGTGGTGGGCCGTTGTGGGACTGAACCACCGACCAACTGGCCAAAGTCTGCCTCACGGTTCATGACGTTGCATGAGCGTGAACGAAAATCAGGACCTACCCGACCGCAGGCCCGATTGTCAGTTGATCCGGGTCTCGCCCTGGCCCAGTCGCTTCACCAGCTGCCTGTTCTCCTCGAGGGCCGCGAGGTAAATGCTCATCTGCGCCTGGTCGATGCAGGACTCAGTCTTGAATCGCGTGCCGATCTTCTGCTCGATCCGGCAGTAAGCGATTCGGTCGCCGCGCATCTTGATCGTGAAGCCAGGGACGGAATCGGGATCGATGGCCGGCACGAAGGGTGCGTCAATGCGTATGGTTCGCTTGACGGACACCTCATCCGCGGGTGTCGCGATGGCGTCGACCCACAGGGCAGCAAGCGCCACAACTACCATTGCCGGGCGTGCTTTTCTCAGGATCTTCCGCATGCCGTCGGATCTTACGCCCGTAGGAGGCGATGGCAAACCACTGGCGGCAAAGACGAAATTTCTGGTGGGCCGTGGTGGGATCGAACCACCGACCAACTGGTTAAAAGCCAGATGCTCTACCACTGAGCTAACGGCCCGCAACAGCGGCGCGAATGATACCTGATTGATCTGAGTCAATGCGCCAGGTCGGCAGGGCTCGCTGCAACGCGGCCGCCCCCGATTGACGACCTGCACGGATTGCGATCTGCTCGGATTCGGATTCGGAGTCGGCTCCATCACCCAGGTCCGCGGGTGTCTGAGCCAGAATGCGGTAGGCGTCGAGGCGTGGCGACGCGCGATCGATGCGGGCCGCTTGCCCGTGCTGAGCGGATTGCGCTTTTCGCCGGATGACGAAATTCGGGGCGACGTAATTCGCCACTTGCTTTGTCGCCGCAACATCACAATCGGCGAATTGGAACGCAGCCACGGCATCGAATTTCGAAGCCATTTCGCGGCCGAGCTGGCGCGGCTCACCCCCTGTTTCGGCTGGGCCTGCTTCAGGATTTCGGCGACCGGATCGAGGTATGCTCACACGGATGGACGTCGCTCCGCAGGATCGCCCGATGCTTCGACGCTTATGCGCGCAACGACAGGCCGCGGCAGGAGGCCTGGCAACGACATTGACCCGGCGGTCGACGACGACGTGAGCCGCACGGTTTTTCCCACGGTCACCCAATATGTGCTCGCCGACGATGGCGACATAGCCCGCTTCTGTTCCACCTGTGTTTTCTCGCAGGCATGTCTTGACGAAGGAATGGACAAGAGCGCGTTGCGCGAGCTGCATATGCTCATCGAGCACGTCGGCCCGCTGCGACCCGGTACATTTGTGTTCCGCGAAGGCGATCAGTTCGATGCGATCGCCGCCGTGCGGTCCGGCACGGTCAAGACGAGCCGGGTGGACCGCGAGGGGCGCGAACAGGTCCTGGGCTTCCATCTCCCCGGTGAAATCATCGGCCTGAGCGCCATCGACGGCGAGCGCTACCCCTGCAGTGGCGTAGCCCTCGACAGCGTGCAGTTGTGCCGGTTCTCGTTCACGAAGATCTCAATGCTTGCGACGCGATTGCCGGGCCTTCAGAAGCAGCTTTTCCGGCTGTTGAGCCGCGACATCGGCAATGCCGAGCGGTTGTCGGGGGACCATTCCGCGGACGAGCGGATTGCTGCGTTCCTGATCGGCATGTCACGCCGGCTCGCCGCGCGCGGCTACTCGGACACCCGTTTCCAGCTGACGATGTCGCGCACCGACATTGCCAACTACCTTCGACTTGCGCCTGAGACCGTGAGCCGCGTGCTCCGCAAGTTTCAGGACGAGGGCAGGATCCGGGTGCGTAGGCGCGAGGTGGAATTGATCGACCACGCGGGGCTGGAGGCCCATTCGGAGGCAATGCTCCGGCCGTGATCGAGTTCTACGCCGAAATCAGGTTGGTTCACGTCATCGCTGTCATTTCAAGCGGCACGCTTTTCCTCCTGCGCGGCGTTTCTGTCTGGGCGGGGCGCCAGGCCTGGGCGCTGGCTCCGGTGCCGCGTTACCTGAGCTATTTGATCGATACAACGCTGCTGGCAGCGGCCATCACGCTGCTGACGATCCTGCCTTCCGCGATCTTTGCCAATGGCTGGCTCGTCGCAAAAATTGCGCTGCTGCCCGTGTATATCGGCCTCGGGATACTTGCGCTCCACAGCACTTCCGGAAGGCAACCCGGCTTTTTCGCGGGCGCCCTGTTCGCTTACGGCTGCATGTTCTCCATCGCGCGCAACCACCATCCGCTCGGGCTGCTCCCGCATTA
>CAYPQX010000149.1:0-10358 GCA_964412975.1 uncultured Steroidobacteraceae bacterium
AGGGCTCAGGCTCTGGCATTGCCTGCAGGGAACCGACTGTCGCGCCGCGCACGCCCACGACGTCGAGCGCGTGACGGACGGCGCGCGGGTCCGGATCGATCGCGTGCGTCTCATAGCCGAGCCTTTTCATTTCCGCTGAAAACACGCCAAGCCCCGAACCGATGTCGAGCACACGGGTCGCCGTCGGAGACCGGCCGTACTTGCGCAGGAACCCATCGAGACGGGACGCCCGCTGCTGGTTATCCGATTTTCCCGGCGGCAGGGCCATCACCGCGTCGTAGCGCGCGCGAAACCGGCTGCCGTACGCCGAATCGTTATAGGCGCCGCCGTAGAATGTGTCCGGCAGCAGTCCATGATCATTAAAATAAACGCGGCAGGCCGTGCAACGCAGGATGCGCCGCGAGTACCGCTCGGGCGGGATGCCGTAATCGACTTCGCGTTCCGGCCGCCGCGTGATCGTCGCGCAGAGCTCGGCTTCGCCAGCTCCACACAGCACGCAGCGCGCACCCGTTCCATCAGCCATCGTCGCGCGTCCGGTCGAAGTCGGCCCAGTCGAGCCTCGTATATGCGGAGAGCGGCCGCCGCGCGCGGGCGCCGATCAGCAGGCCGGCATCACGTGCATCGATCCCGTGATTCGGCCGGAGGTATACGAGGTCGCCTTCACCGATGCGTTCGCCCGCGCCGATGGCGCGGCGGACGTAGGCTGCCCGCCGGAACGACGTGAGGTGACCCTGGGCGACTTCCGACGGCTGGGGCTGCTTCTGCGCCTCGCCGCGAAGGGCGCGGATCCGGACGAGATCCCGCTGCAGTTGCCGTAATTCGTCGGGCAGGAGAGAAAGCTTGTGATCGCGGAAGCTCCGGCCCTCGCGCCGGTCCGTGAAATGAAACTCGAGTACCCGGGCGCCCATGGCGGCCGCGACCCGCAAGGCGGCGGCGCCCTCGGTGTGATCCGAGTATCCGACCGAGAGTCCCGTGGCTTCGCACAGCTGATTCATGACCCGCAAGTTGGCCTCAGGCTCCTCGATTGGATACATCGAGGTGCATTGCAGCAGGCAGAGCCATTCGGGTCGCCGGTAGCGCGCGTCGACCGCCTGTATCTGCGCGACGCTTTGCAGGACTTCGTCGAGTGTCGCGAGCCCGGTCGACAGCACAATCGGCTTGCCGCGCGATGCGAAAGCGCGTAGCAGTGGCCAGGCGGTGAGGTCGCCGGAACCGATCTTGTACATCCGCAGATGCGGATCGATCCATTCGAGGGATTCCAGATCCCAGACCGAGGCGAGGTACTGCGCTCCGCCGTCCTCGCAGCGACGCGCGAGCGCGAGATGCTGCTCCCGGGTGAGTTCGAAGCGCTTGAAGTGGGCGTTGCGGTCGGGGCTCTCGGTTGCGTTGACGAGGGTGTCGCCCCGGTAGATCTGGAACTTGATGCAATCGACCTGCGTCGCGAGCGCCAGGTCGGCGAGTTCACAGGCGCGGCCGTAGTCGCCCTCGTGGTTGCCCCCGATTTCGGCGATCAGCAACGGCCCCGAGCGACCTGCCCAGGGATCCCGGGCGGGCATTGATGTTGCAAGTCGCACGATCTCCGGGAAGGCATACGAAGCCGGTGCCCGTTCCATGCGCCCGAGAATCGATTCCGCGAGCCTGAGGTCGGCTTCGGTATCTAGGGCGAGCCTCAGTCCCCGTGCTGCCGGCACTTCCGCATTCTCGACGACGAAACGCCTGCCCAGGTCGGGATTCTCGTACAGGAAAGACGTGACGTGTTCCCGATGTCCCGCGTCGGGCACATCGGCCATCGCAGTGCGGAAAAAGGCCGTGCGCACGACCTCCACGCTCATGCCGTACGGAAACGTCCGGCCCGGCACGTTGGTCACCAAGTCGTATTCGCCGGTGCGTGCGATCGCGAGCATCGACCGCAGCGTGTCCGGGTCCGCAAAGAAGTTGTCGCCGTTGATGCGGACAGAGAATTCGAAGCCTCGTGCTTCCGCGCATGCAAGGAACCGGCCCGCGACGTCCTCGAGCGAACCTCGAAAGCAGTCGATTTCTGCGCGACGGCAGTAGTGCGCAATGGCGTCGTCGGACGGATCCGCCGAAGTCGCAACGGTGATCGGAGCGCCGGCGGCGCCACGGCGGAGCCGATCGACGATGTGGCCGAGCACCGTTCGGCCGCGGATCTCCCGCAGGATCTTTCCCGCAAGGCGGCTCGACGCGAAGCGGCACAAGATGATGATTCCGACGTTCACCGCCGCTCTCCGACGACCTTTGCGGGAACCCCGCCGACGATGTGGTACGGCAGCACGTCCTCACGCACGACCGATCCCGCGGCGATCACCGCACCATCGCCGACCGTGACGCCCTTCAGGATAACGGCGTGAGAGCCGACCCAGACATCCGATCCAATCCGCACCGGCTCGGCGGAATTGTTCTGCTGATTCATGGGCCGTCCGCGCGCGAGCCCGTGGTCGCTGTCCACGATGTGTACGAATGGAGCGATCATGCAATCGGCCCCGATCTCGATCCGGCTCGATGCGTAGATGAGCGTATGGAAACCGACCGTCGTACGCGCGCCGATAGCGACGCTCGCAGTCTCGTTGCAGGGGCACAGGTGCACGCCCGACTTCAGGATCGCGTCGGCCCCGAGGACGATGCGCCGCGGGTGACGCAGAAGGCGGACCGCCGGATCGATCAGCGCGCCACGGCCAACGTCGACGCCCCTCAACCGCTGCCAGAAGCGCCGGAAACGATGAAGAAGGCTCGACCGGAGGTGCGCGCGAAGCTGCTGGTTTGGAATCCCGGTCACTCGAAATCCCGCCTCCACTGTACGAACCCCCGGACGTCGCCCTCGTCGATCCCTGACACCGTTGATTCGCGTTCCTCGTAGCCGATTGAAAGGCTCAGCTCACCGCCCAGCAGGGATCGGCGATGATAAAGGTCAGCCGAGCGGATTTCGGTCGCCTCCTCCGACACGGAGTGCACCGGATTGGCGCCCTCACGATTGACCTTCGCAGTCTGCGCCGCCAGTTCCCAGCTGCTGCCGTCATCGTTCACGAGCATCAGTCCCGCGGCGACCTGCTCGCTATCGCCGTCAAGCGAATGCCCCATGGAGCGATCGCGGTACTGGTATCCGTCCGAATAGATCGAATTCCGGTAGGCGCAGCCGAATGCAGGCTCGTCGTCCATGAAGTCGCAGGCGGTATCCGAGTACTCGACATGGGCGCGCCAGGAGCGTTCGCCGAACCCGCCCCAGATTTCGATGCCCCCGAGCCCGAGATACTCGCTCGGAAAAAACCCGGCTTCGTCCTCGCCGATCGCCTGCGCGTAGAGCGCGACCGGAATCCGGGGCACCGACCAACGCACATCGAAACCGCCCATCTGATTGCCGGGTTGCTCCTCGAGTGGCTGATCGTTGTCGTTGCCGGTCAGCAGGTCCCAGAAAGTGTCCAGGCCGCAGGGACGGCCGTCGCCGCACCATTGGGCGCTCCGCGAAATTCCGATCTCGACGCGCTGGTGCGGCTTCCAGGTCACGCGCGCACCGAAGAAATTGGCGTTGGGCGCATCGTTGCGATCGTCCTCGAAGCGACCCATCGTCATGGCGAAGCGAAAGCGCCCGATCCATTCGAACCACGGGTGTTTGATCGGATCCGAATAGTTGCGCTCGACTGTGATTGAAGGAATCGGGCGCGCGTTGTTGCCGTAGATCAGGCTCCCCTCCCAGCCCGGACCCCACCAGCGATCGATGTACCCCGCGTGCAGCATCCAGTTGCCGAGCACGACCGCTCCGTAGCTGCCATCGGGACGAAAACTCTGATCGTCGTCGGGGTCGGCGGCGCCGGTCGCTTGCAGGCGATAGGCAAAGCGGTGGCCCGTGTACTGGATGCCCGCGGAGATCTCGCCTTCCTCGCGCGGCACGTCGCCGAAGCGGCGTAGCGCCATCGGATTCTCGGAGACTGCCAGTCGCGCATTGGCCTGGAGCGAACCGGTCCGCGATGCGTTGCGGGCGCTCGCCTGCACGCGCGCGAGCGCAGCACCGAGCCAGGCGGGACGGCTCGCATCGAGCGTGATGCCGCCCACGTCGCGCGCAACCTCGGCCCAGGACACGGGCCAGGCCGTGAGCGGCGCGCGGATGAGGCCCGCATCAGCAAGCAATACGAGGTCATGGCGCAGCTGCGCATCGCCGGGTGCGATCCAGGGATCCGCTGTCGCCTGCGCGGCAAGCAGGAATGCCGCCACGAGCCAGGCGCTCGCCTGCGTTACGGATTTCATGACGAATCTGTGAAAGCGATACAAGCGCCTGATTTATCTATAAAAATGTATTTCATTCTCAGGCTCGCGCGAGCCGCTGCGACAGAATATCGGTTTCAGCGGTGGCGCGCGATCCAGCCCGAAAGGCCCGCGAGTTCCGCCGGAGCAGCCGCCTGGCCGAGCGGAAGCAGGGCGTTGCAGAGCTTTTTGCCGAGTTCGACCCCCCATTGGTCGAAGGGATTGATGTCCCAAAGCACGGACTCCACGAACACCTTGTGCTCGTAGAGCGCGACGATCGCACCGAGCGTCGCAGGGTTGAGTTCGTGAAACGCGAGGAGCGAAAGCGGCCGGCTTCCCGGATGGACGCGCTGTGGCTCCTGCGATTCATGGCCGTCTGAGAAGGCCTGAATTTGCGCGAGGCAGTTGGCGATCACGAGCTCGTCCGCAGCCAGGTCGGTCGCGGCGCGCAGCGGCAGCAGGAAATCCATGCTTACGTCCGCCGTGCCCTGGTGCAGTAGCTGGAAGAATGAATGCTGCGCATTCGAAGCCGGCTCGCCCCAGATCACGGCCCCCGTCTCCCAGGTGACCGGCCGGCCGCCTCGGGTCGTGCGTTTGCCAAGGCTTTCCATCTCGAGTTGCTGGAGGTACGCCGGCAAGCGCGCGAGACGCTGGCTGTACGGCAGCACTGCATGGCTCGCGCAACCGAGTGCGCTCCGGTTCCAGACCGCGAGCAGTCCGAGGAGCACAGGCAGATTGTCTCTCCACGCGCTTTCGCGAAAGTGCCTGTCCACTGCATGGGCGCCCGAGAGCATCGCCTCGAAATTCTCCGGTCCGATCGCAAGCTCGATCGCAAGGCCGACCGCGGACCACATCGAATAGCGGCCGCCGACCCAGTCCCACATCGCGAATCTCGCATCCCGCCCGACGCCGAACTCGTCCATCGCCGCGGCGTTCGTCGATACGGCGGCGAAATGCCGCGGCACCGCCGCTTCGCCGAGTTTCGCGGCGAGCCAGGTACGGACGCGGCGGGCATTGGCAAGCGTCTCCTGGGTCGTGAAGGTCTTCGAGCAGACGATGACGAGCGTGCGCGCCGGATCGAGCGCCGGCGCGAGATCGACAAACTGCGTGCCATCGACGTTGGACACGAAATGGCAGCGCAGCTTTCCCGCCTTGTACGGCGCGAGCGCGGCCACCGCCATGACAGGCCCGAGATCGCTGCCGCCGATGCCGATATTGACGACATCCGTGAACCGCTCGCCGCCCGCACCCGCGCGTCGGCCGGCATGCACGTCGCGGACGAATTCCGCGGACTGACGGCGCACGGCGCGAACCTCCGCATGCAGTGGCTCGAGCGTACGGGCCTGCGGCGAATCCGGCGGTGCGCGCAGCAGGGTATGCAGGGCGGCACGGCCCTCGGATTCGTTGACGGGATCCCCGGCGAAGAGGGCATCGATTCGCGCACGCAGGCCCGTTTCGTCGGCGAGTCCGCACAGCGCTTCGAGCGCGGGCGCGTCGATGCGTTGCCGGCTGAAATCGAGCATGAGCCCACCGAACTCGCGCGAGAAGCGATCGAAACGTGAGGCATCCTGCGCGAACAGGGCCCGCACCGGGGTGCCGGCCAGCCGTCGCGCGAGCGTCGCAAGAAGTTCAGCCAAGATTCGTGACCCTGGGATCCTGCGGACCGCCCGACCTGTAATAGTCGAGATACCACTCGACGAAGCGCGCCACGCCCTTCTCCACCGGCGTCGAGGGGCGGTAGCCGACATCCCGCACGAGTTCTTCGGAATCGGCCCAGGTGTCCGGCACATCGCCGACCTGTAGCGGCAGCAGGTTCTTCTCGGCCTTGCGGCCGAGGCAGTCCTCGAGCACCTCGATGTAGCGCAGGAGCTCCACCGGCCGGTTGTTGCCGATGTTGTACAGGCGATACGGCGCGCGGCTCGTCGCCGGATCCGGACGATCCCCGTCCCAGCCGGCGTCGGGCGTCGCCACATGGTCGAGCGCCGCGACCACGCCGGCTGCAACGTCGTCGACGTAGGTGAAATCGCGCCGGTGGTGACCGTGGTTGAAAACGTCGATCGGCTTGCCCGCCAGGATATTGCGCGTGAACTGGAAGAGCGCCATGTCCGGCCTGCCCCAGGGGCCGTACACGGTGAAGAAGCGAAGCCCTGTCACCGGCAGTCCGTAGAGCGCCGCGTAGGAATGCGCCATCGCCTCGTTCGCCTTCTTGGTCGCGGCGTAGAACGACAGGGGATGGTCGGCGTTCTGGTGCACGGAAAACGGCAACTTCGTATTGGCACCATAGACAGAACTCGTCGACGCGAATACAAGGTGCTCCACGCGGTGCCGCCGGCAGCCTTCGAGCACGTGCAGCGTACCGACCAGGTTGCTCTCGACGTAAGCGTGCGGATTCTCGATCGAGTAGCGGACGCCCGCCTGGGCCGCGAGGTGGACGACGCGGCCGATGGCGGCCGTGCCGAAGAGCGTTTCCATGCCGACACGGTCGGCCAGGTCGAGTTTCTCGAAACGGAATCCCGGCCGGACTCGCAGCCGCGCAAGCCGCGCTTCCTTCAACGACGGCTCGTAATAGGGATTCAGGTTGTCGAGGCCGATGACCTCGTCGCCACGTGCGAGCAGCCGCTCGGCGACGTGATAGCCGATGAAACCCGCAGCCCCCGTGACCAGAACGCGCATCAGAGCCGGCCGTCGGTCTGGCCGCGTTCGAGCAGGTGCTTGATGTCGTAGATCACGTGCTTGCGGCGGGCGAACCGGCGGATCTCGGCTGGCTTCATCGCCTTGAACTGCCGGTGACCGACCGCCAGCACGATCGCATCATAGGCGCCGCGCGACGGCCTCTTTGTGAGCTCGATGCCGTACTCGGCGGCCGCCTCCCTGGCGCTGACCCAGGGATCCCAGACGTCGACCTTCGCACCGTTCTGCTTGAGTTCCGCGACGACGTCGGCGACCTTCGAATTCCTGAGGTCCGGCGTGTTCTCCTTGAAGGCGAGTCCGAGCACGAGAACGCGCGACGACTTCACGTGGATCCTCTTCGCCGTCATGAGCCGCACGACTTCCCCGGCGACATAGAGCGCCATGTTGTCGTTGATTCGCCGTCCCGCGAGGATCATCTCCGGGTGATAGCCGATCTGCTGCGCCTTGTGCGTCAGGTAGTAGGGATCGACGCCGATGCAGTGCCCGCCGACGAGGCCCGGACGGAAAGGCAGGAAGTTCCACTTGCTGCCGGCCGCCTCGAGGACCTCCTCGGTATCGATGCCGAGCCGGTTGAAAATCATCGCAAGCTCGTTGATGAGCGCGATGTTGACGTCGCGCTGGGTGTTCTCGATCACCTTCGCCGCCTCCGCGACACGGATGCTCGATGCCGGATGGGTGCCGGCCGTGACGATCGAGGCGTACAGCTTGTCGACGAACTCGGCCGCCTCCGGCGTCGAGCCGGACGTCACCTTGCGAATCGTGGGCAGGCGATGCTCGCGATCGCCCGGATTGATGCGCTCGGGGCTGTAGCCTGCGTAGAAGTCGCGGTTGAACTTGAGTCCCGACTGGCGCTCGAGGATCGGCACGCAGATTTCCTCGGTGCAGCCCGGATAGACCGTCGATTCGTAAATGACGATGTCGCCGCGTTTCAGGACCTTGCCGACCGACTCGCTTGCGCTCTGCAGCGGCCCGAGATCCGGCCGCTTGTCCTGGTCGATTCCGGTCGGCACCGTTACGACGTAGACGCGGCAGCCGCGGAGATCGCGCAGTTCGGTCGTGAAGCGCAGCCGCTTGGCCAATCGCAGATCGGCCGGCTCGACTTCGAGCGTGCTGTCCTTGCCACGTCGCAGTTCCGCGATGCGCGCGGGCTTGACGTCGAACCCGGTCGTTCCGTACTGCTTGCCGAACTCGACCGCGAGCGGGAGCCCGACATAGCCGAGCCCGATCACGCCGATGCGGCAATTGCGGAGACTGAGCGGCGGCACCCCGTTTCGACCCATTCAGGCGACCTTAGAGCAGGTAGAGCACGCCAAGCGTGGCGGCAGCCGTCATTGTGACGAGATAAGGCAAAGCCATCCAGACCATGCGGAAATAGGACAGGCGGATCAGCGGCGCAAGCGCCGAGGTCAACAGGAACAGGAAGGCCGCCTGGCCGTTCGGCGTCGCAATGCTCGGGATGTTGGTTCCAGTATTGATCGCAACCGCCATCGCATCGAACTGCTCCTGCGAAATGGCACCGGCCAGGTACGCCTCTTTAGCCTCGGTGATGTAGATCGTCGCGACGAACACATTGTCGCTGACGATCGAGAGAAGTCCCGATGCGCCGAACATCGCAATGGGCTGGCTGCCGGAATCCAGCTGCAGTACCCAGTCAAGGAAAGGCTGGAACAGGTGCTGCTGATGAATCACGCCGACGATCGAGAAGAAGACCACCAGGAGCGCGGTAAATGGCAGGGCCGCCTCGAACGCCTTCCCCAGGCGGCTTTCCTCGACCACGCCCGAGAAAGCGGTCGCCAGCACGATGATCCCAAGCCCGATGACGCCGATCTCGGCGACATGAAACCCGAGCGCCAGCACCAGCAGGATGGCGACGATCGCCTGTACGACGATCACCTGCTTTTGGCGCGGCGTCATTTGCGCCGATTCGCGCTGCTCGAACTCGAGCAGCACCTGGCGCACCGCCACGGGAACCGACGTACCGTAACTGAACCAGGCCAGCCGCTCGACCGTCAGACAGGTCGCAAGGCCGGCGATCACCGCAGGGATGGTCACCGGCGCCATCTCGGTGGCGAAGCGGATGAACTCCCAGCCCGCTACCTTGCCGATGAGGAGATTCTGGGGCTCTCCGACGAGCGTGCAGACGCCGCCGATCGTGGTGCCGACGGCTCCGTGCATGAGGAGGCTTCGCAAGTGAGCCCGGAAACCCTCGAGGTCCGACCTGTCGACATCGCGGATACCCTCGTCCGCACTCGTGTCATGCGCCTGCTCAGCGTGCGTCTTGCCCGAAGCCACTCGGTGATACACCGCATAAAAACCGCCGGCGACCGTGATCATCACGGCAAGCACGGTCAAGGCGTCGAGGAATGCGGAGAGGAGCGCGCCGATCGCGACGAACAGGAAGGCGAGCAGCGACCTGGACTGGACGCGTATGAGCAACTTGGTGAACGTGAATACGAGCATTTCGCGCAGGAAGTAGATTCCGGCGACCATGAACATCAGCAGCAGGATTACGGGCAGTCCGGTCTCGATTTCCCGCTGGATGCCAGCCGGCGTGACGAGACCGAGCATGACGGCCTCGATTGCGAGCAGCCCGCCCGGCTGCAGCGGGTAGCATCGCAACGCCATCATCAGCGTGACGATGAACTCGAAGAGGATCGCCCAACCCGTAACCAGCGGGCCCGCGACGGCTAGGAGCGCGGGATTGGCCGCCAGGAAAGCAACGATCAGCCACTTGTACCAGTCGGGCGATTGGCCGAGGAAGTTGCGCCAGAACGCCGCGCCAATCGTTGCGGGCATCAGGGATCCCCGCCCCCGCCTCCCGCCGTTCGAAACACGGCGCGACCGGAGCATGCGCGCTCGATCGCAAGCAGCGCCTGTTCATGCGCTTCGAGCTCCGGCTGGTTCGCAGCAATGACCGGGATGAAGACCGCACCCCGCTCGATGCGTCCTGCCGTGCTCGCGCCGCCCGCGTCAGCCGGGGCCGGGTCCAGCCCGAGCGCCGCCTGTCCGCCGCTCATCGCGAGGTAGACGTCGGCCAGGATGCGGGCGTCCAGCAGGGCCCCATGCAGGTCTCGACCGGAATTGTCCACGTTGTAGCGCTTGCAAAGCGCATCCAGGCTGTTGCGCTGGCCAGGGTGCAACCGACGCGACATCGTGAGCGTATCGAGCACATGGCAGATGGACGCGACGGTTTTTCCGGATCCGGCGCGCGCAAGCTCGGCGTCGAGGAACCCGACGTCGAACGGCGCGTTGTGGATCACGAGTTCGGCGCCTTCGACGAATTCCAGGAACTCGGCGGCGACCTCCGCGAAGAGCGGCTGCGACGCGAGGAACTCGTTCGTGATCCCGTGCACGGCGAGCGCGCCCGCCTCGACTTCCCGCTCAGGCCGCAGGTAGCGATGCCAGTTGCGCCC
>CAYPQX010000150.1:0-4802 GCA_964412975.1 uncultured Steroidobacteraceae bacterium
GTCTGGAGCCGGATCGCGGATGCGCACCGGAAAGCGATGCTCGGCGCGCGGCTCCTCGGGGTCGCCGGCCGGCTGCAGCGCGAGGAAGACGTGCGGCACATCGTGGTCGACAGCCTGCAGGACCGTTCCGCCCTGCTTGGAAGCCTCATCGCGAAGGTGCGGAGCTTTCACTAGCAGAACCCCAAAGGGGACGTTCCCCTTTGACGCCGTGTTTTCCTGTCGTACAGGAATGACTTTCGTCAAAGGGGAACGTCCCCTTTGGAGTTCTAACGCCGGCGCGCGGGCACGCGCCGCGGCCGCTTCATGGGACCCGCGCCGGTCTCGTCGATGTCGTAATCGTCGAAATCCGACAGGAGCCCCGCTGTTCGCTTTTCCTCGCGAATGCGCTCGAGTTTGCGCCACGCGGGCTCGCCCGCGACCCTCGCGCCGCGGCGCTTGCGGGTGTCGAAATCGCGCATGAGCTTGTCGACATCGAGGTCCTCAGCGGCTTCCTCGAGTTCGTCAGGCTCGTCTTCCTCGAATTCTTCCTTGGGCTTCTCGCTCATGCGACCAGTCCAGGGTCACTGCGGGCCGACTTATAAAGCGCGGCGGCCGCCGCCGCAAGGGGGCTTAGCGCACGAGTTGATTCAATTCGAAGATCGGCAGCAAAAGCGCGATGACGATCACGAAAACGAAGCCGCCCATCAGCAGGATCATCAGGGGCCCCAGGATGCCGACCGCCGTATTGACCACGCCGTCGAGCTCGCGTTCCTGGTTGTCGGCGGCACGCTCGAGCATGGACTCGAGCTCGCCGCTCGTCTCGCCGCTCGAAACAAGGTGGACGAGCATGGGCGGAAAGAGCTTGCTGGCGCCGATCGAGCGGGCGATTGGCGCACCCTCGCGCACCCGGACGGCGGCATCCTGAACCGCGCGGCGCATCGGCGAATTCGTGACGACATCCGCCGCGATCTTGAGGGCTTCGAGGACCGGAACCGAACTTGAGGTAAGAATCGAGAAAGTCCGCGCAAAACGGGCCGCGTTGTTGCCCCGGGTGACCCGCCCGATGAGCGGCAGGCGCAGCTTGAAGGCGTCATAGCGGTACCTTGCGGCGGGGTCCCTGAGCCACTGGCGGAAGCCCCATATGGCGCCTGCAATGACCGCCAGCATCAGCCACCACCACGCGCGCAGAAAGTCCGAGGCTGCGATCAGCATGCGCGTCAGGATCGGCAATTCGCGCTCGCCGGCTTCGAATACGCGGACGACTTCGGGAACGACGTACCCGAGCAGCAGGCCGACGATGCCGAGGCAGATGACGGTCAGGAGGACCGGGTAGATCATGGCGTTCCTGATCTTCTGCTGCAGGATCTGGCGGTTCTCGGCATAGTCGGCGATCCGCTCGAGTACCGTATCGAGGTGCCCGGACTGTTCGCCCGCGGAAACCGTCGCCCGATAGATCTCCGGGAAGACGGTTGGAAACGCCCCCAGGCCTTCAGCGAGCGTTCGGCCCTCCATGACGCGGGCGCGCACGCCGGCGACGACACTGCGCACCCTCGGCTTTTCGCTTTGCTGGGAGACTGCGAGCAGGGATTCCTCCACCGGAATTCCGGAGCGGACGAGCGTCGATAGCTGACGCGTCAGGAGGGCGACGTCGGCCACGCGGATCCGGTTGCTGAAGGAGAAGCTGAAAGCCTGTGTCGGCGCGGCATCGCTGACTTCCGTAACGGTGACCGGAAGCAGGGACTGGTCCCGCAGCAGCTGCCGCACCTGCCTGGCGCTGTCGCCGTCGAGGATCCCGCGCCGCTCGCGGCCTGCGGCGTCGAGCGCCGTGTATTCGTAAGCCGCCATCACTCCTCGCGGGTGACGCGCAACAGTTCCTCGAGCGAAGTCACGCCGGCCAGGACCTTGGCACGCCCGTCGTCGCGGATGCCGGGGGTCGTCTCGCGCGCATGGCGCTCGAGCTCGTGCTCGCCGGCGCCGTCGTGAATCATCACGCGCATCCGGTCATTGACGATCACGAGTTCATAGATGCCCGTGCGCCCGCGGTAACCGCTGCCCGAATCGGCGCCTGGCCGGTAGAGCGTTGCGCGCCCGGCACCCTCCGGTGTAAGACCGAGGAGCCGCGCCTCGTAGTCACCAACCGGGTAGCCAATCCGGGTGTCCGGATTCAGTACGCGCACAAGCCGCTGTGCTACGACGCCGAGCAGCGTGGAGGCGAGCAGGAAGGGTTCGATGCCCATGTCGCGCAGGCGCGTGGCGGCGCCGACCGCCGTGTTCGTGTGGAGCGTCGACAACACGAGATGCCCGGTGAGGGAAGCCTGCACGGCGATCTGCGCGGTTTCGGTGTCGCGGATCTCGCCGACCATCACGACGTCCGGATCCTGGCGCAGGATTGCGCGCAGTCCGCGCGCAAAGGTCATCTCGACCTTGGTGTTCACCTGGGTCTGGCCGATGCCGTCGATGTAATACTCGATCGGATCTTCGACCGTCATGATGTTGCGCGTGTGATCGTTGATCCGCTCGAGCGCCGCATAGAGTGTCGTCGTCTTGCCTGATCCCGTAGGCCCGGTGACGAGAATGATTCCGTGCGGCTTGTGGATCAGGTCGTCGATCATGTCCTGCACCTTCGGCTCCATTCCGAGCGAGGCAAGGTCGAGACGTCCCGCCTGCTTGTCGAGGAGCCTCAGCACCACGCGCTCGCCATGGCCGGAAGGCAGCGTGGAAACGCGCACGTCGACTGCGCGACCCGCGATGCGCAGGCTGATGCGGCCGTCCTGCGGCAGGCGCTTTTCCGCGATATCGAGCCGCGACATCACCTTGACGCGCGAGATCAGGAGCGGAGCGACGGCGCGCTTCATCTGCAGTACTTCGCGGAGCACCCCGTCGACCCGGAAGCGGATGACGAGGCGATTCTCGTAAGGCTCGATGTGGATGTCGGAGGCGTTTTCCTTGACTGCCTGCGTCAGCACCGCATTGATCAGGCGGATGACGGGCGCGTCGTCCTCGCTCTCCATGAGGTCGGAAGGCTCGGGCAGGCCCTCGGCCAATCCAGCCAGATCTGTCTCGCCCTCTATTCCCTCGACGATCTGGCCGGCTTCGCCGCTGCCGCCCTCGTAGGCCTTTCGTAACAGGTCGTCGAATGCGGACTCGGCAACGCGCTCGATGACGAGGGGAATCCCGAGGAAACGGCGGAGTTCCGCAACTGCCGACGGCTGTGCGCCTTCGCGATAGACGATCTGCGCCTTGCCATCCGCGACACCGCGCACGAGCACGCCGTGGCGCTTCGCAAAGGCGAAAGGCAGCCGGCCGACGGGCGCAATCGGTTTCGGCGGCATGCCGGAAATCATCGGCCGTCCCCAGGTCACTGCGACGGGCTTTCGGGCGGTTCCGAAACCTCGGGCGGCGGTTCGCTCGCGGCCGGTTCGGTTCCGCCCGACGGAGCGGCGTCCGGACCCGAGGCCGGCGGTGTCACCGTGGCCGCCGGGGCTGCCGACGGGCCAATGAGCGGCGGCAGCGAAGGCTGCCGGGCTTGGGGCATGAGCTTGACCTTGCCGTCGTTTCTTTCGAGCTGGAGGTCCCGCAGGTAGTTGTACTTGGCGTTGGTCTCGATCGCGGCCTCCTCTGGGGTCCTGATCACGCGCGGGCGTATGAACACCATGAGATTCGTCTTGGTCTTCTGGGTGCTGCGCACCCGGAACAGGGCGCCGATGACCGGGATCTTCCCGAGGAAAGGAACACGGCTCTCGCTTTCGGTCAACCGGTCCTCGATCAGTCCGCCCAGCACGATCATCCCGCCGTCATCGACCAGTACGCGCGTGGTGATCGTGCGCTTGTTGGTCACGAGGTCGGTCTCGGAGACCTGGGAGGCAGCAGCCGCGATACCGGAAGCCTCCTGCTCGATCTTCAGCAGGATCGTGTTTTCATCCGTGATCTGCGGCGTGATTTTCAGGATGTTGCCGACTTCCTTGCGTTCAATGGTCTGGAACGGATTGATCGCGCCGCCGGCACCGCCTCCGGTACTAGTGAACGAGCCCGTCAGGAACGGCACTTCCTGCGCGACCTTGATCTGCGCTTCTTCGTTGTCGAGCGTAATGACCGACGGCATAGAGACCACGTTCGTGTCGCCGTTAGTCGCGAGCGCGCGCAGGATCGCGGCAAAATTGGTGCCGCTGTCCTGCCGCCTCCCGCCGCCGATGGTGAGGCCGCCAGGCGCGGAGGTGACGGAGGACGGATCGTCGATTGCGGCCGCAATGTCGCCGAGGTCGACGCCCGCGATCGGGGTATTGAAGAGCCCGACCAGGAAATTGTCGCCGGACCCGTCGACGATCCAGTTGACGCCGAGGTCCCGGGATGCGTCGGTCGAGACTTCGACCAGCATCGCCTCGATGATGACTTGTGCGCGCCGCACGTCGAGCCGGTCCACGATCGACATCAGGGAGCGCATGGTCTTTGGCGGCGCCGTCATCACGAGCGCGTTCGTTTCGGGGTCCGCCCAGATGGTCACGGACTTGTCGACCCCGCCCGCGGCCGCGGCCTGAGCGGCCGGCTGTCCACCTGCCGCGGCGATGGTTGCGCCGGACTGTTCTTTCAGTTTGGCCGAAAGTTTCTCGGCATCCGCATAGCGCAGGTATCGCACCTGTGTGTCGCCGCCGGCCTCGAGTGGCGTGTCGAGGTGCGTGATGACGGTGCGGAAGCGCAGGCGCTGCGAAGACTCCCCGCTCACGAGCACGCTGTTGGTGCGCTCGTCGGCGACGACGCGGGCACCGCCTGCACCTTCGGCACCCTGTGCCGCCGCAAGCGAATTGATCACGCGCACGATCTCGTTC
>CAYPQX010000151.1:0-21791 GCA_964412975.1 uncultured Steroidobacteraceae bacterium
CGCTATGCGGTAAAGGTGAGCGTCCCCTTTAGAGATCGGGGACTGTCCCCTCCTGCTGATGTAGAATTCTTGCCCGGGTCGCGGCCCCTTGATGAACCCAATTTGACGACGGGTGGAGTCCCCGAAGGGTCCACCCACTCATGTCTTGCGCCTTGCACCGGCGGCCGGTGCGGCGGGAAAGGGAGAATACCCTGGTGACATCGACACCTGCAGTGCTCGCGCTCGAGGACGGCACGGTGTTTCGGGGCATTTCCATCGGGGCTTCCGGCGTGACGACCGGAGAAGTCGTGTTCAATACGGCGATGACGGGCTATCAGGAAATCCTGACCGACCCTTCCTACGCCCGCCAGATCGTCACGTTGACCTATCCCCATATCGGAAATACCGGCGTCACGCCCGAGGACATGGAATCGGATTCGATCCATGCGGCGGGCCTCGTGATCCGGGACCTGCCGCTCGTGCACTCGAGTTGGCGCGCAAGCCATTCGCTGCCGCAGTTTCTCGTCGAGGGCGAAACGGTTGCGATCGCGGGCATCGACACGCGCAAGCTCACGCGCATCCTGCGCGAGCGCGGCGCCCAGGGGGGCTGCATCGCGACCGCCGACAGGGCCGACGCCGAGGTGGCGCTGCGCGCGGCGCGTGCCTTCCCGGGCCTCAAGGGCATGGATCTCGCGAAGGTCGTGTCGGTCCGCGCACCGTATCAATGGAATGAGGGCAGCATCGGCCGCGAGCACTCGCGATTCCTGCGGCCCGGATCGCGGTTGCATGTAGTCGCCTACGACTTCGGCATCAAGCGCAACATTCTCCGCCTGCTCTCGGACTACGGTTGCCGCATTACCGTCGTGCCGGCACAGACGAGTGCGGCGGACGCGCTCGCGCTCGCACCGGAGGGGATCTTCCTGTCGAACGGCCCCGGCGATCCTGAGCCCTGCGACTATGCGATCGCCGCGATCCGCGAGTTCCTCGAGACCGACATACCGGTGTTCGGCATCTGCCTGGGTCACCAGCTTCTCGGCCTCGCGAGCGGCGCTCGGACGGTCAAGATGAAGTTCGGTCACCATGGGGCGAATCACCCGGTGCAGGAGCTCGCGGGCGGGCACGTGCTGATCACGAGCCAGAATCACGGCTTCGCGGTTGACGAGGAGTCGCTTCCGGAAAAGCTCAAGCCAACGCATCGTTCGCTCTTTGACGGCTCGCTGCAGGGGATCACGCGCACCGACCGGCCGGCGTTCGGGTTCCAGGGGCACCCGGAGGCGAGCCCGGGCCCGCATGACCTGCAGCCCCTCTTCGAGCATTTCGTGTTCCTGATGGTGCGGAGACTCCAGCAGTTGATGCGTGCGCAGGCCGCCGTCGCCGAAAGCATCGTCGCGCGCTGATGGGCAAGCGTACCGACATCGAAAGCATCCTGATCATCGGTGCCGGCCCGATCATCATCGGGCAGGCCTGCGAGTTCGATTATTCGGGCGCCCAGGCCTGCAGGGCGCTTCGCGAGGAAGGCTATCGCGTCATCCTCGTCAATTCGAACCCTGCGACGATCATGACCGACCCCGAAATGGCCGACTCGATCTACATCGAGCCGGTCGACTGGCGGACGGTCGCCCGCATCATCGAAAAGGAGCGGCCCGACGCGTTGCTGCCGACCATGGGCGGCCAGACCGGCCTCAATACCGCGCTCGACCTGGTGCGTGAAGGCGTACTCGAGAGATTCGGCGTCGAGATGATTGCCGCCTCGCGCGAGGCGATCGACATGGCGGAGGACCGGGAGCTCTTCCGCAATGCGATGCGCGGAATCGGCCTCGAGTGCCCGCAGTCCTATATCGCACACGATCTCGACGAGGCGCTCGCCGTCCAGAGCGAGGTCGGCTACCCGACCGTTATTCGTCCTTCTTTCACGCTCGGCGGGACGGGCGGCGGAATCGCATTCAATCGCGAGGAGTTCGAGGCGATCGTGCTCCGGGGTCTCGATGCGTCGCCTACGGCGGAAGTGCTGATCGAGGAATCGGTGCTCGGCTGGAAGGAATTCGAGATGGAAGTGGTCCGGGACCGCAAGGACAACTGCATCATTGTCTGCTCGATCGAGAACCTCGATCCGATGGGCGTGCACACGGGCGACTCGATCACGGTTGCGCCGGCGCAGACGCTGACGGACAAGGAATACCAGCGCATGCGCGACGCCTCGATCGCGGTATTGCGGCAGGTCGGCGTCGAGTGTGGCGGCTCCAATGTCCAGTTTGCGATCAATCCCGACGACGGCCGGATGCTCGTGATCGAGATGAACCCCCGTGTCTCGCGTTCCTCCGCGCTCGCCTCCAAGGCGACCGGGTTCCCGATCGCGAAGATTGCGGCGAAGCTCGCGGTCGGGTACACGCTCGACGAGCTCAGGAACGAGATCACGGGCGGCGCCACGCCCGCGTCGTTCGAGCCGACCATCGACTACGTCGTGACCAAGATCCCCCGGTTCACGTTCGAGAAGTTTCCCGGATCCGACACGCGCCTCACTACGCAGATGAAATCGGTGGGCGAGGCAATGGCGATCGGGCGCACGTTCCAGGAATCGCTGCAGAAGGCCTTGCGGAGCCTCGAGACCGGCTGCGACGGCCTCACGCCGATCCTCTCGCTGCCGCTCGATGCGGACGGCGAGTTGCGCCTCGCCGAGGAGCTCCGCCATCCCGGCGGCGAGCGCATCCGCTTCGCGGCCGACGCGTTCCGCGCCGGCTGGACGCTCGAGCGGGTCGCCGCCGAGACGATGATCGATCGCTGGTTCCTCGCCCAGATCGAGGACCTCGTCCGCGAAGAGGCCGCGGTGCGTGCCGAGGGGATATCTGGCCTCACTTTCGAGCGTCTGCTCGTGCTGAAGCGAAAGGGCTTCTCTGACGGCGCGCTCGCGCGGGCCATCGGTGGGCCGGAATCGCGCGTGCGCGCGCGGCGGCTCGCCTGCGGCGTGCATCCCGTATACAAACGTGTCGACACGTGCGCCGCGGAATTCGCGACGTCGACGGCGTACCTGTACTCGAGCTACGACCAGGAGTGCGAGTCGGACCCGACGCCGCGTCCCAAGATCATGATTCTCGGCGGCGGGCCCAACCGCATCGGGCAGGGCATCGAGTTCGACTATTGCTGCGTCCATGCGGCGCTCGCGCTGCGCGAAGACGGCTTCGAGACGATCATGGTCAACTGCAATCCGGAAACCGTCTCGACCGACTACGACGTCTCGGATCGCCTGTATTTCGAGCCGCTGACCTTCGAAGACGTCATGGAGATCATCAGCCGCGAGAAACCGCAGGGCGTCATCGTGCAGTTCGGCGGGCAGACGCCGCTCAAGCTAGCGCGCCAGCTCGCCGCCGCCGGCGCGCCGATCATCGGCACGAGCCCCGACTCGATCGACGTCGCCGAGGACCGCGAGCGCTTCCAGCAGCTGCTCGTGAAGCTCGGACTGCGACAGCCGGCGAATGCGACGGCGCGGGACGAAGAGCGCGCCATCGAGCTGGCCCGCGAAGTCGGCTTTCCGCTGATCGTCCGGCCTTCCTACGTGCTCGGCGGCCGCGCCATGGAGATCGTCTACGAGGAGGAAGACCTCCGGCAATACATGCGCGAGGCCGTCAAGGTCTCGAATGAGAGCCCGGTGCTGCTCGACCGCTTCCTGGACCTCGCGATTGAGGTCGACGTGGATGCGATCTGCGACGGCCAGGACGTCCTGATCGGCGGCATCATGGAGCACGTCGAGCAGGCGGGGGTCCACTCGGGCGACTCCAGCTGTTCGTTGCCGCCGACGAGCCTCTCGCCCGAGATCCAGGAGGAGATCCGCAGCCAGACGCGCAAGATGGCACATGCGCTCAATGTCATCGGGCTGATGAACGTGCAGTTCGCGATCCAGAACGGCGTCGTCTACGTGCTCGAGGTCAATCCGCGCGCATCGCGCACCGTGCCGTTCGTGTCCAAGGCGACCGGCAGGCCGCTGGCCAAGATTGCGGCCCGCGTGATGGCCGGAAGGACGCTTTCCGAGCTCGACGCGGTGGACGAGCGGGTTCCGCCGTACTACTCGGTCAAGGAAGCCGTGTTTCCGTTCGGTAAATTCCCGGATTCCGACCCGATCCTCGGCCCGGAGATGAAATCCACCGGCGAGGTGATGGGGACGGGCCGGACATTCGGCGAGGCCTATGCAAAGTCGCAGGCGGCAAGCGGTGTCCGCCTTCCGACGCGCGGCGTCTGCCTGATCTCGGTGCGCGACCGGGACAAGGAGGGTGCCACGGCGATCGCAAAGAAGCTGAGCGAGCGCGGTTTCGAGATCGTCGCGACCCAGGGCACGCAGGTCGCGCTCGAAGCGGCCGGGATCCCGTGCCGGCGCGCCCTCAAGGTGCGCGAAGGCCGGCCTCACATCGTCGACATGATCAAGAATGACGAGATCGACCTCATCATCAATACGACCGAGGGCAAGCGCGCCATACGGGAATCGCACTCGATCCGGCGCGAAGCGGAATTACGCAAGGTGACCTATTACACGACCGTGGCGGCAGCGCTCGCGACCTGCGATGCCCTCGACCATCTCGAAGACCACGACGTCAACCGGCTGCAGGACCTGCACCGGGAGCTCGGGGCGGCATGAGGGCTCCGATCACGCTGAAGGGCGCTGAACTTCTCCGGGCGGAGTTGCGCAAGCTGAAAGGAGAGGAACGGCCGGCCGTAATCCGCGCGATCGCGGAAGCGCGCTCGCACGGTGACCTGTCGGAGAACGCCGAGTACCATGCCGCGCGCGAACAGCAGGGGTTCATTGAGGGCCGCATCAAGGAAATCGAGCAGAGGCTTTCCAACGCACAGGTCATCGACCCGGCGACGCTGTCGGACACGGGCAAGGTTGTCTTCGGCTCGACGGTCGATCTCGCGCCGGTGGATGGCGGCCCAGAGGTCCGTTACCAGATCGTCGGCGACGACGAGGCAGACATCCGCCACGGCCTGATTTCGATCAATTCGCCGATCGCGCGCGCGCTCATCGGCCGGGCGCCGGGCGACGAAGTCGAAGTCGCCACCCCGGGCGGCACGCGAAGCTTCGAAGTGCTCGCGGTACGGCTCGCCTGATTCAAGAATCCGGAAGAAGTATCTTATTTATCTTATTGTTTTGTTTATAGAATAGCCCGACGTTACCGATCCGGTACACGAACTCCGAGGCCGTGAGTCGGGACAGCTCCAGGAAAATGGCGTCGCGATTCTCGCGCGAGTCGACACGCGCGCGGATCTTGACGAGTTCATGATCATCGAGCGCGCGCCGCAGTTCGGCGGCGACGCTCTCGGTCAGGCCGCGCTGGCCGATCAGCACGATCGGATGGAGTGCGTGACCGAGCCGCCGCAGGTGCTTTTTCTGGTGTTCGGTCAACGGCATTGACGCATTATAGGTTCGCGAGGCAACGGAAGTTCATGGCCCGGCGCAGCAAGTCGAGCGGCAGGTGGCTCGAGGAACATTTCGCGGATCCGTATGTGCGGCGCGCGAAGGATTCCGGACTGCGCTCGCGCGCCGCCTTCAAGATCGAGGAGATCGATCGCGCGGAAAAGCTTGTTTTCCCGGGTGCCGCGATTGTCGATCTCGGCGCCGCGCCGGGCGGCTGGAGCCAGTACGCGGCCCGCCGTCTTGCGGGGAAGGGGAGCGTGATCGCACTCGATGTCCTGCCGATGGACGCCATCCCGGGCGTCACGTTCATGCTGGGCGATTTCCGCGAGCAGTCGGTACTCGATGGGCTGCTGGAACAACTCGGTGGGCGGCCTGTCGACCTTGTGATGTCGGACATGGCCCCCAACATCAGCGGAGTGGACGTGGTGGACCAGGCGCGAGCGGCGGATCTCGAGACGCTCGCGCTCGACTTTGCGCGGCGCGTCCTGGGGCCGGAAGGCGCGCTGGTGATGAAGGTGTTCCAGGGCGCCGGTTTCCAGGAGCTTCTTGCCGAGGCTCGCCGCGGATTTCGCACGGTCAGGATGCGCAAGCCAAAGGCTTCCAGACAGCGCAGTTCCGAGACGTATTTGGTGGCCAGGGGACCCCGGCCGGTGTAAGGTGAAACGATACCGGAGATGCCGTGGTCAAACCATGAAACCGGCCGGAAATTGACGCTTAATCCAGGAGCCCGAGCTTGAACGATCTGACCAGAAACATCGTCCTTTGGGTGGTCATTGCGATCGTCCTGCTCGCGGTCTTTTCCAATTTCGGCCAGCGCGCGGTGGGGCCCGAGGAACTCGGCTATTCGCAGTTCCTGACGGAGGTCAGAAGCGGCGCGATTCGCAGCGCCACGTTCAAGGGCGACACTATCGTCGGCGAGCGCGCGAGCGGCGGCCAGTACATCACGCACAACCCCGAGACCGACAACTCGTCGCTGATCGGGTTGCTCGACAAGCAGCGCATCTCATTCAGCGCGGCGCCGCCGGAACGGCAGTCGTTCCTCCTCCAGTTGTTTGTCTCCTCGTTCCCAATCCTCCTGCTGATCGGCGTCTGGATCTACTTTATGCGCCAGATGCAGGGCGGCGCGGGTGGCCGCGGTGCGATGTCCTTCGGCAAGAGCCGCGCGCGGCTTCTGTCCGAGGACCAGGTGAGCGTCACGTTCGCGGACGTCGCGGGTGTCGACGAAGCCAAGGAGGAGGTCTCCGAGATCGTCGATTTCCTGAAGGACCCGTCAAAGTTCCAGAAGCTCGGCGGAAAGATCCCGAAGGGCGTGCTGATGGTCGGAAGCCCCGGCACCGGCAAGACGCTGCTTGCGCGCGCCATCGCGGGGGAAGCGAAAGTGCCGTTCTTCACGATTTCGGGTTCCGACTTCGTCGAGATGTTCGTGGGCGTCGGCGCATCGCGCGTGCGCGACATGTTCGAGCAGGCAAAGAAGCACGCGCCCTGCATCGTGTTCATCGACGAGATCGACGCGGTCGGGCGCCACCGCGGCGCGGGCCTCGGCGGCGGGCACGACGAGCGCGAGCAGACGCTCAACCAGCTGCTGGTCGAAATGGACGGCTTCGAGGGGAATGAAGGCGTCATCGTCATCGCCGCGACGAACCGTCCCGACGTGCTGGACCCGGCGCTCCTGCGCCCGGGCCGCTTCGACCGCCAGGTCGTCGTGCCGCTGCCGGACGTGCGCGGCCGCGAGCAGATCCTGAAGGTCCACATGCGCAAGGTGCCGATTTCCGACGACGTGAAACCCTCGCTGATCGCGCGGGGCACGCCCGGCTTCTCGGGCGCCGACCTCATGAACCTCGTCAACGAGGCGGCACTTTTCGCAGCGCGCAGCAACAAGCGGCAAGTCACGATGGAGGAATTCGAGCGCGCCAAGGACAAGATCATGATGGGCGCGGAGCGGCGCTCGATGGTCATGAGCGAGCAGGAAAGGCTCAACACGGCCTATCACGAGGCCGGCCACGCGATTGTCGGCATGAGCCTGCCGGAGCACGACCCCGTCTACAAGGTGACGATCATTCCCCGCGGGCGCGCGCTCGGCGTGACGATGTTCCTCCCGGAGGAAGACCGCTACAGCTACAGCAAGCGGCGCCTTGAGAGCCAGATTGCGAGCCTGTTCGGCGGGCGTATCGCGGAAGAACTGCGCTTCGGACCCGAGTCCGTGACGACCGGTGCGTCGAACGACATCGAGCGCGCGACCAACCTCGCCCGCAACATGGTCACCAAGTGGGGCCTGTCCGATCGACTAGGCCCCTTGTCCTACATGGAGGATGCCGGCGAGGTATTCCTCGGCCGCTCGGTGACGCAGCACAAGCAGGTCTCCGACGTGACGGCGCACGTGATCGACGAGGAGATTCGCCGCGTGATCGACCAGTCCTACGGCGCCGCGCGCAAGATCCTCGTGGACAACCGGGAGAAGCTCGACGTCATGGCGGCTGCGCTCATCAAGTACGAGACGATCGACGAAGAACAGCTCAAGGACATCATGGCCGGGCGTGTCCCCAAGCCGCCGCGCGACTGGGACGAGTCCGGTTCTCCGACCGGCGGAAAGGGAAACGTCAAGCCCGAACCGGTGATTGGCCCGCCGGCCAGCCAGACCTGAGCAGCGCGACTCAGCGGCCCGAAAGGTCCACGCGCGCTCCCGAGCGTACTTTCCCCCATGCGCCTCCAGTGCGGTCGTCACCTGCTCGATATCGACGCACCCGTCGTCATGGGCATCCTGAACCTCACGCCCGATTCCTTCTCCGATGGCGGCCGATTCCTCGGCATGCCTGCTGCGCTCGAGCAGGCTGAACGGCTGGCCGAGGAGGGCGCTGCAATCATCGACGTCGGCGGGGAATCGACCCGGCCGGGAGCCGCGCCGGTCCCCCTCGACGAGGAGCTTCGGCGCGTGATCCCGGTCGTGGAACGGCTCACGGCCAGGCTGGACATCCCGATATCGGTCGACACCCGGACGCCCGCTGTGATGCGGGAGTCAATCGCCGCGGGCGCCTCGATGATCAACGACGTGATGGCGCTCGGGGCGCCGGGCGCCCTGGATGCGGTGGCTGCTTCCGGCACGGCCATCTGCCTGATGCACATGCAGGGCGAGCCCCGCACCATGCAGAATGAGCCGCATTACGATGACGTGGTGGACGAAGTGCGCGGATTCCTGCGTGAACGTGTTGTCGCATGCATCGACGCGGGTATCGCGAAATCGCGGCTGGTAATCGACCCGGGTTTTGGCTTTGGCAAGACGCTTGAACACAATCTCGAACTGCTGCGCGGCCTGCGGGCCATCGCGGCGGAGGGATTGCCGGTGCTCGCCGGGCTGTCGCGCAAGCGCATGATCGGCGCACTGACCGGCCGGGATGAAGGCGACAGGCTGGCCGGCAGCGTCGCGCTGGCCGTGGTCGCTGCCATGAATGGCGCGCGGATCGTCCGGGCGCACGACGTGCGCGAGACGGTGGATGCGCTCAGAATCGTCGCGGCTGCCGGAATCCAGCCGCAGGCGGGGGCTTGAGCATGCGGTACTTTGGTACGGACGGGGTGCGCGGGCGCGTCGGTACTCATCCAATGACCGTGGAGTTTGCGCTCCGCCTGGCCGGCGCGGCCGCGCGTGTCCTCGCCCCGGACGGCGGGCGCGTGCTGGTGGGCAAGGACACGCGCCTTTCGGGCTACATGTTCGAAGCCGCGCTCGAAGCGGGATTCGTCGCCGCGGGTGTCGACGTGCTGCTTGTGGGCCCGTTGCCGACGCCCGGCATTGCCTACCTGGTGCAGCGTCTTGGCTGCGACTTCGGTGCCGTGATCAGCGCATCGCACAATCGCTATGACGACAACGGCATCAAGTTCTTCGACCGCGAGGGCAGCAAGCTGGCGGACGAGTTCGAGGAAGCGATCGAGTCGCACCTCGACGGGCCCGCCCTGACTCGCGAGTCCGGTGGGCTCGGCCGCGCGATGCGGGTCGACAGCGAGCGGGCGCTCTACCAGTCGTTCTGCGCTTCGACGCTGCCCGGCGGGATGCGGCTCGAAGGCCTCAAGCTCGTAGTCGACTGTGCGAACGGCGCGGCCTACAAGGTCGCACCCCGCGTGCTCGCGGACCTCGGCGCCGAGATCGTTCCGATCGGCAGTTCGCCGAACGGCCGCAACATCAATGATGGCTGCGGCTCCACCGATCCGGGACTCCTGAAGCTCACGGTACCCGGCGTACGAGCGGATGCAGGAATCGCGCTCGACGGCGACGGCGATCGGCTGGTCATGGTCGATCACCTGGGTCGCACCGTCGACGGTGACCAGCTGCTTTACATTTTGACGAAAGCTCGCCTCGCGGCGGGTGACCTCAAGGGCCCCGTCGTCGGTACGGTCATGAGCAATCTCGGACTCGAACTCGCATTGAAGGACCTGGACGTTCCATTCATGCGGGCCGCCGTGGGCGACCGCAACGTCCTGCAACTCCTCCGGGTGCACGGCGGCGTGCTTGGCGGCGAGGCTTCCGGCCACCTGCTCTGCCTCGACAAGACGACGACGGGAGACGGCCTGATCGTCGCTTTGCAGGTCGTCGCGGTCATGAAATCGACAGGGAAATCGCTTGCGGAACTTGCAGCCGGCATGCAGCGATTTCCGCAGCAGCTGATCAACGTTCGTGTCGCGAAACGCTTCGACGCAGCGCATGAGCCGGCAGTTGCCGCGGCAATCGCTCGCGTCGAGAAATCGCTCGGCGGGCGCGGACGGGTCGTGCTGCGAGCCTCGGGCACCGAGCCCTTGATCCGGGTCATGGTCGAGGGCGAGGATGCGCAATCGGTGAGTCGCCATGCCGAGGAACTGGCCGAAGCGGTTCGCGCCGCCGCGCCCGCCGCATGAACGCCGCTGCCCGCAGGCCTCTCATCGCCGGCAACTGGAAGATGCATGGCAATTGCGCCGAAGCTGCGCGCCTCGTCGGCGAACTGATCACGCGCGGCATCGGCACCGGCCAGGCCGAAGCCGTCGTCTGCCCGCCATTCGTGCATCTTGCGGATGTGCGCCGTCAGCTCGACGGCAGCCGGATCGGGCTTGGCGCGCAGGACGTCTGCGCCGAGGAGGCCGGTGCGCATACCGGCGAGGTGTCGGCTGCGATGCTTGCCGATGCCGGCTGTCGCTACGTCATCGTGGGGCATTCCGAGCGCCGCGCGTTGTATGGAGAGAGCGACGGATTGGTGGCGCGGAAATTCATCGCAGCCGGTCGTCACGCGCTGACGCCGATCCTGTGCGTCGGCGAATCGCTCGCGGAGCGCGAGGCTGACGCAACCCGGGCCGTCATCCTCCGCCAGCTCGATGCCGTGCTCGCGACCGCGGGTATCAGCGTCTTCGCGACCGCAGTCGTTGCCTACGAACCGGTCTGGGCGATCGGCACCGGGCGCACCGCGACGCCGGCGCAGGCGCAGGAAGTGCATGCGCTGATCCGGGGCAGGATGGGCGAAAAAGATGCTACCATTGGCGCTTCCCTTCGGGTCCTGTACGGGGGCAGCGTCAAGGCGGGCAATGCCGCGGAGCTGTTCGCGATGCCCGATGTGGACGGCGGATTGATCGGCGGTGCTTCGCTGAAGGCGGATGAGTTTGGAAGCATCTGCGCCGCCGCCGAACGCTGATCGCCCGACCTGGACGAAGTGATTACATGCTGCAAAACCTGATTACATTCCTGCACGGCCTCCTGTGCTTCGCGATCGTGGCACTCGTGCTCCTGCAGCGAGGCAAGGGCGCCGATGCCGGCGCGGGATTCGGTGCCGGGGCATCCGGCACCGTATTCGGCGCGCGCGGCTCTGCAACGTTCTTTTCGAAGCTGACGGCCGTGCTCGCGACGCTGTTCTTCCTGACGAGCATATCGCTCGCCTGGTACGCGACGCGCCCGCAGGTGGAAGTCCGGGACAGCATCGTCGATACGGTCGTCACCGAGCCCGTGCCTGCGGCCGGGGTCGACGCGGACTCGGTCCCGGCGTTGCCGGAGTCCAAACCGGCGGATAAACCTGAACCGGGCGGGCAGTAACGGAACCTTTTCGATTTCAGTGCCGACGTGGCGGAATTGGTAGACGCGCTAGCTTGAGGGGTTAGTGGGGAAACCCGTGTCGGTTCGAGTCCGACCGCCGGCACCATTCGAGTCCTGCGACTGACCGTCCGGGGGTCCCAAGGGACCTGCCGGACGGTTACAATGCCGCCGGTTTCCGCGGTGCGTCCCGCAGCCGAAAACGGTCGACACTTTGCTGCATAACTACCTGCCCATCCTGATCTTTCTCGCGGTCGCCGGGGGATTCGGCCTCGTCCTGCTCGTGCTCGGCTGGGTGCTCGGGCCGCGGCGTCCGGACCCAGAGAAAGTTTCTCCTTATGAATGCGGCTTCGAGGCCTTCGAGGATTCGCGGACGAAGTTCGACGTCCGCTACTACCTGGTCGCCATCCTGTTCATCATCTTCGACCTCGAGATCGCATTCCTATTTCCCTGGTCGGTCTCGCTCGACACGATCGGCGGATTCGGCCTGCTCTCGATGGCGGTTTTCCTGGCCGTGCTCGTGATCGGGTTCGTGTACGAATGGAAGAAAGGAGCGCTCGAATGGGACTGATCGAGGCCGCGCCCGAACTGGCTCCCGCGATCCAGGGCCGTGGTTTCGTCACGACGTCGATTGACAACCTGATGAACTGGGCGCGCACTGGTTCGCTCTGGCCGATGACCTTCGGCCTTGCCTGCTGCGCCGTCGAGATGATGCATGCGGGAGCGTCGCGCTACGACCTCGACCGGTTCGGCGTCGTGTTCCGCGGCAGTCCGCGCCAGTCCGACGTCATGATCGTCGCGGGAACCCTCGTCAACAAGATGGCACCGGCGCTGCGCAAGGTCTATGACCAGATGGCGGAGCCGCGCTGGGTCATATCGATGGGCTCCTGTGCGAATGGCGGCGGCTACTATCACTATTCCTATGCCGTCGTCCGCGGCTGCGATCGCATTGTGCCCGTCGACGTGTACGTTCCGGGTTGTCCGCCCACCGCCGAAGCGCTGGTTTACGGCATTCTCCAGCTGCAGGACAAGATCCGCCGCACCAGCACCATCGCGCGCGGTTCTGCATGACCCGCGTCGAAACTACGGCACAGGCCGTCGCCTCGCGAATCGGGGGGCGTGCCACACGGGTCGTGGCGCCGCCCGGCGAGTTCGCGATCGAGGTCGCGCCGGCCGACCTGGTAGCTGTCTGCCGGGAGTTGCGCGACCTGCCGGAGCTTGCCTTCGAGCAGCTCACCGATCTTTCGGGCATCGATTATCTCGAGTACGGCCGCTCCGAGTGGACGACGGAGTCTGCGACGTCCACCGGCTTCAGCCGCGGCGTCGTCCGCGAAACGCCGCGGCAAACTGGCGCATCCGAATCCCGGTTTGCCGTCGTCTATCACCTGCTTTCGGTGTCGCGCAACACGCGCCTGCGCCTGCGCTGCCATTGTCCGCCCGGCGAGCCGCCGATGATCGATTCGGTGACCGATATCTGGGCGTCGGCCAACTGGTATGAGCGCGAGGCCTTCGATCTCTACGGCATCCTGTTTCGCGGCCATCCCGACCTGCGCCGGATCCTGACGGACTACGGCTTCATCGGCCATCCGTTCAGAAAGGACTTCCCGCTGTCCGGCAACGTCGAGGTGCGTTACGACCCGTCGCGCGGCCGGGTCGTGTACGAGCCGGTCAGCATCGAGCCCAGGGTCACGGTACCGAAAGTGATTCGCAAGGAGCACGTCCCCGAGGCACCCGGGACGGACGGCAATGCCTGAGATCCAGAGCTTCACGCTGAACTTCGGCCCGCAGCATCCCGCGGCCCACGGCGTACTGCGCCTCGTGCTCGAGATGGACGGCGAAGTCATCCAGAAGGCCGACCCCCATATCGGGCTTCTGCATCGCGCCACCGAGAAGCTGGCCGAATCGAAGCCGTTCAATCACACGATCGGCTACATGGACCGTCTCGACTACATGTCGATGATGTGCAACGAGCACGCTTACGTGCGTGCGATCGAAAAGCTGCTCGGTATCGAGGCGCCGGAGCGCGCGCAGTACATCCGAGTGATGTTCGACGAGATAACGCGGATCCTTAACCACCTGTTGTGGATCGGCTCCCATGCCCTCGACATCGGCGCCATGACGGTCTTCCTCTATGCGTTCCGCGAACGCGAGGACCTGATGGACTGCTACGAGGCCGTGTCGGGCACGCGCATGCATGCGACGTACTACCGCCCGGGCGGCGTCTACCGCGATCTGCCGGACACGATGCCGCGCTACCAGGTGTCGAAATCCCGCGGCGAGCGCGACGTCAGGCGCCGGAACGAGGCGCGATCCGGGTCATTGCTCGATTTCATCCAGGATTTCACCGAGCGGTTTCCGGCCTGTGTCGACGAGTACGAAACGCTCCTCACGGACAACCGCATCTGGAAGCAGCGGACCGTCAATATCGGCGTCGTGACGCCCGAAAGGGCGTTTCAGCTCGGATTCACCGGCCCGATGCTGCGCGGCTCGGGTGTTGAATGGGACCTGCGCCGCAAGCAACCGTACGCCGCGTACGACAAGGTCGAATTCGCGGTCCCGGTCGGCGTCAATGGCGACTGTTATGACCGCTATCTTTGCCGCGTCGCGGAGATGCGCCAGGCGAACCGCATCATCCGGCAATGCGTCGACTGGCTCCGTGTCAATCACGGGCCGGTGATGCTCCAGGACCATAAGGTCACGCCGCCCCGCCGCGGCGAGATGAAAGACGACATGGAATCGCTGATCCATCACTTCAAGCTCTTCACCGAGGGCTATTGCGTGCCGGAAGGAGAGACCTACGCAGCAGTCGAGGCGCCCAAGGGCGAATTCGGCATCTGGCTCGTGTCGGACGGCGCGAACAAGCCCTACCGCGTGAAGTGCCGGGCTCCGGGATTCGCGCACCTGTCCGCGATGGACGAACTGGTGCGCGGGCACATGCTCGCCGATGTCGTCGCCATGATCGGCACGATGGACATCGTTTTCGGGGAGATCGACCGGTGAGCGCCTCCGACACTTTTTCATCCGTGCTGAGCGAGCACACGCGCCACGAGATCGATCGCTGGCTGGCAAAGTTTCCGCCGGATCGCAGGCGCTCCGCGGTGCTTGCGGCGCTCCGCGAGGCGCAGCACCAGAACGGCGGATTCCTGACGACGCCGCTGATGGACGCGGTTGCAGGCTACCTCGGAATGCCGGCCATCCAGGTCTACGAGGTGGCGAGCTTCTATTCCATGTTCGAAACGAAGCGGGCAGGACGCGTGCACGTTTCAGTCTGCACCAATATCAGCTGCATGCTCTGCGGCGCGGACCGCATCGTGGCGGCGGTAGAGAAACACCTCGGGATCCGCACCGGCGAGAGCACGCCGGACGGCAAGTTCTACCTGAAGCGCGAAGAGGAGTGTCTGGCGGCCTGCAACAACGCGCCGATGATGATGGTCGATCACGTCTATCACGAGAACCTGACGCCCGAATCGGCGATCAAGGTGCTCGACGGGGTCATGTGACGCCATGCGCGCGATGAACCAGGTCGTCTTCGAACCGCTCCAGCATGCGCAGAGCTGGACGCTGCCCGTCTACGAAAGGACCGGCGGCTACGAAGCCTGGCGAAAGATCCTCCGCGAGAAGACGCCTCGCGAGGCGATCATTGAGGAGGTCAAGGCATCCGGCCTCAAGGGCCGCGGCGGCGCCGGGTTCCCGACCGGCGTCAAGTGGAGCTTCATGCCGCGTACGGCCCCCGGCCAGAAGTACGTCGTCTGCAACTCGGACGAAAGCGAGCCGGGCACCTGCCACGATCGCGACATCCTGCGATACAACCCGCATTCGGTGATCGAGGGCATGGCGATCGGCGGCTATGCGATGGGCGCCACGGTCGGCTACAACTACATTCGCGGGGAGTTCCTCGCGGAGCCTTACCCGCGATTCGAGGCAGCACTCGCCGAGGCTTATGCCGCAGGCTTGCTCGGCCGCGATATCCAGGGCTCCGGCATCGACTTCGACCTGCATGCGGTCGCGGGTGCCGGCGCATACATTTGCGGCGAGGAGACGGCGCTTCTCGAATCGCTCGAGGGCAAGCCCGGCAAGCCGCGATTCAAGCCGCCGTTCCCGGCGAACTTCGGCCTGTACGGCCGGCCAACGACCATCAATAACACCCAGAGCTTTGCGGCGGTGCCGGCGATCCTCCGCAAGGGCGCCAAGTGGTTCGCCGAGCTCGGCGTGCCGAATTCGGGCGGGACGGCGATCTTCTCGGTGTCCGGCCATGTCGCACGGCCGGGAAATTACGAATTGTCGATGGGCATTCCATTCCGCGAGCTCCTCGACATCTGTGGCGGTGTGCGCGGCGGCCGCAAGCTCAAGGCCGTGATTCCGGGCGGATCCTCGGTGCCCGTGTTACCGGCCGCGCTCATCATGGATTGCACGATGGATTTCGACTCGCTCCGCAAGGCCGGAAGCGCGGTCGGATCCGCCGCCGTGATCGTCATGGACGAGACGACCTGCATGGTCCGCGTGCTCGAGCGGATATCCCGTTTCTACATGGCGGAGTCCTGCGGGCAGTGCACGCCCTGCCGCGAAGGCACGGGCTGGCTGACCCGCATGCTCCGGCGGATCCTGGCCGGGCAGGGACGGATGGCGGACCTCGACCTGCTCGTGCAGGTCGCGGACCAGATCGAGGGGCACACGATCTGTGCTCTCGGCGACGCCGCAGCGTGGCCGGTGCAGAGTTTCCTGCGTCATTTCCGGCATGAGTTCGAGTACATGGTCGAGCACGGCGGCAAGAGCGTGGTCGACGAACCCGCGCAGGCGGTCGCATGAGCGAAGACGTGGTCAACGTCGAGGTCGACGGCCGGCCATTTAAGGCGCGCAAGGGCCAGATGATCATGCAGCTGACCGATGCGGCGGGAATTTATGTGCCGCGCTTCTGCTATCACGAGAAGCTATCCATCGCGGCGAATTGCCGCATGTGCCTCGTTGAGGTCGAAAAGGCGCCGAAGCCGATGCCGGCCTGCGCGACGCCGGTCACCGAGGGCATGAAAGTGTTTACGCGGTCGGCGCGGGCCATGGCGGCGCAGAAGGCGACCATGGAGTTCCTGCTGATCAACCACCCGCTCGATTGCCCTATCTGCGACCAGGGTGGCGAATGCGAATTGCAGGACCTCGCGCTCGGCTTCGGCAGCGCGGAGTCGCGATTCGACGAGCGCAAGCGGGTCGTCAAGGACAAGAATCTCGGTCCGCTCATATCTACCGACATGACGCGCTGCATCCACTGCACGCGCTGCGTGCGCTTCACCGCGGAGATCGCGGGCCTCCAGGAAATTGGCGCGATGGGTCGCGGCGAGTGGATGGAGATCGGCACCTGGATCGAGAAGAGCGCGGATCACGAGCTTTCGGGCAACGTCATCGACCTGTGCCCGGTCGGAGCGCTGAATTCCAAGCCGTTCCGTCACCGCGCCCGCTCCTGGGAGATGACTGAGCATGCCCTCGTGTCGCCGCACGACGGCGTCGGCACCAATCTCTGGGGGCACGTGCTGCGCGGCCGGCTGATGCGCGTCGTGCCGCGCGCCAACGAGGAAATCAACGAAACCTGGATCGCGGACCGCGACCGATTCTCATACGAGGGAATCTACGCCGCGGACCGGCTGCGCGAGCCGATGATGCGCATCGAGGGCTATTGGCGTGCGGTGAGCTGGGAGGCGGCGCTAGAGGCCGCATCGACGCTCCTGCGCGACGCCTTGAAAGTGAGCGGGGCGGAGCGTCTCGGATTCCTGGCTTCGCCCTCATCCACGAGCGAAGAGGCGTACCTGCTCGGCCGCCTCGCGCGGGGACTCGGATCCCACAACGTCGACTCGCGCCTTCGCCAACTCGACTTCTCCGACCAGGCGCGGGATCCGGCGTTTCCTGGGCTCGGGATCGCATTGCGGGACATCGAGTCGCTAGGCGGATTGCTGCTCGCCGGCTGCCATGTGCGGGACGAGGCGCCGATCCTTGCGCACCGGGTGCGAAAGGCCGCGCTCGCCGGATGCAAGGTCAGCCTGTTGTCCACTGAGCCGCAGCAATGTCATTTCCCGGTGCTGCAGCAGACAGTTGCCGAACCCTCCGACCTTGCAACGGAACTGACCGCACTCGCGAACGGCGGCGGCAATTCGAAACCGCGCCGCGCAATCGTCGAATCGCTTTCGTCGGGCCGCGCCGCGATCGTACTCGGCGGAGTCGCGATGCGACACACGCACTACGCGGACATTCGCGCAGCGGCCGCGGCGCTTGCGGCGAAGACAGGAGCCAGCATCGGCTTCCTGCCGGACGGGGGCAACGCCGTCGGCGCTGCGCTTGCGGGCGCACTACCTCACCGCCTGGCAGGTGGGAGGCCGTCTCCGAAGCCCGGGCTCGACGTGCGCGGAATGCTCGAATCGCCGCTCGCCGCCTGCGTCCTCCTCGGCGGCATCGAGCCCGCCCATGACATCGGACTTCCGGGCGCCGCCAAGGCGCTTTCGAGCTGCCGGCGGGTCATTGCGATGACGCCCTATGCGGATCCGGCCGTGATGAGCTTTGCGCAAGTCCTGCTGCCGATCGGCACCTTCGCGGAAACCTCGGGCAGCTACGTGAACTGCGAGGGCCGCTGGCAGGATTTCCGCGGCTGTGCGCAGCCGGTCGGTGAGGCACGCCCGGGTTGGAAGGTCCTGCGCGTACTGGCGAACCATCTCGCTATCGAGGGATTCAAATACGAAAGTTCCGCCGACGTGCTTGCGGAACTGCGCGAAGCCGCAGGCGCCACCGTCTATGACGGCCGCTTCGCTGCGGGCCGGGAATCCAAGACGGAGCGGCGCGGGTCGACGACGACACTGCCGATCTACGGCGTGGATCCGGTTGTGCGCCGGTCCACGGCGCTGCAGTTGACGCGCGCGGCGCGCAGCGGTGCGGCGGAGTAGGGCTGAGTCATGCCGGACTTCCTCGTGGAATGGTGGGCGGGACTCGTGCCGGAACTGCAGTCGGCGATCATCGTCACGGTGCAGATCGTCGCCGTCATGATGTCGGTCATCATCGCGGTCGCGTTGCTGACCCTCGCCGAGAGAAAGGTCATTGGCTACATGCAGCTGCGGCTCGGCCCGAACCGCGTGACTTTCCTTGGACTGCGGCTGCTGCGTGGCTGGGCTCAGCCGTTCGCGGACGTGGTCAAGCTGCTGCTGAAGGAAATCATCGTCCCGGGCAAATCGTCGCGGTTCCTGTTCCTGCTGGCGCCGCTGATCGTGCTGGTGCCGGCGCTCGCGACCTGGGCGGTGGTTCCGTTCTCGCCCGAATTCGTGCTCGCGGACGTGGACGCCGGCCTCCTGTACGTGCTGGCGCTGACCTCGCTCGGGGTCTACGGCGTGATCCTGGCCGGATGGGCCAGCAATTCGAAGTACGCCTTCCTTGGTGCGATGCGCTCCGCTGCTCAGATGGTCGCCTACGAGATTGCGATGGGATTCGCGCTCGTCGGCGTGCTGATGGCAGCGGGAAGCCTCAATCTCGGCGAGATCGTGCGCGCGCAGGCGGGCGGATTCGGGAGCTGGAACTGGTTCTGGCTGTTCCCGCTTTTCATCGTTTATTTCGTCTCCGGGCTCGCCGAGACGAACCGCGCGCCGTTCGACGTTGCGGAGGGCGAGTCCGAGATCGTCGCCGGATTCCACGTCGAATATTCGGGCGCTGCGTTTGCTTCACTCTTTGCGCTGCCCGAATACGCGAACATGATCCTGATCTCGGCGTTGACCGCCGTGCTTTTCTTTGGCGGCTGGCTCTCGCCGTTCCAGGGCTACCTGCCGGACTCGGCGTTCCTCGCCCAACCGGGCTTCTACTGGCTGTTCCTGAAGATCTGCTTCTTCCTGTTCGTATTCCTGTGGGTGCGCGCGACGTTTCCGCGCTATCGGTATGACCAGATCATGCGGCTCGGCTGGAAAGTGCTGATCCCGATCACTCTTATCTGGATCGCGGTCGAAGGCGTGCTCGCCTGGCTGCACATCGGGCCGTGGGCGAAGTGAGGCTGCCATGAAGCGCTTCAGATCCCTGTTGCAGACCCTTTTCCTCGGCGAGTTGCTGAAGGGGCTCACGGTCACCGGGCGGAATTTCTTCCGTCGCAAGATCACGCTGAACTATCCGGAAGAAAAGACGCCGCAGTCGCCGCGCTTCCGGGGACTGCATGCACTCCGCCGTTATCCGAACGGGCAGGAACGCTGCATCGCCTGCAAGCTCTGCGAGGCAGTGTGCCCGGCACTTGCGATCACGATCGAATCTGATGTCGCCGATGACGGCACGCGCCGTACGACCCGCTACGACATCGACCTGTTCAAGTGCATCTATTGCGGCTTCTGCGAGGAGGCCTGCCCGGTCGATGCGATCGTCGAGACGCGCATTTACGAGTACCACATGGAGAACCGCGGCGAGAACATCATGACCAAGGACAAGCTGCTCGCGATCGGCGAGCGCTATGAAGCCACGATCGCGGCCGACAAGGCTGCCGATTCGCGCTTCCGCTGAGCCATGCTGGTCGAGATCCTTTTCTGGTCCTTCTCCGCGGTGCTGGTAGGCAGCGCGCTCGGCGTCATCCTGTCGCGGAATCCCGTGCACTCCGTGCTCTATCTGGTTCTCTGCTTCTTCAATGCCGCGGTGCTGTGGCTCCTGATCGAAGCCGAGTTCCTCGCGATCGTGCTGGTCCTCGTCTACGTCGGCGCAGTCATGGTGCTCTTCCTGTTCGTCGTAATGATGCTCGACATCAATATCGAGAAACTGCGCGAAGGCTTTGCGCGGAATGCGCCGCTCGGAGCGCTGATCGCACTCATCATGATCGTCGAGCTCTTCTACGTGCTGTGGGTCCGCCGTCTCGGCATCGAGCTGCCGGGCGCCGTCGTCCAGTTCGCGGAAGGGCAGAGCAACACGGCCGAGATCGGCGCCGTGCTCTACACACAGTACGTTTATCCGTTCCAGCTCGCGGCGGTCGTGCTCCTGATCGCGATCATCGCTGCGATTACCCTGACGATGAGGCGCCGGCCGGGCATGAAGGTCCAGGACGTCTCGAGCCAGGTCGCGGTTCGCGCGGAGGATCGCGTGCGTCTGGTCAACATGCCCGTGGAGCGCGAGCCGTGATCACGCTCACGCACTACCTGCTGCTTGCCGGCGTGCTGTTCGCGATCGCCGTTGCGGGTATTTTCATCAATCGCAAGAACGTGATTCTGCTCCTTATGTGCATCGAGTTGATGCTTCTTGCGGTTAATTTCAATTTCGTCGCCTTCTCGCGCTTCCTCGGTATCCTCGATGGCCAGATCTTCGTGTTCTTCATCCTCACGGTTGCGGCGGCGGAGGCCGCGATCGGCCTTGCAATCCTCGTGGTGCTGTTCCGCCAGCGCCGCAGCATCAACGTTGAGGAACTCGACGCGATGAAGGGTTGAACGTGTCGTTCGCGAATCTCTGCCTCCTCATTGTACTCGCGCCGCTTGCGGCAGCGACCGTCGCTGGCCTGGGCGGTCGTTACATCGGCCGCGTCGCGACGCACACCCTCTGCATTGCTGGCGTCACGGTGTCCTTTGCCGCTTCGGCCTGGATACTGAAGCAGATGCTCGACGGTGCCGCGGTATTCAACGAGGCCGTCTATACCTGGGGCGTCAGCGACGGGCTCTCGATGGAGATCGGGTTCCTGATCGACAACCTGAGTGCGCTGATGATGACGGTGGTCAGCTTCGTGTCGCTCGCGGTGCACGTGTACACGATCGGATACATGCGGGACGACCCGGGATATCAGCGGTTCTTCGCCTATATCTCGCTGTTCACGTTTGCGATGCTGATGCTCGTGATGTCGAACAACTTCCTCCAGTTGTTCTTCGGCTGGGAAGCGGTCGGGCTCGTGTCATACCTGCTGATCGGGTTCTGGTACAAGCGGCCGACGGCGATCTTCGCCAATTACAAGGCGTTCATCGTCAACCGCATCGGCGATTTCGGCTTCATCGTCGGCATTGCCGTTATCGTCGCCTACATGGGAAGCCTCGATTACATGGAAGTATTCGAGCGCATCCCGCGCGCGATCGGGCACGACCTCTACCTGACGCCCGGCGAGCCGAGCAAGGTCATCACGGTGATCTGCGTGGCGCTCTTCCTCGGCGCGATGGGCAAGTCGGCGCAGCTTCCGCTGCATGTCTGGCTGCCGGACTCCATGGAAGGCCCGACGCCGATCTCGGCCCTGATCCATGCCGCGACGATGGTAACCGCGGGCATCTTCATGGTGGCGCGCATGTCGCCGCTCTTCCAGATGTCTCCGGATGCGCTGCATTTCATCGTGGTAATCGGCGCAACGACGGCGCTCTTCATGGGACTGCTGGGCCTCGTCAACAATGACATCAAGCGGGTGATCGCTTACTCGACGCT
>CAYPQX010000152.1:0-10796 GCA_964412975.1 uncultured Steroidobacteraceae bacterium
ATCCGGAAACGGGCATGCATCGGCTGAACCTGCCTCTGCACCTCGCGCCAGGTGCGCGCGTACGGATCCTCGCGGGCCCGTTCGAAGGGCTCGAAGGCATTTTCCAGCGCGAGGCCGGATCCGATCGCGCGTTCGTGCTGCTCCGCGTCCTCGGCCAGACCGCGAGCGTCGGGGTCGCGGTCGGCAACGTCGTGCCGCGGCACGCCGCCTAGGCATCAAAAATGGCCGCTGGCGACGAATCGCACTACAAGCTGATGCGCTTCATCGAGGCCAATCCCGGCATGAGCCAGCGGGACATCGCCCGTGAACTCGGCATGAGCCTCGGCAAGGTCAACTACTGCCTGCGCGCTGTCGCGCGCAAGGGCTGGATCAAGGCGACCAATTTCAAGAACAGCCACAACAAGGCGGCGTACATCTACTGGTTGACGCCGCGTGGCATCGAGATGAAGGCGCGCATGACCGTGAAATTCCTGTCGATCAAGATGCAGGAATACGAATCGCTGCGCACCGAGATCGAGCAGATGCGGCGCGAAACGGAGCGGAACGCAGAGGATTGAGTCCGCGCGGCGCCGCGGATCACGGATGCGGGAACGGGGCGGCGTTTCTGCAGGGCGGTAGCGTGCCCGGGGCCAGCCGATACCGCCGACCTGTATACTGCGGCCGGCCGCCGCATCGCACATTGACGAGAACAATGACATCAAGCCACGCGGTTCCGAAGGATGACGACACGATCGACGTGATCGCGCTCGTGCGCCTCCTGTGGAAGCACAAGGTGCTGATTGGAATCGTCGCCGGCGTGTTCGGAGCCGGTGCCGTGGTGCTGGCGCTTGCCGCAACGCCGATCTACCGCGCCGTGGCAGTCGTGGTGCCGGTGGCCGAGTCCGGACTCGGTGGCGCAGGCTCGTCTCTCGCGGGCCGGATCGGGGGACTCGCGAGCCTCGCCGGCATCGACCTCGGCGGCGGCGGTCCCGCGATCCAGGAAGCGATGGCCGTGCTCGAATCCCGCCACCTGGTCGAGGAGTTCCTGCGGCGGAATGACCTCGTCGACGTGGTGCTGCCGCCGGGGGGCGCGACGTCGGGGCTGTGGTTCGCCGTGCAGAAGTTTCGCGACACGGTCGTCTCGATCAGTACGGGCGACGTCGGCAGCACCACCACCAACGTCGCCGTCGAATGGAAAGACCCGGCAGTCGCCGCGGAGTGGGCGAACGGACTTGTGGTACTCGCCAACGAGCTGATGCGAACGCGGGCGCTCTCCAATTCGAAACGCAACATCGAGTACCTCCAGAAACAGATCGCGGCCACAAATGTCGTCGAGATGCAGCGCGTGATGTACGACTTGATCGAGAATGAGACCAAGACGCTGATGTTCGCCAACGCGCGCGTCGACTACGCGCTCAGAGTCGTCGATCCCGCGGTCACCCCCGAGGCGCGCGTGAGGCCGAAACGAAAACTCATGGTGCTGACCGGCGTCGCGCTCGGACTCATCCTTGGATCTCTGTTCGTGTTCGGCCGGGACACCGTGAGGCGGTACCTGGCGCGCGACGCAGCGAAAGGGACGGCCCGAGCGCCGTGACCCCGCGTCCGGTTTCCGATCTGCGACCGGCCCCAGGGCTCGTCGCCCTGCTTGCGCGCCTGTGGCGGAATCTCGGGCGCAGCAGGCGCCGGCAGTTTTTCCTGCTCATGGGTCTCGTGCTGCTTTCGGCGGTCGCGGAAGTCGCAAGCCTCGGGGCCGTCCTGCCGTTCCTGACGGTACTCGCCGCGCCGGACGTAGCGTTCAATCTCCCGATCGTCGCAGGAGCCGCCGCATATTTCGGCATCGACTCGCCCGGCGAGCTGGTTCTGCCGCTGACGATTGCGTTCGTCGCGGCAGCGGTCCTGTCGGCGGCGATACGCCTGCTGTTGTTGCGGACGAGTACGCGATATGTCTTTGGTACCGGCTCCGATCTCAGCATCGAAGTGTACCGGCGCACGCTGTATCAGCCGTACAGCGTCCACGTTGCACGAAGCAGCAGCCAGGTGATCAGCGGCATCACGCAGAAGGTCGGTGGCACGATGCTGGGGGTCCTGCTGCCGTCGCTGACGTTGCTGAGTTCCACGGTAACGATCGTCGCGATTCTTGCCGCGCTGATCGCGATTGACCCGATGGTTGCGGCAGTTGCGACGCTCGGCTTCGGCACGAGCTACGCCCTGATCACGTGGCGGTCGCGGAAGCGGCTTCGCGACAACAGCCGGCGCATCGCCCACGAACAGACCCAGCTCGTGAAAGCGCTGCAGGAAGGACTCGGGGGCATCCGCGACGTGCTGCTGGACGGCACGCAGCCGGCGTACTGCGATGTCTATCGCCGGGCCGACATGCCGCTGCGCCGCGCGCAAGGAGCAAACGTCTTCATGGCGCAGAGTCCGCGCTTCCTGATGGAGGCGCTCGGCATGATCCTGATCGCCTCGCTCGCCTATGGCCTCAGTCGCCAGCCCGGCGGCATTGCGACCGCGCTTCCCGTACTCGGGGCGCTTGCGCTAGGCGCCCAGCGGCTGCTGCCCGCGCTGCAGCAGGGATTTGCCGCCTGGGCGAGCATTGCCGGCAACCAGAGCGCGCTACGCGACACGATCGAGCTCCTCGACCAGCCGGTGCCCGAGGAATTGCTGCGACAGGTGGAGCCGCTCGATTTCCGCGACGCCGTCCGCTTCCGCGATGTCAGCTTCCGCTTCACGACCGATGGGCCGTGGGTGCTCGACCGCATCAACCTCTCGATCCCGAAGGGCGCTCGTATCGGCTTCGTCGGCAGCACGGGTGGCGGCAAGAGCACGACGATGGACCTGTTCATGGGGCTCCTGACGCCGACCGCGGGCGAAATCCTGGTGGACGGGGAGAGCGTGACGGGCGCGCGTGTCAGGTCCTGGCAGCGGACGATCGCGCATGTGCCGCAGAGCATCTATCTCGCCGACACGACCGTGGCCGAGAACATCGCATTTGGCGTGCCGAACGCGTCGATCGACCGCGACCGAATGCGCGAGGCGGCAAAGAGGGCACACATCGCTGATTTCATCGAGGGACGGCCCGAAGGCTACGATGCGCTCGTCGGTGAGCGCGGTATCCGGCTTTCGGGGGGACAGCGGCAGCGCATCGGAATCGCGCGCGCACTCTACCGGCGAGCCAGCGTTCTGGTGCTCGACGAGGCTACCAGCGCGCTCGACAATCGCACGGAACAGTCGGTACTCGATTCGATCGAGTCGCTGGACCGCGAACTGACCATTCTGATCATCGCCCATCGCCTCACCACCGTGCAGCGCTGCGACACCATCGTGGAACTGGAACAGGGACGGATCGTTGCGCAGGGCGCCTACGAGGAGCTGCTTGGGCGCAGCCCCAGCTTCAGGCGCATGGCGGGCGTCGATTGAGCCGGTTTCACGTCGTGACCGTGGGCTGGCCGAGGATCCTCATCGAGGAGCTTTGCCCCGACATCGCGGCGCGAAGCGGCATTCAGTTCTCGCACATCGCCCACCCGCGCAACTGCGCGAGCAACGGGCCGCGAGGCGCGCCGGGCAATGCCGTCCGTTTCTTTCGCGCTGACTCGGCGCGAAAGCTTCCGCCGGCCGATCCGGCATTCCTCGCGTCTCTCGAGCAGCAGGGCGTGCCGACGATTCACAACATGATCCTCGGAGATCGCGTCGTGTGCCGGCTCGCCTACGATGATGCCCAGCGCTACGCGACATTCATTTCGAAAAGGCTATTCGAGCTTCTGGGCGAGATGCGGCCGTCGGTCGTGATCGGGGGATTCGACGCGCTCCACGGTTGCCTCGCACTCGCCGTCGCACGGCGCATGAAGCTTCCATGGTTCGCATTGCACTTCGCACCGATTCCACCCGGGCTTGCCTGCTTCTGCGACCGCATGTCGCCTTCCGCGCGGGTGCAGCTCGCCCCGCGAGCCCGCGCGGAATTGCACGCGCTGGCAGAGTCCTCGCTCAGGCAATTCGAGCAAAGGGCGATCCAGGCGCCGGCCTACATCGCGCCGCCGCGGTCGCTTGCGCGGACCGTGTCGAAGCTGCCGTCGCGCGTCGCCTCAATCGTCAGGGTCCTCCGCAGGGGCCGGGAACGGGAATTCGCGCAGTTCGTGGATATGCCGGGCCGCTACGACGTGACCGCAGCCCTGCGGCAGCTTTGGAGCTCGTCCCGGGCGCACAATGCAGTCGAACGTGCCGATGCGGTGAGGACGCCACCGGCCACGCCCTATGTGCTGTTCGGCCTGCACATGCAGCCCGAATCGACGATCGACGTCTGGGCCCCGTTCTACAGCAACCAGATGTGGGTGATCGAACTGCTCTCACGCTCCATCCCGCCTTCGCATCGCCTGCTGGTGAAGATTCACAAGAGCGACATCTCGAAATACCCGCAGGCACTATTGGACCGAATGCGGTCGTTTCCCGGCGTCGAGCTTGTCCGGCCATTCGCGGACTCGCGGCTGTTCATCGAGCAGGCCGACCTCGTCATCGCGATCCAGGGGACGATGGGGCTCGAAGCGGCCCTGCTGGGACGGCCCGTCATCATGCTCGGCGAATCGCCAGTCAGCGTGTTTCCGAGCGCATCTACGGCAGGCGCCCTTCCGGAACTCCCGGGTCTCGTGCGGGCGAAACTCCGCGGGCGACCGCCCGGGCGCGACGCGATCGTCGAAGCCTATGCCACCTATCTGGCGCCGTTCTTGCCGGCGAGCCGCAACTACTGGCGGGTGCGCAAGAGCGACGGGGAAGTGGAGAACTACGTCGGGCTTTTCAACGCGCTCCGCGCATATCTTGCCGACGGCGCCCGGAGATCTGGCGGGACGGGCCAATGAAGCACCTGGGACGGCTTGGCTCGTTCGGGCTCGCGGCTGCCGGCGCATTCGCGCTCACTGCGAGCGCATTCGTGGTGTCGTTTCACGCGGCACGGCTCGGCGTCGTGTTGTCCACGCTCCTCGTATTGCATCTGGCCCGGTTCACGCGTGTCGCGTTCCCGCGGGAAGCACTCATCTATTCGGTGTTCCTCGCATACATGTTGCTCGAGCTCCTGTGGACCGACGACCGGCAGCTCGCGCTCAACACGATCGTCCCCGCAGCGGACTTTGTCATCGTCCTGATCCTGTTTTCCTCGCTCGTCGTTTTTCACGACCTCGAGGCGATCCTCGCCGGCACGCTTGCCGGCTTTCTGGCGGGCGCCGCGTGGTATTTTTCGATTACTGGATTCCCATTCGGGTATCCGGCCGGGTTTTCGTACAACGCGATTGCGGTCATGTACCTTTTCGGCCTCATCGTGTCTCTGCTGCTGGCGTCCATCGGCCGGTGGAAGGCAATGTATTTCGCCCTGGCTTCGGTGATCGCAGTCCACATCGTGGCGACGACCTCCATCAAGACCAATGTCGGAGTCCTGCTCGGCGCCCTGGCGGCGGGCGCGATCCATTTCGGCTACGTTTCCCGCCTGCTTTGGCGAAATGCGCTCATCATCCTGGCGGCCGGTGCAGTGCTTGCAGTCGCGGTCGCGTCCAATGAGGCCGTCGTCGCGACGGTTCAGCGCGGCGCGAAACGCATCGCGCTCGGGGTCGAGATACTCCAGGCGCGCGAGAACCGGCAGGGCTACTCCGCGTTCGAGCGGCGTGCAAACTGGCAGCGCGAGGGATATCGCGGCTGGTCCGAGAACCCGGTGTTCGGACACGGTGTCGAGGCATTTCGCTCGAAATACGGAATCACTTCGCATGCGAGCCACGTGGACATTGCCTACAACTCCGGACTGATCGGTCTCGTGCTTTTCTACGGCATCTTTGCATCATTGTTCCTGCGGCTCTACCGGGCGCGTCACGGGGACTTGCGGAACACGCGGCTGGTCATTCTCGGGGGTGTGGTCTGTAGCCTCTTTATTTCGTTTGCCGGCACGATTCACTACGGCGCCTTCCTGGCGGCTTTCCTCGCGCTCAGCATTGGAATCCTGAAACGCGCATGAGCGGAAAATCGAGACTGGTGCCGCGGATCGTTCTCATTTGGCGGCGAATCGCCTATTCGATACGTTTTATCGGCCGACCAATCCGCGTTCACCCCAGTTCGTGGATCTCGACGCGAAGCGTCCTGAGGACGCGCCGCGGGGCAGGGTCGATAACGATCGGAGCAAACTGCGAAATTCACCCGTTCTCGATGTTGCTGACCTATGGGGGCAATATTCGCATCGGCAATCACTGCAGCGTGAATCCATTCACGATCCTGTACGGGCACGGCGGACTTGAGCTGGGTGACGGGGTCCGCATCGCTGCGCATTCGGTGATAGTTCCCGGGAATCACAACAAGTCCGTGGATGGGTGGCCGGTCTATCTGTCGGGTGTTACCGCGCGGGGAATCAGGATTGGTGACAATGTCTGGATCGGCGCCGGGGCGCGGATTCTCGATGGCGTCGAAATCGGCCGCGATGTCGTCGTCGGTGCCGGGAGCGTCGTGACGAAGTCGATTCCCGCCGGCGAAACCGTTGCGGGTGTGCCCGCACGACCGATCGGCCGACGACAGTCGTCATGAGACGGATCGTACATATGCCGTCCACGGACAGGCTCGTTTATCTGGACGAAAAGGCGACGCCGGAATTCTGGGACGCGCGCTGGCGCGCTGAGGGCGCGCCAGCGCCGTCGCGAAAGACCAGCGAGTTGGTCAGGATCACGGCGCGGCATCTTCCCGCAGGATCGCGCTTGCTTGAAGGGGGCTGCGGTCGCGCGAACAAGGTGAAAGCGTTGGCGGATGCCGGGTTTCAGGCGATCGGCATCGACTTTGCCATGGAGTCCGTGCAGCAGGCGCGCCTGACGTATCCGGACCTGGACATTCGCGAGGGCGATGTTCGGTCGCTGCCGTTTCCCGCAAATCACTTCGATGGCTACTGGTCGCTCGGCGTCATCGAGCACTTCTGGACCGGCTACGACGCAATTCTTGCGGAAGCGCATCGTGTCCTGGGGCCAGGACGACTCCTTTTCCTGACTGCGCCGTGGTTTTCACCCTACCGCCGGCTCAAGGCATGGGGAGGTGGTTTTCCGCGCCAGGATTTCACTTCGGAGCCGAACGACTTCTATCAGTTCGCGCTCGGAGGGAGGGAGGTATCGGCTCAGCTCGAGCGACACGGGTTTGAGCTGCTGCAAATGCGTGGTATCGCCCCGGAACGATCGATGCTGGAAGACATGAGCAGCCTGCAGCGACCGGTTAAGTGGCTGCTGGGTTCGCGGGGGTCGCTTCCGAAAAGGATTCTCCGGGGTATCGTGATGCGCTCGATTGGCGGGTTCTGCGGCCACTCGTTCATGGCGATCGCGCGAAAGCGGCGTGGATAGTTCGGCTCCAGGCAAGCCCATGCATCTGCTACTGGTGACGAGCTCGCTGGAGTGCGGCGGAGCCGAACGGCAGATGACTGATATGGCCAACTACTGGTCTGGCCGTGGCCTGCGCGTGACGCTTGCGACCTGGACCGGGCCGCAAACAGCTGATTTTTATGACACGGACAGCAGAATCAGGCGTGTTTACCTGAACGACGAGGCGACGGGCAGAATTCGAGTCAACCTGCGGCGGGTATTCAAGCTCAGGAGATACCTGCTCGAATCGCGCCCGGATGCCGTGCTGAGCTTTCTGACGCGCAGCAATGTGCCGACGATCCTTTCGGCTCTCGGACTCGGTTTGCGCGTCGTGGTCTCTGAGCGAACGCAGCCGGCGCACGAGATCGGGCTGCCGTTCGAATGGCGAATTCTCAGGCGGATGGTCTATCGCTATGCCGCTGGAATCGTGTGCCAGACGCGTGCAACTGCCGAGTGGATCCGGAAAAACTGGCGAACGAGAGCCTGTGTCATCCCCAATGCCTTGCGCTCACTGCCACGCGCTGCGGTCAAGAGAGAGCCGTTGATACTGGGCGTGGGCACGCTCAAGCGCGAGAAGGGCTTCGATCTGCTGCTCCAGGCATACGCACGCATCTCGCAGGGCTTTCCGGACTGGCGAGTCGCAATACTCGGCGAAGGTCCGGAGCGCGCGACCCTGCTGCGGCTCCGCGATGAACTCGGGCTCCGCGGTCGCGTGGAATTTCCCGGCCGCGTGCGGGATGTCGAGAATTGGATGGCCCGGGCGGGACTCGTCGTCCAGCCGTCCCGCTTTGAAGGCTTTCCGAATACCGTGCTCGAAAGCATGGGAATGGGCGCGGTGGTGGTCAGCGCTGACTGCTCCGCCGGACCCGCGGAAATGATCGATGACGGCGTCAACGGCCGGCTGGTTCCGGTCGAGGACGTCGCCGCGCTCACCCGCGTCATGGCCGAATTGATGGCGCAGCCGGACCTGCGGTCGCGGCTTGGCCGCGAGGCCATGAAAGTCCGGGAGCGATTCCGGCAGGAATCGATCATGGCGCAATGGGAGGCGTTGCTTTTGCCATGTGCGGAGTGACGGGCTTCTTCCGCCGCGCCGGCTGGCTCGCGCCGGGCGCGCGCGAACATCTCGCGAAGATGACTGCTTCCCTCGCGCACCGCGGCCCGGACGCCACCGGCCAGTGGAGCGATGCGGATGCCGGCATCGCGCTCGGACACCGGCGCCTTTCGATACTCGAACTGTCGGCCGCGGGCAGTCAGCCGATGACATCCCACTCGGGGCGCTATGTGCTCGCCACGAACGGCGAAATCTATAACCACCTCGAGATTCGCGAGGCGCTGGCACGAGATGGCGGCGAGCCCGACTGGCGCGGCCATTCGGACACGGAGTCGCTGCTTGCCGCGTTCGACCGATGGGGTGCGGATGCCGCCCTTCGCAGGACGGTCGGCATGTTCGCCCTGGCGCTCTGGGACCGGCAGGAACAATGCCTGACGCTGGCGCGCGATCGCTTGGGCGAGAAGCCTATGTACTACGGAGAGCAGGAGGATGTCCTGCTCTTCGGTTCGGAACTGAAGGCGCTCCGCTCGCATCCGGCGTTTCGCGCCGAGGTCGATCGCGATCAACTCGAGAACTACCTGCATCGCGGCTATGTTCCGGCACCGGGGTCGATCTTTCGCGGCATCCGTAAACTGCCTCCCGGCTGTCTCGTGCAGTACCGGCGGAGTCCGGCACCGGACCGATCGCCTGAACCGAAGCCGTACTGGTCGCTCGACGAAATCGCTGCGAACGGAGTCAGGAACCCGTTCACCGGAAGCGATGCCGAGGCGATCGACGCACTGGAGGAAGTTCTGTCGCGCGCCGTTGCTTCGCAGAGCGTCGCCGACGTGCCGCTTGGCGCGTTCCTGTCGGGCGGCGTGGACTCATCGACGGTCGTCGCGCTCATGCAGGCGCAGTCGCCGCGTCCGGTGCGGACCTTCACGATCGGTTTCGATGACGCCGCACTCAACGAGGCGCCTCACGCGCGCGCCGTGGCGGCGCACCTGGGAACGGAACACACCGAGATGATCGTGACGCCGAAGGACGCGATGGACGTCATCCCGCGCCTTCCGAGGCTCTACGACGAGCCATTCGGCGACAGCTCGTCGGTCCCGACGTTCCTGGTCGCGGCGCTTGCGCGCCCGCCTGTGACGGTTTCGCGGTCGGGCGATGGGGGCGACGAGTTGTTCGGCGGCTACACGCGTTATGGCCGGGGTCGCCGCCTCTGGCGCGTGCTACGGTGCGTTCCGCGACCGCTGCGCGCGGCGCTTGCGCCCGCATGCGGACGGAATTTCGGGCGCTTCGTCGCGGCCGGCTCGGCCCGCGAGCTGTATGACGCCGTGATGCGGGACGCGGCCGCAACCGGAATCGTCCGCGGCAGGGAAGGCGAGCCGCCCGGTTCATCCGTCGGACTGAATCAAGCGCTCGCGGCGCGCGACTTCTACCAGGCGATGATGCTCGCGGACGGCGCGACTTATTTGCCAGATGACATTCTGGTGAAGATCGATCGCGCATCGATGGGGGTCAGCCTCGAATCGCGTGTACCGATGCTGGATCACCGCGTCGTCGAGCTCGCCTGGCGGATGCCGCTCCGGATGAAGGTTCGACGCGGCGAGGACAAGTGGCTGTTGAAGCAACTGCTCCGAAGGCACGTGCCGGCTCAGCTGCACGATCGCCCCAAGAAAGGATTCAGGACGCCCGTCGGCGACTGGATCCGCGGCGGCATGCGCGATTGGGCCGAGTCTCTTCTCGGGCCGGAGCGGTTGAGCCAGGAGGGTTTTCTCGACGTGCGGCGCGTGCGCGAGCATTGGTCAAGACATCTCGCGGGAAAGACGCGTTCCGGCGAGGGCATCTGGCGGGTGCTGATGTTCCAGGCCTGGCTCGCCGAAACGAGCGGGACTTGAGCGCCCGGTCGGACAGCCCGGCCCCGGCGGTCGCCCTGTTCCTGCCGTCCCTCGCGGGCGGGGGCGCGGAGCGCGTCTTCGTCGAGCTCGCGAACGAATTCGCGGCACGGGGGCTCCGCGTCGATCTGGTCCTGGCTTCCGCCGAAGGACCCTACCTGGGAGACGTTTCGAATTCCGTCCGCATCGTCGATCTCAAGGCCTCGCGAATCCTTCGTGCGCTGCCGCCACTCGTGCGCTACCTTCGTGCGGAACGCCCGGCGGCGATCCTCTCGGCCCTCGACCATGCGAACGTCGTCGCCGTGATTGCGCGGCGCCTCGCCGGAGGATCGACGCGATGCGTCATTTCCATGCGATCGGTGCCGACGGAGGTCTATCGACGCGCTGACTCCCTTGGAAGCCGGCTATTGATGCGATTCATTAAACTGGCATACCCCCTCGCGGACGCGATCGTCGCCAATTCGCAGGCCGTCGCCATCGATCTTTCGCGCTTGCTCGGGATCCCGGTCGACCAGTTGCATGTCATCC
>CAYPQX010000153.1:0-2812 GCA_964412975.1 uncultured Steroidobacteraceae bacterium
CGCTCGACGTGCTGGAAGCGAAGATTGATCGCTGGATCGAAAGCCAGCGCTGATCAGAGATCGAGCAGGTAGTGCCGGTCGCAGCCGCTGTGGCCGGACGAGCCGAGCGGACCGCACAACTTCCTGAATCCAGCCTGCTGGTAGAGTTGCTGCGCCGCGTCCATGCCGGCGAGCGTTTCGAGATAGCAACGCCGGTAGCCGCGGCTGCGTGCGGCTTCGAGGCAGCGCGTCAGCATCTGCTTGCCAAGGCCGCGTCCGCGCGCCACCGGCAGCAGGTACATCTTGCGCAGCTCGCAGACATCCGGGTCGGAGTCGGGCAGCGGGGCGATGCCGCCGCAGCCGATCACGCGGCCCTCGTTCTCGAGCACGAAGTAGGCGGCGCGCGCGCCGTCGTAGGCCGCGGACATCGCATCGACTTCGGGATCGCTGCTGGAATAGCCCGGTCCGCTCGCGCCGAAGGTCGACATGACTTCGCGGATGATGGCTGCGACCGCGGCATCGTCCGCGGGGCGAATCGGGCGGATCAGCGGTTCACTCACCGGGCGAATGATAACCGTGGCTCAGCGTCTCGACGTCCACCAGCAGGCCGTCCTCGAACTTGAGGCGGCGCATCAGCTTGCTGGGGCCGAGGTTGTAGGTCCAGTACTCGACGGGAATCGGCACCGGCTCGTACGAAGTGTAGTAAGGGCGGCCGCGATACCAGCGGATCGGGCGCTGCATCACTTCGCTGCGCTGGATGCTGGTGGGCACGCCGCACAGCGCCTCGACCTTGTCGGTGCTGTCGCCGTCGGTGACGAGGCGCGTGCCGCAGCGGAACGAATCGGCCGCTGCGCCGCCGCTCCACAGGAGAGCAGCAGCCAGGGCAAGGGTCGCGGCGGACTTCCGGTTCATGGCTCCAACATGCCTTGCGCCAGATGAATGGCGGCTGAAAGCGGCTGGTACCAATTTACGCCGGCCGTGCCCGCGGACCAAGCAGCCAGGGCGCATCTTTGCGATCGGCTCGACTTGAGTTTAGCCGTGGCCGCAGAATGGCCCGACCGATGGCTACCCCCAGACTGGATCGCCGCTTCGAACGCCGTATCGCGGGGCTTGTGAATGCCCGCGAACGCGCGGTGCTGACGGGCGGTTTGAAGGGCGTCGAGCGCGAGGCGCTCAGGGTGAGGCCGGATGGTCATATCGCACAGACGCCGCATCCGCGCGTACTCGGCAGTGCGCTGACCCATCCGCACATCACGACCGACTATTCGGAAGCGCTGATCGAGCTCGTGACGCCGCCGTTCCAGCAGGCCTGGGAACTGCAGCAATACCTGTGCGACATCCACCAGTTCGTCTATCGCCAACTCGGCGACGAGCTGTTGTGGGTCACCAGCACGCCCTGCGCGCTGGGCGGCGACGCCGAGATCCCGATCGCCGACTACGGCAGTTCGAACATCGGTCGCATGAAGAATGTCTACCGCGTCGGGCTTGGGCTGCGTTACGGGCGCGTGATGCAGGCGATCTCGGGCGTGCACTTCAATTATTCGTTCCCGGGACAATTCTGGCCGGTGCTCGAGGCGGTGGACGAATCGAAGGTCATCGGCCAGCCATTCGTGGACGATGCCTACTTCGCGCTGCTTCGGAACTACCGCCGCTTCGGCTGGCTGATCCTCTATCTGTTCGGCGTCTCGCCGGCGGTATGCCGTTCGTTCTTCGCCGACCGCGACATTCCGGCCTGGCTCGAGCCGGTGGGCAAGCACACGCTGATTGCGCCGCACGCGACTTCGCTGCGCATGAGCGATCTCGGTTACCGGAACAAGAACCAGGCGGGCGTCCACGTCTCCGTCAACTCGCTCGAGGAATACGTGCGCGACCTCTCGCGCCTGATCTCGACGCCGCACCCGGAGTACGAGGCCCACGGCGTCGTGGTCGACGGCGAGTGGCGCCAGCTCAATGCCAACCTGCTGCAGATCGAGAACGAGTACTACAGCTTCATCCGCCCGAAGCGCGTCGCGTTCTCGGGCGAGCGGCCGACGCGCGCGCTCTTGCGCTCGGGTGTGCAGTACGTCGAGCTGCGCTCGCTGGATGTCGGCGCCTACGACCCGGTCGGCGTGAACCAGCGCAAGCTCTGCTTCCTCGAAGCCTTTGCCGCGCTGTGCCTGCTGCGCGACAGTCCGCCGCTGTCGGCAGAGCAGTCGGAACGCTTCGAGGCCAATCACGTGCTGGTCGCGAGCCGGGGCCGCGAGCCCGGGCTCAAGTTGTGGGCCGACCGACGTCCGCTCGGGCTCGTGGACTGGGCCGCGGAGCTGCTCGACCAGATGGAGGGCATCTGCGAGCTGCTCGACGCGGGCGAGGCTTCCAGGCCCTATGGCGCGGCGCTCGCATTCCAGCGGGCGAAGCTCGCGGATCGCGCCGAATTGCCGTCCGCGCGGCTGCTCGCGGAGATGAAGCAGCAGGGGACCTCGTTCTTCGAACAGGCCCTGTGGATGTCGCAGATGCACCGGGACTATTTCCGCGAGCTGTACCCGCCAAATGCCGCCCGCATGGCCGAGTTTCGCGCGGAAGCCGATGAATCCATTGCAGAACAGGCTCGGGTCGAGGCGGCCGATACGCTGCCGTTCGGGGAGTTCGTAGCCCGCTATCTCGCCGGCACTCTCGTTTGACATATTCCATTTCAATCCAGCACTTACGCGCAAGACGCAGAAAAACCCTTAACGTTTTCACACGCGCGTAATAGTATTTGGGCAGATTACGCGACACCCCTCCTGGCCATGTTTCGGGGATACATCAGGGTCATGGAACGAGCGCCGGACGGCATTGAAACCTATTTGTTGAA
>CAYPQX010000154.1:0-4547 GCA_964412975.1 uncultured Steroidobacteraceae bacterium
AGATACTAATACTTACCAGAAGGAATTAACTATACAAAAGTAAGTAAATATGTTAAGTTCATCCTCGAATCCAAGGTAAATAAAAGGTGAAGTTCATGAAATTATTCTACTCCCCTGGCGCATCCTCGCTTTCGCCGCACATCGTTGCGCGTGAAGCAGGCATTGACCTGAAGCTTCAGAAAGTCGACATCGCGACCAAGACCATGACGGTCGATGGCGATTTCTGGAAGGTCAATCCGAAGGGCTACGTGCCGACGCTCGAACTCGACAATGGCGAAATCCTCACTGAGGTTACCGCAATCGTCCAGTACCTGGCCGACTTCAGTCCCAAGTCCAAGCTCGCCCCGCAGAACGGAACATTTGAGCGCACGCGTCTTCAGGAAATGCTCGGCTACATTGGCTCCGAGATCCACAAGACGTTCAGCCCGCTGTGGAACAGCAAGGTTTCAGCGGAAGTTCGCAAGGAACGGACCGAATATCTTCGCACGCGCTACGCGCTGCTCGACAAGCAGCTGGCCGGCAAGAAGTTCCTGTTCGGTGATCAATTCACCGTCGCCGATGCCTATCTGTTCGTCGTGACGAACTGGGCGAAGGGGACCAAGGTGGATCTGTCCGAGTTCACCCACATCCAGGCTTTCCAGAACCGCGTTGCCGCAAGGCCCGCAGTGATAGCCGCGATGACGGTGGAAGGATTGCTCCCGGCGGTAAAAGCCGCGTAACGGCTAAACGCAGGAATGCGATCAGAACGGGGCCGCAAGGCCCCGTTCGTTTGTACGCGCTCCCATCGACCCAGCGGCTATAATCCCGGGTTCTGGCAACTGGAGAATGTCCATGCGCGCGCTTCAACCCGTTTCGATCGTCCTGGCCCTGTCGATGGCTGCCGTGGCCGGTGCCGCGGAATTCGATGGCTCGGTGCCCCTGACATGCACGGCTGAAAAAGGACATGACTGCCTGCCGACGGAGGCGACCTGCAAGATCCTCAAGCCTGAAACCGACATCGAGCCCGTCTACGGCGTCGACTTCGCCAAGAAGGAAATCCGCTCGCCTTTCCGCGCGGCCCTTCTGAAAGTCCAGAATTCGACGACTAACAAGGACTCGATCGTGCTTCAGGGCGCCGACCTGACCGCAGCATGGAGCGCGCTGATCGACCGGAAAACGGGCGCTTTGACGGTCGCGCTCGGGGATAGCCAGGGGGCCTACGTAGTTTTCGGTCAGTGCAAGGTTGCTGAGGTCAAGTAAGCTGACTGGCGAGCCGATACCGATTCTTTCTAGCCGGTTGGGGCCAACAGCTAATGTTGTATCGAGTTGTGGTCCGGCGTGAGCTGTCGGCGACGCCTTCGTCCACTAGTGGAAAGTCCGCAGTGTCCTGAAAGCAATGGTAAATTGCGCTGCTGAAAGGGTTCTTTGTTCAGGTTTTCAGGATGGTGCTCGCGTCGATTGGGGCGGGCGTATTCCAACAACTGAGGAGTATTTACATTGAATAGCAAGAAGTGCGCGTTGCTCATTACCGCGCTCGCCCTGCCGCTCTCGATGGGTGCGGCGTCCGCGGGCGATTTGACCGACATGCCGAAAGTTGCTTGCACGGATCTCAAGTACAGCGCGGAGTTTCTCGAAAAGTATCCGACGGCTCCGGCCGCGTGCCAGGAAGGCCGCGTGGCCGAGGATGGCAAGAAGTACGGGAAGTTCACTGCCAAGGTGTTTCTCAACAGCGCCGACCGCACGACGGTTGAGTTGCTGAACGTCATGGGCGATCCGCTGTCGACCTTCAGCTTCAAGCCAGGTCCGGATGCGTCAGTCGACATCGAAGGCAAGAAGACGAAGTTCACCGACCTCAAGCCGGGTGAGAAGATCACCTTCTGGGTATCCGAAGACCGCATGACGGCCTCGGAACTGCCGGGTTCGACTGAGGAATCCTGGGCCGTATTGCCGCCCGCGAAGTAAGGTTCACTCGCTCATCTGCAACGGGGACCGGTGCATTGCACCGGGCCCCGCTTTTTTTTGGCGACGATTTAGCGGAACCTCGTGAGCGTCTGGCTCATGACGCGAGGCAGGCCTCCACGAGACGATCGAAGGCGGGGCCGCCACGCATCGGGTCTGCAACCGGCAGGCCGATCTTCTGTGACGCCGTGTGCATCACGGCCTCGGCCTCGTCCGGCGTCAGGGCCGTCGTGTTGAAGCTGAGTCCTGCGCAGCGAATGGCGCGGTTCGTCAGAGCGCCCATCCGCAGATGCAGCGCAATCGCCTCGCCGAGTGCGGGCGTCGGATAGTCCGGGTAGCCGAGCAGGTGTTCGCGGCCCGGTTCATGGCAGAGGACGATGACGTCGGGCTGGCTGCCATGCAGGAGTCCGAGCGAGACGGCCGCGTACGCCGGGTGAAACAGCGAGCCCTGACCCTCGATCACGTCCCAGTGATCCGAAGGGGCATCCGGACTCAGGATTTCCGCGGCGCCCGCCTCGAAGTCGACGACGACCGCATCCATTGGCAACCCGCTGCCCGCGATCATGATGCCGGTCTGGCCGGTGGCGCGAAAATCTGCATCGATTCCGTGGCGCCGGAACGCTGCGGCGATCGCGAGCGCCGTGTACTTCTTCCCGAGCGCGCAATCGGTGCCAACGGTCAGGAGCCGCTCGCCGCTCCGCTTACGGCCCGTCGCGACCGGAATGTCCGGTGGCGGTTCACGAATGTCAATCAGGCGCCGCCCGTGCCGGTCCGCAGCTGATTTTAGCTCGTGAGAATCTTTCAGCCGGTTATGCATGCCCGAGACGATGTCGAGTCCCGCCTCGAGCGCCTCAAGCAGGCTCGGGATCCAGTTGGGCTTGATGATGCCGCCCGTATTGGCGACGCCGATGACGAGCGCTCGTGCGCCGCACGCACGGGCTTCATTCGGCGTCAGCCAGCGCAGGCCGGTCGAGACCGTCGCTTCCGCGCAGGCGAACTCCCCGATGCAGAGCTCACTCGCCCAGTCACGCAGGCCGAAGGCCGTCTTGGCGTAGCCTGGATCGGTGGTGTCGCCCAGGAACAGCAGATAAGGCTTGGGAAGGTTCAAGGTACCGTTCCTCGCGCCTTCGTGAGCTGCGGCTTCCGGAATCACGACGCGGCGCCCCAGCCGTTGTCAGGGTAATAGACCTTGCCGCTTTCGAACTGGATGGACGGCTTGCGGTCTCGCGCGATGAACAAGGTGCCGTCGAGGTCGTTGATGTCGCAAAGCTGGCCGAGAATCCAGGCCGGCGCCATCGCGAGACTCGTGCCGACCATGTTGCCGACCATGACGCCGAGTCCGAGCCGGCGCGCTTCGGCCGCCATCGCCAGTCCTTCGGTCAGGCCGCCACACTTGTCGAGCTTGATATTGACGATGTCGAATCGGCCGACGAGCGCTTCCATGTCGGCAAGCCCCTGGACACTTTCGTCCGCCGCGACCGGAATCGGGCAACGGAATCCTTCGAGATCGGCGTCGCGCCCGCGCGCGAAGGGCTGTTCCACCAGCTTCACCTTGCAGGCGACGAGTGCCGGCATCAGTGCCTCGAGGCTCGCGGTATCAAATCCTTGATTGGCGTCGACACCGAGCCAGACATCGGAGCGCGCCTTGCGAACCGCGCGCACCCGTTCCGCATCGAGCCCGGTCTCGCCGGTCAGCTTGAGCTTGATCGAACGCGCCTGCCCATATTCGACGGCCTTGCCGGCCATCGAGCCGGGCTCGCCGGCAGGGATGGTAAAAGTCGTGACGAGCGCCCGCGGAGGCTCGAGTCCCGCGAGGCGCCAGACCGGTTGACGCATACGCTTGGCCTCAAGGTCCCACAAGGCGCAGTCGAGCGCATTGCGCGCGCCGCCCGGCGGCAGGAGCCGGCGTAGCGTCTCGCGATCGACGCCCGATTCGATTTCGCGCCGGACGCCATCGATCGCGGCGAGCATATGGTCCGCGTCGTCGTCAAGGTAATAGACGCCCGCTGCTTCGCCTTCGCCGCGCGTGTCGCCGTCGCGTAGCTGCGCGACAATGGTCTCTATGTCGGTGAAGGTGTAGCCCGTAATGGTGAACGGCGCCGACAGCGGGACGCGATCCCGTGACAATTCCAGCAACATCAGGCGAGCCCAACCATGACGCGCATACGGAAGTCCCGGATCATCATCGTGATAGTGTCATGGTAGACCTAAACCGCAAATGATGGACTTGTTCAAGCGGCTGGCGGGAAAGCGCTGAGGAGCCGGCCGGGAGTCTGCCGTCGCCACGACCGCCAGTCGTTGATATTCCGGTCGATGACCAGGAAGCCGAGTACCCAGTTCATCTCGTCCCACAGGTAGAGGTACTGCTGCTTCGAACCCCAGTAGAACGCAATGGCGAGAATAAGCAAGTAAAGTGCGCCTTTGATGCGCTCGATCCACGCGAGCGCCATACCATTTGCGGCTGATCCTGCCTTGAGCCGTACGGCCAGCTCCGTCAGCGGGACGACGAGGAGCCACGCAACGCTCTCGACGAGATCCGTCCAGGCGAGGATCCGGCCCTCCTTCAAGCCCGCACGGTCGGTGATTACGAAATTGTCACTGATGGCGAA
>CAYPQX010000155.1:0-7682 GCA_964412975.1 uncultured Steroidobacteraceae bacterium
GCATGCGGTAGACGCCCGGCCGGCCGGGCAGGCTCTTCACGAAGGCCTTGATGTCGAAGTCGCTCACCGCGACATGGTGTGGGGTTCCTCAGCGATCAAGCAAGTGGCGCGCACGGACAAAGACGCGATTGAACATCGCCGGGGTCAGGCGACCGGTATTCGTGTTCAGGCGGCTGCAGTGATACGAGTCGAGGAGCCAGGTGCCGGAAGGCAGGCGGTGTTCGGCACCATGCGCGAATTCGAACTCAGCAAGCTTCAGTCCGGTGGCGCGCAGCACGGCCGTGTGTGCGATGCCGCCGAGCGCGACCACCACCGCGCCTCGCGGCAGCGCCGCAACCTCGCGCTCCAGGTAGCCATTACACAAGCGGATTTCCTCCGGCAACGGCTTGTTGCCGGGCGGCAGGCACTTCACCGCATTGCTGATCCGGCAATCGACCAGGCGCAATCCGTCGCCGGCCGTGACCGATTCCGGGCGCGAAGCGAATCCGCACGCGTGCAGCGTGCGATACAGGAGAATCCCGGCGTGGTCGCCGGTGAACGGCCGCCCGGTACGGTTTGCGCCGTGCAGGCCCGGGGCTAGGCCGACCACCAGCAGTCGATGGCGCGCGCTGCCGAATGCCGCTACGGGGCGGCAGTGGTACTCCGGGTGACGCCGGCGCACGTCATCGAGAAATCGAGAAAGCCGCGGGCAGAGGCGGCAATCCGGATCGAACGGCGCGCCCGTCCCGCGCACCCGGGCGCGCTCAGCGCACCTTGAACTGCGCTTCTTCCGTCGAACCTCGCATGGCGGTGATCGATGAAGTCCCGGCGGCGACGGTCTGCGTGACATCGTCGAAATACCCGGCGCCCACTTCGCGCTGGTGCTTGGTTGCCGTGTATCCGCTGGGCTCGGCTGCGAACTCCGCCTGCTGGAGCGCGACGTAGGCGCTCATCTGCGATTCGCGGTAGCCGCGGGCCAGTTCGAACATCGAAAAGTTGATTGCGTGAAAGCCCGCCAGGGTTATGAACTGGAACTTGTATCCCATGGCGCCGAGCTCGCGCTGGAACCTGGCGATTGTTGCGTCGTCGAGTTTCTTGCGCCAGTTGAAGGACGGCGAGCAGTTGTAGGCCAGGAGCTTCCCGGGATACTCGCGGTGAATGCCCTCGGCAAACTCCTTTGCCTCGTGCAGGTCGGGCGTGCCGGTCTCGCACCAGACAAGGTCGGCATAGGGCGCGTACGCAAGCCCGCGCGCGATGGCCTGCGGGATTCCGGCCCGAACCGGAAAGAAGCCTTCGTTCGTTCGTTCGCGCGACTCTATGAAGGCTTCGTCCCTTTCGTCGAAATCCGACGTGAGCAGCGTCGCCGATTCCGCATCGGTCCGTGCCACGAGCACGGTCGGAACGCCCGAGATGTCCGCGGCGAGCCGTGCTGCCACGAGCTTGTTGATCGCCTCCTGGGTCGGCACCAGCACTTTGCCGCCCATGTGGCCGCACTTCTTTGCGCTCGATAGCTGGTCCTCGAAATGCACGCCGGCGGCGCCCGCAGCGATCATCGACTTCATGAGTTCGAATGCGTTCAGGACGCCGCCGAAGCCCGCCTCGGCGTCCGCGACGATCGGTTGGAGCCAGTCGACCGTGCCGTCCCCTTCCGCATGGCAGATCTGGTCCGCGCGCAGCAGCGTATTGTTGATGCGTCGCACGACCGAGGGCACCGAATCCGCCGGATAGAGCGACTGGTCCGGGTACATCTCCGCGGCCAGGTTCGCGTCACCCGCGACCTGCCAGCCCGAGAGATAGATTGCCTTGAGCCCGGCGCGAACCTGCTGCATCGCCTGGTTGCCGGTGAGGGCGCCGAGGGCGTTCACATAGGGCAGTTCATGAAGATAACGCCACAGCTTTTCCGCGCCCAGGCGGGCCAGGGAATGCTCAACGTGAACGCTGCCGCGCAGCCGTACGACGTCCGCTGCGCCAAAAGTGCGTGTGACGCCCTTCCAGCGCGGACTCTCTTTCCAGTTCTTTTCAATCTGTGCGGCGGACTGAAATGTCATGAATCCTCCCCGGTCAATCGATGTCTTCGTAGGCAGCGAGCGTCAGAAACGGCTCGAAATCGTGGTTCGCGGTCAGGCGGTCGAGGTGCTTCGCGGCAAGCGCGTAATGGCCCGCCTCAAAGGCGGCATCGCCGGTTTCGCGGCGTATCTCGACCAGGACGGACTTTGCCTCTTCACGCACGAGGGCGAGCGTGACGCTGTTCCCATCCTCGAGCAGCGTCGAATGCCGCACCCACTGCCAGAGCTGCGCACGCGATATCTCGGCAGTCGCGGCATCCTCCATGAGGTTATGGATCGGAACGCAGCCGTTGCCACCGAGCCATGCGGCCAGGTAGCGGATGCCCACGTCGATGTTGATGCGAACGCCCGCACGGGTCACCTTCCCTTCCGGAACCCGCAGCAGGTCCGCGCCGCTCACCATCACGTCGTCCCGCAAGCGGTCGAGGTTGTTCTGACCTGGCATCAGGCGATCGAAAATCCCGCGCGCGATGCCGACGAGGCCCGGATGCGCGACCCAGGTGCCGTCATGGCCGTCGCCCGCCTCACGCTCCTTGTCGGCGCGCACGCGTGCGAGCGCCTGTTCGTTGGCCTCGGCGTCGTGCTTGATCGGGATCTGCGCCGCCATCCCGCCCATGGCGAATGCCCCGCGGCGATGGCAGCGCTGGATTACGAGTTGCGAATACGAACGCAGGAAATGGGTCGACATCGTCACCGACCCGCGATCCGGCAGCACGAACTCGGCCCGATGGCCGAATTTCTTGATGAAGCTGAAAATATAGTCCCATCGCCCGCAGTTGAGGCCGACGATCCAGTCACGCAACTCGTGCAGGATCTCATCGATTTCGAACGCGGCGGTGATGGTCTCGATCAGCACGGTGACCTTGACCGTTCCCCGCGCGAGGCCGAGTGCCTTCTCGCTGTGCTCGATAACCTGGGCCCAGAGCCGCGCCTCGAACCTGTTCTCGAGCTTGGGAAGGTAGAAGTACGGCCCGCTCCCGCGTTGCAGGAGTTCCGCGGCGTTGTGCCAAAGATACAGGCCGAAATCGACGAAGGCGCCGGCAATTGGCTCGCTGTCGTGCAGCCAGTGCTTCTCCGGCAGGTGCCAGCCGCGCGGCCGGACGATGAGTACCGCAGTCCTTTCATTGAGGCGGTACTGCTTTCCTTCGGGGCTCTCGTGCGTCAGCGAGCGACGCACGGCCCGCATCAGGTTCGCCTGTCCTTCGATGAGATTGCTCCACGTCGGACAGAGCGAGTCCTCGAAATCCGCCATGAACACATTGGCGCCGGAGTTCAGCGCATTGATGATCATCTTGCGCTCGGTCGGACCGGTGATCTCGACGCGCCGGTCGAGAAGATCGGGAGGCATGGCGCCTACCCGCCATTCCGACTCACGCACCGAACGCGTGTCGGACGGGAAATCGGGCAGTGCCCCTGCGTCGAACTGGCGCTGGAGCGCCGCACGCCGCGTGAGCAGAGCGACGCGCTCCCCGGAGAAGCGGTCCGCGAGATCGTTGACGAAGGCGATAGCCTCGGGCGTCAGGACTTCACGCCACTCGCGCGCAACCGGCTCCGCACGCACTCCCGGCCCGTCATTATGTGTTACATTAACTATCACTCGTAACGCGCTGATATCATCAGATATCAGTTCTCCTCTCGTTGCCGTCCAATCAACATCGCGAGTTCGAGGGACTGTTCGTAGTTCAGCCGGGGGTCGACCGTCGTGTGGTAGGCCCTTGCGAGATCGCCATCGGAAAGCCCGCGCGCACCGCCCGTGCATTCCGTGACGTCGTCGCCGGTCAGTTCGAAATGCACGCCGCCCAGGATCGAGCCGGCGTCGTGATGGATCCGGAATGCCGACTCGACCTCTGACAGGATGTTCTCGAAGCGGCGCGTCTTGACGCCTTGCGGCGTCATCTCGGTATTGCCATGCATCGGATCGCAGACCCAGAGGACCTGTCGGCCGCTTTCGCGAACGGCGTGAATCAGCGCGGGCAAGGCGCTTTCGATTCGATTCGCACCGAAACGGTGGATCAGAGTCAGGCGTCCCGGTTCGTCGTCCGGATTCAGGATGCGCACCAGTTCGCAGACGGTGGCCGCGTCCATCCCTTCCCCGACCTTGATGCCGATCGGATTCGCGATGCCGCGGAAATATTCGACGTGGGCGCCGCCAGGAATCGCTGTCCGCATTCCGATCCATGGCATGTGCGTCGAGAGGTTGTACCAGCGCTGGCGGCGCTTCAGATAACGAGTCTGTGCCTGCTCGTAGAGGAGATGGAGTCCCTCGTGGCTTGCATAGAAGCGCACCTGCGAGGCTTCGTGCACTGGCGAGCCCGAGATTGCCGCGTAGAAATCGAGCGAATCGGAGATCGAATCGATGATCTTCCGATAAGCACTCTTGAGCTTTGCGTGCTGGAGGAACCCGAGGTCCCAATACTCCGGGTGGTGCATATCGGCGAATCCGCCGTCGACGAGCGCGCGCACGAAGTTGAGCGTGAGCGCCGCCCGCTCATAGCCACGCAGCAGGAGTTCGGGGTCCGGCTCGCGATCGGATGCCGTGAAAGCCGCCCGATTGACGAGATCGCCGCGATAACTCGGAAGCGTCACGCCGTTTCTAGTCTCGGTGTCCGCCGAGCGCGGTTTCGTAAACTGGCCTGCGATCCGCCCGACCCGGATGACGGGTTTCTTGAGCCCGTGCAGGAGCACAACGCTCATCTGCAGCAGGATCTTGAGCTTTCGCGCGATCGTGTCGGAATCGCAGTCGGCAAAGCCCTCGGCGCAGTCCCCGCCCTGGAGCAGGAAACGCTCGCCGCGCTGCGCGGCGGCAAGCTCCTCCTTCAGCTGGTCGACTTCCCAGGACACGACGATCGGCGGCAGGCGCGCGAGTTCGCCGAGCACGCGGCCGAGCCGTTCGGGATCGGCGTAATGGGGCTGTTGCAGCGCCGGCAGCCGCTGCCAGCTGTCCGGCGTCCAGCCGCTGGTTTCGACGGCGACATTCATCGGTCGAATCATCGTACACGGATTCACCGCACTGCAAAAATTTGCGGTTCAAGGGGTGGTTTATGTAGTGCGGAATAGTCAGAATGCGCCACCCATTTTCAGGCGGAAATCGCATGAATCGCGTACTCGTCCTGGGCGCCGGCAAGATCGGTGCCCTGATCTCCGGAATGCTGGCCGATGCCGGCAATTATCAGGTCCAGCTCGCCGACGTGAATGCCGATGCCGCGCGCTCGGTCGTGCGTGCCCATGGCAAGCGGACCCTGACAGCGCACGGGGTCGATGCGACCGATGCCGCGGCACTCGCACGGCACGTGGCCGAACATCCCTGCGACGCCGTCATTTCATCGCTGCCGTTCTACTGCAACCCGGGCGTCGCCCAGGTCGCGCGCGACAAGGAACTGCATTACTTCGACCTCACCGAAGACGTCGAAGTAACGCGGGCAGTACGATCTATTGCCGAGGGCTCAGACCGGGCATTCGTGCCGCAATGCGGTCTGGCACCGGGTTTCATTTCAATCGCGGCCAATGAGCTGATCGGCCACTTCGACGAACTGCGGAGCATCCGGATGCGGGTCGGCGCCCTGCCCCAGCACCCGAACAACGTGCTCAAGTACTCGCTGACCTGGTCGACCGAAGGCCTGATCAACGAATACGGCAACCGCTGCTTTGCCATTGCTGACCGTCGCCTGGTCGAAGCGGCGCCGCTCGAGGGGCTCGAGGAAATCGAGATCGACGGTACGTTGTACGAGGCATTCAATACCTCGGGCGGCCTGGGCTCGCTCGGCGAGACTTTCGGGGATCGCTGCGAGCAGATGAATTACAAGACGATGCGTTACCCGGGCCACTGCGAGCAGGTTCGCCTCCTGATGAACGATCTCAAGCTGAATCAGGATCGCGCGACGCTCAAGCGCATCCTCGAGAACGCGGTGCCGCAAACCCTGCAGGACGTCGTGATCGTCTATGTTGCCGTCAGCGGACGACAGGACGGCGAGCTGCGGGAAGAGAACTACGTCAACAAGGTCTATCCGCAGGAGATCCTGGGCCGGCTCTGGTCGGCGATCCAGGTCACGACCGCCGCAGGAATCACGGCCGTCGTGGACCTCGTGCTCACCCGCCCGGAAGCGTATCGCGGCTTCGTGCGGCAGGAGCAGTTCCGCCTCCCGGAGGTACTCGCCAACCGTTTTGGCGCGTGGTACAGCCACGGCGCGGACAAGTCGGTCTCGGCGCGGATCGTCGTCGAGGGCAAGGCAGGCAGGCAGCGCAGCTGCGCAGGAGCGGTACGATGAATACGGAAAGAAAGCCGATGCGTGAGGGCACGACGGCGGATACCGGGCGGATCCTGGCGGGACTCGGATTGCAGGCCGTCAATCCCGGCGCCTGGTCCGGCCAGGAGTGGCACGCCGCGGCCGATGCGCCGCTCATCGATTCGATCAACCCGGCGACCGGAGAAGTCATCGCTCGAATTCGCGCCGCCGGCGCCGACGAATACGAACGCGTCGTGGCAAGTGCCGCAGCCGCTTTCGCCGCCTGGCGCGACGTGCCTGCCCCGCGGCGCGGTGAGGCGGTGCGTCTCCTGGGAGAAGCATTGCGCGCGAAGAAAGACCTGCTCGGCAGCCTCGTCAGCCTGGAAATGGGAAAGATCAAGGTCGAAGGCGACGGCGAAGTCCAGGAAATGATCGACATGGCCGATTTCGCCGTCGGCCAGTCGCGCATGCTCTACGGGCTCGCAATGCACTCCGAGCGCCCGCGGCACCGGATGTATGAGCAATGGCACCCGCTCGGCGTGGTCGGCATCATCTCCGCCTTCAATTTCCCGGTCGCGGTCTGGTCCTGGAACGCTTTCCTCGCGGCAGTCTGCGGCGATACCTGCGTGTGGAAGCCCTCGCACCACACGCCGCTCTGCGCAATTGCCGTGCAGCGCATCTGCAACGAAGTCATCGCTGCGGCCAAGCTGCCCCCGATCTTCCAGCTCTTCATTCCCGCGGACAATGCGCTTGCGAGCCGCTTCGTCGACGACCGGCGTATCGCGCTCACGAGCTTCACCGGCTCGACCAGCGTCGGTCGGCGTGTGGGCGAGCGCATCGCCTCTCGCCTCGGCCGCAGCCTGCTCGAGCTCGGTGGCAACAACGCGATCATCGTCGACGAGTTCGCGAATCTCGACCTCGTCGTGCCTGCCGTCCTGTTCGGCTCGGTCGGGACTGCGGGACAGCGTTGCACGACGACGCGCCGATTGCTCGTCCACGAATCAAAGGTTGCCGAGGTCGAGCGCCGGCTCGTGGCGAGCTATCGCCAGGTCCGGATCGGGAATCCGCTCGATCCGCAGGTGCTGATGGGCCCGCTGGTCGGCTCGTCGGCGGTACGCCAGTACGAGGCAGCGCTCACGGATGCCCGGAGCCAGGGGGGCGAGATCCTCTGCGGCGGGCGCGTGTTGCCAGGCCCTGGCTATTTCGTCGAACCGACGATCGTCCGTGCCCGGAATGACATGCCCGTCGTACGGCACGAAACCTTCGCGCCGATCCTGTATGTCATCCCGTTCAAGACGCTGGACGAGGCGATCGCGATGCATAACGACACGGATTACGGCCTGTCATCCGCGATCTTCACCGATCGGCTTCAGCACGCCGAGCGGTTCCTGTCGGTCGCCGGCAGCGACTGCGG
>CAYPQX010000156.1:0-34450 GCA_964412975.1 uncultured Steroidobacteraceae bacterium
CCGATGGCCTCGTCGCTGTTCGCGGAGATCGTGCCGACCTGGGCGATGGCCTTCGAGTCCTTGCAGGGCTTGGAGAGCTTCTTGAGCTCTTCGACCGCAGCCGTCACGGCCAGGTCGACGCCGCGCTTGACGTCCATCGGGTTGATGCCCGAAGCGACGGCCTTCATGCCCTCACGGATGATCGCCTGCGCGAGCAGGGTCGCCGTGGTCGTGCCGTCACCGGCCTCATCGGAGGTCGACGATGCGACTTCCTTGACCATCTGCGCGCCCATGTTCTCGAACTTGTCCTTCAGTTCGATTTCCTTGGCGACGGAAACGCCGTCTTTCGTGATGGTCGGCGCGCCGAAGCTCTTTTCGAGCACGGCATTACGCCCCTTCGGGCCCAGCGTCGCCTTGACGGCGTTCGCGAGCAGGTTGACTCCGCGGACCAAACGGGTGCGCGCGTCGTCTGAAAATCTGACTTCCTTGGCTGCCATTGGTACTTGTCCTCTTACTTTTCGATCACGGCCATGACGTCTTCCTCGCGCATCACGAGGAGCTCGTCGCCGTCGACCTTGACTTCGGTTCCACCGTATTTGCCGAACAGGATCTTGTCGCCGACCTTGAGGTCGAGCGGACGAACGTTCCCGTTCTCGAGAATCTTGCCCTTGCCAACTGCGACGATCTTGCCGCGGATGGGCTTCTCGGCAGCGGTATCAGGGATCACGATGCCGCCGGGTGATTTGCGCTCTTCGTCTTCGCGCTTGACGATCACTCGATCATGAAGCGGACGGATCTTCATGGTTCAACACTCCTTGGAAAATCGCCTGTAAGTGCCAGGGAGAGACCGCAATTGCGGTTAGCACTCTCCCCGGTCGGGTGCTAATCATAGGGCCGGCCAACCCAAATTCAAGCACTCTGTAGCATTGAGTGACAGGAGCCTGTAACCAATTGAAAAATAACACCTATCTCGGAAACATCTCCAGTTCGTCGCGGCCTGGGTTCGCGAAACCGGGCAAGCGGTCGCGACAAGCAGGCAGGAGGCCGCTAACCTCCGCGCCATGACGAAATTCAGGATCGCCTTTATCGCGTTCGGTCTTGTCCTTGCGGGCGCCGTTTCGGCGCAAGGTCTTCTCGGGCCCTCGACCAACGAGGACCAGTTCCTGCCGGTCGACCAGGCCTTCGTCCTGAGCGCAACGGCGGATGGCGGAGAACGAGTTCGCCTCGACTGGCAGGTTGCGCCCGGCTACTACCTCTATCGCCACCGCGTATCGGCCAAGACGGCGACGCCTGGATTCGCGCTGGGCGAAATCGCGATGCCGCCCGGAAAGAAGAAGACCGACGAGTTTTTCGGCGACGTCGAGGTTTACTACGATGCGCTGAATGCAACCGTGCCGGTCACGCGGCCGGCCGATGCGCCGTCGTTCGAGATTGCTGTCAGCTACCAGGGCTGCGCCGACGCCGGCCTTTGCTATCCGCCCGTTACCAAGACAGTCGCTATTGAGCTCCCGCCGCCCGGTACGCCCTCCAGTGCTGACGCGCCCGCAATGGTCTCCGAGCAGGACCGACTCTCGAACCTGATCGCCAACCGAAGCCTGTTTGTGGTCATGGCGACCTTCTTTGGCTTCGGCCTGCTGCTCGCCTTCACCCCGTGCGTGCTGCCGATGATCCCGATCCTGTCGGGCATCATCGCGGGCCAGGGCGAAGCGGCGACGCCGCGCCGCTCCTTCATGTTGTCCGTGGTCTACGTGCTCGGCATGGCCCTCACGTATACGGTGGCTGGCGCCGCCTTCGCGGCGGCCGGCCAGCAGGCCCAGGCGTTTTTCCAGCAGCCCTGGATCATCATCCTGTTTGCGGCACTCTTCGTGGTACTCGCACTCGCGATGTTCGGCCTGTTCGACCTCAAGATTCCGGCGGCTCTGGAGACGCGGCTTGCCGGCGTATCCGGTCGCCAGAAGTCGGGTAGTTTCGTGGGCACGGCGATTATGGGCGCCCTTTCGGCACTCGTCGTCACCGCCTGTGTCGCGCCGCCGATGGTCGCGGCACTTGCCATGATCGGGCAGACCGGCGATGTCCTGCGCGGGGCACTGGCGCTCTTCGCCATGGCGATCGGCATGGGCTCTCCGCTCCTGCTCGTCGGCGTGGCGGGCGGGCGTTTCCTGCCGCATGCCGGCGTCTGGATGACGACCGTCAAGACGCTTTTCGGGGTCCTTTTCCTCGCCGTCGCGGTCTGGATGCTCGAGCGTGTCCTGCCGGGCTCGCTGACCCTCGCCTTGTGGGCGCTCCTCGTCATCGTCGGCGGTTACTACTTCGGCGGCTTCGGCCGGACGGCTGCGGGCGGCGATTCATGGCGCCTGGTGGCACGCGGCCTGGGCCTTGCGGCCATTTTCTGGGGCCTGATCATGATGGTCGGCGCCGCTGCCGGTGGTCACGATCCATTGCAGCCATTGCGCGGCGCGGCACTGCCCGGCTTTGCCGGTGAGGCCGCCGCAAGAAGCGCTGAGCCGTTGCCGTTTCGGATGGTTGCCTCGATCGAGGAACTCGATCGGGAGCTTGCAGCCGCCGAGTCGGCCGGGCAGCCCGTGATGCTCGATTTCTATGCCGACTGGTGCGTGTCCTGCAAGGAAATGGAGAAGTACACGTTCTCGGTGCCGGACGTGCAGAAGGAACTCTCGGGCTTCGTGCTGCTCAAGGCTGACGTAACCGCCAACAGCGATGCCGACCAGGCGCTGTTCCGCCGATTCGGCGTCTACGGACCCCCGACCACGGCCTTCTTCGGCGCGCATGGCCGCGAGTGCCGGGCGTTTCGCCTGGTGGGCTTCGTCGGCGCAGCTGACTTTCGGTCGCATCTCGCGCGCTTCGGGCGCGAATGCTGACGCCCGGGAATCCAGGGCGCTGGATTCTCGTCGCCCTGGTCGCGCTTGCCGCCGGCGTCGCCGCGTTCTTCGCAAGTCGCGAACTTCTCGCTCCTGAGAAGCCCGAGCTGCCGGCAATCCAGCCGGCGGTGATTCCGGATCAGCGACCCGACATCTCCCTTGCGGATCGCGAGGGACGGATGCGCGCCCTTTCCGAATGGAACGGGAAGCCCGCGATCATCAATTTCTGGGCGACCTGGTGCGCGCCTTGCCGGCGCGAGATACCCATGCTGAACGCGCTTGCAGGCGACCCGGCCTACGCGGAGTTTGAGCTGATCGGCATCGCAATCGACTTCCGCGAGGACGTGTTGCGCTACCTGACCAGCACGCCGATCGACTACACGGTCTTGATCGGCGAGCAGGACGGACTGGAAGCCGCCCGTGCCTTCGGAATGGAGTCCATCGGGCTGCCGTTCACGGTCTTCACCGACAAGAGGGACCGGATCGTGACCGTCCATATCGGTGAGTTGCACCGACCCCAGGCGGACGTCATCCTCTCTGCCGTCCGGGCCGTCGATGCCGGCCGGATCGACCTGAAGTCCGCCCAGGGCCGGATCCGGGCGGAGATGCCGAAAATAAACTAGATTGGCGTCAGATCGACGCTGATCGACCCCAGATTGACCCTAAATCTGGACAAATCGACGCTCGTCCTGTTGAATTGCGCGGCCGATGCGCCGAATCTTGCTCATCAACGGGCCCAACCTCAATCTGCTCGGCCGGCGCGAACCCGGCTGGTACGGGGACATCACGCTCGCCGCCATCGAGGACCGCCTGAAAGCCGAAGCCGCAAAGCGCGATGCGACCGTGGAAAGCTTCCAGAGCAACGCCGAACATGAACTGGTCGACCGGGTCCAGGCGCTGGCGTCGAGCCCGGTAGATTTCGCCATCGTGAATCCGGGTGCCTTCACCCATACGAGCATCGCGCTTCGCGATGCCCTGCTCGCCGTCGCCGTGCCCTTCATCGAGGTGCACCTGTCCAACGTGCACGCGCGGGAACCCTTTCGCCAGCACTCCTATTTTTCCGATATCGCGGTGGGCAGCATCGTCGGCCTCGGAGCGCAAGGCTATGAACTCGCGCTCTTGGCGGCGCTCGACCGTCTCGATCGGCCGTCCGGAGGAAAATAATGGATATCCGCAAGATCAAGAAGCTCATCGAGCTGCTCGAGGAATCCGGACTCGCCGAAATCGAGATTTCGGAAGGCGAGGAATCAGTGCGCATCGCGCGCTTTAGCCAGGGCGCGGCCGTCGTGTCCCAGGGCACGCCGTCGCCCGCGCCCGTCGCTGCGCCGGGCAGAGCCGCCGTGGCCGCCGCGCCACCGGGACCGGCGGCCGCCCAGGCGCCTGCCGCGCGCGATGAAAACCTGGTCACGGCGCCGATGGTCGGCACCTTCTATGCGTCGCCCGCCCCTGGCGCAAAGTCCTTCGTCGAGGTTGGCCAGGAAGTCCGGGTCGGCCAGGTGCTCTGCATCATCGAGGCGATGAAGATGATGAACCAGATCGAAAGTGAGCGCGCCGGCACGGTTGTCGCCGTGCTCGCCAAGAACGGCGAACCGGTCGAGTTCGGCCAGCCACTGTTCGCGATCGAGTAAGGAATGCTGGACAAGATCGTCATCGCCAATCGCGGCGAGATCGCGCTTCGCATCCTGCGCGCCTGCCGGGAACTCGGCATCAAGACCGTCGCCGTGCATTCGACGGCCGACCAGAACCTGAAGCACGTGCTGCTAGCCGACGAGACCGTCTGCATCGGTCCGCCGCCATCGCGCGACAGCTACCTCAACATGCCGGCGATCATCAGCGCCGCCGAGGTGACCGACGCGGTCGGCATCCATCCGGGCCACGGTTTCCTGTCCGAGAACGCCGATTTCGCCGAGCGCGTGGAGAACAGCGGCTTCGTCTTCATCGGGCCGAAAAGCGAGACCATCCGCCAGATGGGCGACAAGGTCTCCGCGATCCGGATGATGAAGGAACATGGCGTACCCTGCGTCCCCGGTTCCGACGGTCCGCTGCCCGAGGACCAGGACGAGTGCTTCCGGATGGCCCGCAGCATCGATTACCCGGTGATCATCAAGGCCTCCGGCGGCGGCGGCGGCCGCGGCATGCGCGTGGTCCACAGCGACGCGACGCTCGTCAACGCGATCAATGTCGCGAAAACCGAAGCGCTCGCCGCTTTCGGCAACGACATGGTTTACATGGAGAAATTCCTCGAGAAGCCGCGGCATATCGAATTCCAGGTGCTCGGCGACAATTACGGCAGCGTGGTTTCGCTCGGAGAGCGCGACTGCTCGCTCCAGCGCCGCCGCCAGAAGATCATCGAGGAATCCCCGGCGCCTGGCATCACGGTCAAGCAGCGCGCGGAAATGAGCGAGAAGCTCGTCACCGCCTGCGAGGCGGTCGGCTACCGCAGCGCAGGCACCCTCGAGTTCCTGTACGAGGACGGCAATTTCTACTTCATCGAGATGAACACACGGGTACAGGTCGAGCACCCGGTGACCGAGCTCGTGACCGGCATCGACATCGTCAAGATGCAGCTTCGCATCGCCGCGGGCGAGCCGTTGCCCTTCAAGCAGGAGGACATCGTGCTCCGTGGCTGGGCGATGGAGTGCCGCATCAATGCCGAGGACCCGAAGTCCTTCGCGCCCTCACCGGGCCCGGTCCGGCTCTGGCACGCGCCCGGCGGCCCCGGCATCCGCGTCGACAGCCACCTGTACTCGGGCTACGCGGTGCCACCCTTCTACGACTCGCTGATCGCCAAGCTGATTTCGTACGGCGAGAACCGCGACACCGCCATTGCGCGGATGCGCAATGCCCTCTCCGAGATGGTCGTCGAGGGGATCAAGACGAATGCGCCCCTGCACCAGGAAATCTTCGGGCACTCGGCCTTCCGGCAAGGCGGACTCGACATCCATTATCTCGAGCGACGGCTCGGCCTGAAGTAGAGGGCCGCGAGCGGTCGATGCCCTTCCACCAGCTCGTGATCGAACTCGGCCGCGATGGCCTGGCGCGCGCCGAGGACGCCTGCACCCGGCTCGGGGCAATTGCGCTCTCGCTCGCGGACGCGGGCGATGAGCCCCTGCTCGAGCCCGCACCCGGGACGACGCCCTTGTGGAATGAGATTCGCCTGCGCGCGCTTTTCCCGGAGACACCAGAGCCGGCACTGCTTGCCGCGACGCTCGAGGCCGTGCTCGGACTACAGGCGTCCGCAATCCGCATCGAACATCTCGCCGATCGCGCCTGGGAGCGCGAATGGCTCCGGGACTTCCGCCCGATGCGCTTCGGGCATCGCCTCTGGGTCTGCCCCGCGGGGCAGCGCCCGGCCGAGGCGGCGCCCATCGTGCTCGAACTCGATCCTGGACTCGCCTTCGGCACCGGCACGCACGCCACGACGGCACTCTGCCTCGAATGGCTGGATGCCCAACCGCCTTCCGGCCTGCGGCTCCTCGATTACGGTTGCGGTTCGGGCATTCTCGCGCTCGCGGCGCTCAAGCTCGGTGCCGCCCGCGCCTTCGCGTACGACATCGACCCCCAGGCATTGCTCGCAACGCGGGAAAACGCAGCGAAGAACGGCCTGTCCGGGCGGATCGAGGTGGTCGCGGATGCGGATGACATTGCCGGCCCCTTCGATGTCGTGCTCGCAAACATCCTGGCCAGGCCCCTGATCGAGCTCGCGCCGCGGCTCGCCCTGCACAGCCCGCCGGGTGGCGCGGTTGTTCTCGCCGGCCTTCTCGACCGCCAGGGCACGGAAGTAGCGCAGGCCTATCGACCGTGGTTTGATATCGAAACAGCGGCGGTGCGCGATGGCTGGATCCTGCTCTCAGGCCGCCGGCGCTCGGAGTAGGCGTGTATACCCAATGCCCTGATTGTGCGACGGTCTTTCGCGTCACGGCGGAAGCGCTGCGTGCCGCCCAGGGCGATGTGCGCTGCGGCGTCTGCTCGACGAGTTTCAATGCGCTCGAGAACCTGAGCGAACAGGCATTCAAGTCTGCGCCCAACGCCCCGGACTCGTCGCCGGACGAATCGATGACCGTCGAGGAGCTGCCGGGCAACGAAAACATCGAGTTGTCATCGCCCGTCGAGCTTTCCGTCGTTCCGCCGCCTGCGGAGACGGACGAAGAACGGGCCATGGAATTCCACGGCGATGCCGCCGATCTCGACCGGCTGTTCGTCATCGAAGCCCCGGAACCGGTGCATTTCGACCCGGGCGCCGTGGCCGCAACGCTCCCTGTCAGCGAGCCGACAAAGGATCTCGACAGCACCGACGAACACCCGATCCTGGTGCTCGACGAACAGGACGAACCACTCGAAGAAGCCGAGGCAGTCGAGGAAATCGAGGAGTTCGAAGGCGCCGGAGAATCAATCGTCCTGGAATCGGAGCCTTCACCGCCACCACCCGAACCTGCGCGGCAGGCAGGCACGCACACGGGCATGCACGCCGCACCTCGAATTCTCATTCCGGATGAAATGCGCAAGCGACTCGCCGAGGAGGCTGCCGCACGTGCAGCCGCGGCCCGGGAGTTCGAACCGCAGGAGTCGGTCGAGTTTCTTTCGCAACGCTGGCCCTGGGTCGCCGGCGTTGCCGTGCTGGCCCTGCTGTTTGCGATCCAGGTCATCCACGGCCAGCGCAACGAACTCGTCAAGAGCCCTGGCTTCGGGCCGCTGGTCGCGGCAACCTATAACTTCTTCGGCCTGACGCTCCTGTCCCCGTCGGATCTGTCCGCGTATGAGTTGCGCCAATGGGGCGCGGCCAGCGACCCGAACGAAGCAAACCGCCTGTTGCTTCGCGCGAGCATCGTCAACCGCGCGACCTACGCACAACCCTTCCCCTTGCTGCGCCTGGTACTTCAGGATCGATTCGGCGGCACGCTCGGCATGCGGGACATCGGGCCGGCAGACTATTTGCCGGGTGCCGCCGGACAAGGCTTTCTGCAGCCGGGCGAGCGTGCGGACGCCGTGATCCGCATCGTGGACCCGGGCAAGGAGGCGGTCGGATTCGAGCTCGACATCTGCCTCCCGGCTCCGGGCGGCGTGCGTTGCGCCAACCAGATCAAGACCGCCCGGCAATGAAGATCGGTCCTTTCACGCTCGGGGCGCCGCTCGCGCTCGCGCCGATGGCGGGCGTCACCGACCTGCCGTTCCGGCAGTTGTGTCGCCAGATGGGCGCCGGAGTCGCGGCTTCGGAAATGGTGACCTCCGACGTCCGGCTCTGGAATTCGTCCAAGTCGCGGCATCGAATCGACCATCGCGGTGAGCCCGAGCCGCGGGTGGTGCAGATCGCAGGCTACGACGCGCAGATGATGGCCGAAGCCGCGCGGATGAACGTCGACCTCGGCGCCCAGGTCATCGACATCAACTTCGGCTGCCCGGCCAGGAAGGTCTGCAACCGCGCCGCCGGTTCCGCGCTGATGCGCGACGAACCGCTCGTGCAACAGATTCTCGCCGCGGTCGTCGCCGCGGCCGGCGTCCCGGTCACCCTGAAGACGCGCACGGGCTGGAACCGCGGCAACCGCAACGCGGTATCCATCGCCCGCATTGCGGAACAGGAAGGCATCGCCGCAATCGCCGTTCACGGCCGCACGCGCGAAGATTTCTTCCAGGGCGAAGCCGAATACGAAACCGCCGCGGCCGTCAAGCGGGCCGTCCGCATCCCCGTATTCGTCAACGGAGATATCGATTGTGCTGCCAAGGCATTGAAGGCGCTGGAACAAAGCGGCGCCGACGCCGTGATGATCGGGCGCGCGGCGCAAGGCCGGCCCTGGATCTTTCGCGAATTGCGCGCGGGACTCGCGGGCACGATGGCCGCGCCGCCTTTGCTCGATGAGGTCCGTGCTATCATGCTTTCGCACCTTGAGGCCCTTTACTCGTTTTATGGCGAGATGAAAGGTGTCCGCGTGGCGCGCAAGCATCTCGGTTGGTATTGCCGTCTTCATCCGGAGGTCGGACACTTGCCAGCCGCGCTGTTGACGACGGAATGCGCGAGGGAGCAGCTTTCGCTCACGAGCGAATTCCTGTCAGGACTGATCGGCCGCGTTGCGCGGGCAGCCTGACCGACAACGATGACGACGGATTCGGGGACCCATTGGCAATGACCGCGAAGAACCGGGCGCAGACGTCGCGCCGTCCGCAGCTATCCCGCCCGATCAATGGGCATTCCCGCGAAATACCGCTCCGCGACCACACCGAGCAGGCGCTCTGCACCTATTTCGACAGCCTGAATGGCCATCGCCCCGGCCGGCTTTACGATCTCGTGATGCGCGAAGTGGAATTGCCGCTGTTCCAGGCCGTCATGGACTACGCCGACGGCAACCAGAGCCGCGCGGCGACTATTCTCGGCATCAATCGCGGCACCCTGCGCAAGAAATTGCGCGAATACGGGCTCGCTTCCTGAGCTAATGACGCTGCCGAACGCCCGGCGGGCGTTGCTTTCCGTGTCTGACAAGACTGGCATCGTCGAGCTCGCTCGCGAACTGCGACAGCTCGGCTTCGAGCTCATCTCGACCGGCGGAACGGCGCGCGCACTTGCAGCCGCGGGCCTTCCGGTGACCGAAGTCGCAGAGGAAACGGGCTTTCCGGAGATCATGGACGGCCGCGTGAAGACGCTGCATCCCCGGATCCACGGCGCCCTGCTCGGCCGGGGCGGCCAGGATGACCAGGTCATGCGCGAACACGGCATCCGGCCGATCGACCTGCTCGTCGTCAATCTCTACCCGTTCGCCGGAACGGTCCTGCGTCCCGGTTGCAGCGAGGCGGACGCGATCGAGAACATCGACGTCGGCGGCCCGGCCATGCTTCGCGCGGCGGCGAAGAATCACGAGCGCGTGACGGTGCTCGTAGATCCCGCGGACTATCCCGGCGTGCTTGCGGAACTTCGCGCGGGCGCGGTTTCCGGCAAGACGCGCCGGCGCCTCGCGGCCAAGACCTTCGCACACACGGGGCAGTATGACGCGATGGTTTCGGCGTGGCTGCGAAAACAGGCGGAGGACAATGCCTTTCCCGACGCGTTGGCCGCGGGTTTTCGCAGGAAGCAGGACCTGCGCTACGGCGAGAATCCGCATCAGGCGGCCGCCTTTTATGCGGACCCGCTCGCAACGGCTCCGTCGGTCTCGACCGCGACCCAGCTGCAGGGCAAGGAGCTTTCCTACAACAACATTGCCGATGCGGATACCGCGATCGAGTGCGTGCGCCAGTTCGATGCGCCCACCTGCGTCATCGTCAAGCATGCCAACCCCTGTGGCGTCGCAACGGCCGCGGGGACTCTAGAGGCCTATGTCCGCGCCTACGAGGCGGATCCCACATCCGCATTCGGCGGCATCATCGCGTTCAACCGCCCGGTCGATGCGAAGACAGCGGCCGCCATCGTCGACCGGCAGTTCGTCGAAGTGGTCGCGGCGCCGGACTATGCTCCCGATGCGCTAGCAGCGTTCGGCTCGAAGCAGAATGTCCGCGTGTTGCGGACCGGACCACTCGACGGCAACTCGCCACGTATGGTCGAGTTCAAGTCGGTTGCCGGCGGCCTGCTCGCCCAGGGGCGCGACGACGGCACGATCGATGCCTCGATGCTCCGCACGGTCACGCGGCGCGCGCCCGATACGGCTGAACTTGCCGACCTGCTGTTCGCCTGGCGCGTCTGCAAGTACGTCAAGTCCAATGCCATCGTGTTCGCGCGCGACGGGCGCACGATCGGGATCGGGCCGGGCCAGACAAGCCGCGTCGTCTCGACGCGAATCGCCGCGATGAAGGCGGCGGACGTGAAATTCCCGGTCGAAGGCAGCTCGATGGCCTCCGACGCTTTCTTTCCGTTTCGCGACGGCCTGGATGCGGCGGCCGCAATCGGCATCCGCGCCGTGATCCAGCCGGGCGGCTCCTTGCGCGATGCCGAGGTCATCGCCGCCGCGGATGAGCGCGACATCGCGATGGTTTTCACCGGCATGCGGCACTTCCGTCACTGAGCGCAGTGTGAGAGTCCTCGTCATCGGCAGCGGCGGCCGTGAACATGCATTGGCATGGAAGTTCGCACAGTCTCCCCGCGTCTTCGAAGTGCTGGTCGCGCCGGGCAATGCCGGTACTGCAATCGAAAAGAAATGCCGGAATGTGCCCGTCTCCGCCATGGACGTTGCCGGACTCGTCGCCCTGGCGCGTGTCAAGCGTGTCGACCTGACAGTCGTCGGGCCTGAAGGTCCGCTGGTCGCCGGCGTCGTCGACGCCTTCGAATCCGCCGCCCTCGCCTGCTTCGGGCCGAGGCGCCTCGCCGCGCGCCTCGAAGGCAGCAAGCAGTTCACCAAGGAATTCCTGAAGCGCCACGGCATTCCGACCGCACGCTATGCAGCATTCACGCAGGCGAACTTCGACCCCATCGTGATCCGGGCGCAGCGCCCGCCGATCGTCGTCAAGGCGGACGGGCTCGCTGCAGGCAAGGGCGTCATCATCGCCGCGAGCGCGGACGAGGCGATACGCGCGGCCGAACAGATGTTTGCAGGCAGCTTCGGCGATGCAGGCCGCGTCGTCGTCGTTGAGGAGTTCCTCGAGGGCGAGGAGGCGAGTTTCATCGTCATGGCGGACGGCGAACACGTGCTGCCGCTCGCAACCTCACAGGATCACAAGCGGCTCCTCGATGGCGACAGGGGGCCGAACACCGGGGGGATGGGCGCCTATTCCCCGGCACCGGTCGTCACGCCCGCGCTGCACGAACGCATCATGCGAGAAGTGATCGCGCCGACGCTTGCCGGCCTCGCCGCCGAGGGCATGCCGTACACGGGTTTTCTCTACGCGGGAATCATGATCGCGCCTGACGGCACCCCCAACGTGCTCGAATTCAACTGCCGGTTCGGCGACCCGGAAACGCAGCCGATCATGGCCCGGCTCACGAGCGACCTCACGACGCTCTGCGAGGCGGCGCTCGCGGGTCGGCTGCACGAGGTGCATGCCGAATGGGATCCGCGCGCGGCGCTCGGTGTCGTGCTCGCGGCCGGCGGCTATCCGGATGAGCCGCGCGCGGGCGATGCCATCACCGGCCTCGACAGGGCGGCGGCCTTACCCGGCAAGATCTTTCACGCCGCCACGCGCCAGGACGGGGAACAGATCGTGACGGCGGGCGGCCGCGTGCTCTGCGCGGTCGGGCTCGGCGAGCGGGTCCTTGACGCACAGCGCGCAGCCTACGCCCTCGTCGATTGCGTGGGATGGGATGGCATGCAGTTCCGCCGCGACATAGGCTGGCGTGCGCTATGAGCCGGATACACCTGCGCCGCAGTCACGACCTCACGGCGAAGGCCGCGCGAAAAAAGGTGGAGCGCATGGCCGCTGCGCTCACCAAGCGATTCGACGCCGAGTGCCAGTGGAAAGGCGACGTGCTCTCGATCAAGCATTCGAACGTCAACGGAAAGGTCGTCGTCGGCAAGGATGAGATCGTGGTCGAGGCGACGCTCGGGTTCCTGCTCGCGATGTTCCGCGACCGCGTGGACGAGGAACTGGTCCGCATCCTCGACGCGGAGTTTCCCGAAGGGAACGCCTAGGCCGGCGGACGGACGAGGATCGGCCAGGTCAGCGTCGACTCGACATTGACGCCATTCCGGCGCGCCGGCACGAATATGAGCCTCTGCAGGATGCAGATGCCCGCCGCATCGAGCGCGTCGTCACCGCTCGTCGCCACGACCTCGGCCTTGCGCACGCGACCGCCGTCGGTCACGGTGATCCGGTAGTTGATCTTCACCTGGTCGCTGCGGCCGGCCGGATAGCATTGGCGGTAGGCATCGAGAATCTGCCTGTCGCTCGAGCGCACCGTCGGGGCGTCCAGCCGGACGCGCTCGTGTGGATTGCGCGAAAGATTGAAGTCGACCGGCACCATCGTCCAGGATTCCACGGCTTCGAGATCGAGCCGCGCAGGGAAGAAATCCAGGCGTTCCTTGAGGCAGCGCGCCGCCTCCTCCATCCACGGCAGCACGCCCTCCGGAAGTACGGTCTCAACGACACGCCCGTCCCTCCCGACCTTGACCAGGAGGTCGAGCTTGCCCTCATAAGCCGAATTCAATGAGACGAGTGGCTGGATGGCGGGCTGGCAGTAGGCGACCGCGCGTTGCAGATCCTGCCGTAACTGCGGCGGCATCGGAAATCCGACGGCAATCGCGACCTTTCCTGCGACGGGCTGGCCGTCCTTCAGGGCCGGCTCGAACTTCATGGTCACCGCGACGCATTGTGCGGCGGCCGCGAGCGGATCCGGAGTGCCTGGTTCGGTGACCGCGCCGGTGACGTGGCCGTCGGTATCGACCGATACGGTCAGCTTCGCCTCACCCGTGACTTCACCTGCGCGGCTGTGCAGGCGAAAGCAATTGTCAGTCGCGTTGCTCGGGCTGCCCAACGCGCGAGGCGGTCGCGTATCGGCGCCGAATGCGGCGGCCGCTGACAGACACAGTGCGGCGCAACAGACGAGTCTGCGCATAGCCATGCACCGACATCATATGTCCTGGCTGGCCGCCGTGGTCGCGCTCGGCGGCTGCGGTGGCGAAGCCCAGTTGCAGGTCGCGGACGGCACCGGCCCTGACCCCAGGCTGCCGGATCCCGACTTGTCGCTCATTCCGACTGTGAACATCGCCCCGGCTGTCGGCTGGGCAGATGGCAGCCGGCCGATCGCCACTGGCGGAACCGAGGTCGTCGCCTTCGCGGACGGACTCGACCATCCCCGCTGGCTGTACGTGCTCCCGAACGGCGACGTGCTCGTGGCAGAGACGGCCGCCCCCGAACGGCCCGAAGACGGCAAGGGCCTCAAGGGTTTCTTCATGCGCAAGGCGATGGAGCGCGCGGGCTCGGCCGTGCCGAGCGCCAATCGCATTACCCTGCTTCGGGACCGCGATGGCGACGGTCGCGCCGATCAGCGGTCGGCGCTGCTGACGGGACTCAACTCGCCATTTGGAATGGTGCTGGTAGGCCACGCGCTCTATGTCGCAAATACGGACGCGCTGTTGCGATTTCCCTACCGGACCGGCGATACGACGATCTCCGCGCGCGGTGCCAAGGTCGCGGACCTGCCCGGCGGAAAACTGAACCATCACTGGACCAAGAACGTCATCGCAAGCCCGGACGGTTCCAGTCTTTTCGTGACGGTCGGCTCGAACAGCAACGTGGCTGAGAACGGCATTGACCAGGAGCACGAGCGCGCGGCAATCCTTGAGATAGACGCGCAAACCGGTGCGCGGGGAATCTACGCATCGGGCCTCCGGAATCCCAACGGCCTCGTCTGGGAGCCGACGACCGGCATGCTCTGGACCGTCGTGAACGAGCGCGACGAGCTCGGCAGCGACCTCGTGCCGGATTACCTGACTTCCGTCCGCGAAGGCGGCTTCTACGGCTGGCCCTACAGTTATTACGGGCAGATCGTCGATGATCGAGTGAAGCCGCCGCGCCCTGACCTGGTCGCAAAGGCGATCAGGCCCGACTACGCGCTCGGGCCGCATACGGCCTCGCTGGGCCTCGCACTCGCAGAGGGTGCGAAGCTCGGCGGGCGCTTCCGGAACGGCATGTTCATCGGCCAGCACGGCTCATGGAACCGGGAGCCGCTCTCCGGCTACCGGGTGATTTTCGTGCCGTTCATGGGCGGCAAGCCTTCCGGGGCTCCGATCGATGTGCTGACTGGCTTCGTTGACGGCGCCGGCAATGCGAAAGGCCGGCCCGTCGGTGTCGTCGTGGACAAACAGGGCGGATTGCTCGTGGCCGACGACGTCGGCAACATCATCTGGCGGGTCAGCGCCCGCGGCTCCGAGCATCAGGCATCAAACAACCGATAAGGAGCGCTACGCATGTTCACCACTGCCGTTCTTTTGATCGCGCTCGGCGCGGTCGTTGGCCTCTACATGGCGATTCAGCATTTCAAGGGTCGGACGCCGCCAAAGACGGGTATCGCGATTCTCCACGGGCTGCTCGCGGTGTCCGGAGTGATCGTGCTGCTGCTCGGTATCTGGGAGATTGGCTTCGGTACCGCGCATACCTGGGCGCTCCTGCTATTCGGGCTCGCGGCGCTCGGAGGCCTCTATCTGGTCAGCCATCACATGCGGCAGCGGCCATTGCCGAACGGCGTGATCGTGATCCACGGGCTTGTGGCGGCGGTCGCTTTCCTCGTGCTGCTGACGGCGGTCTATCTGGTTCCGTAGTGATATTCTTGCCCCGCAAGGGGTATGAAGAGATTCCTTGGAATCCTGGGCTGGTCGCTGGCCGCGATCGTCGGCATCGCGGTCATCGCCTATGGCATTGCCTGGGGGGTGGCGAAATCCCGCTACGACCGGCAGTGGGTCGCACATGAAGCCGCCTTTCCGATCCCCTTCCCGCTCAGCGATGCCGAGCTGACCGCGCTGCGGGAGGAACGCACCGCGGCCGGTGCATCGGCGGAGGACGCCCTGGCGGGAGTCGATCTCGAAGCCGTCGCGCTCTCCCGTGCGACGGCCCGCGGCAAGCACCTGGTCGACAGCCGGGTTTCCTGCAACGTCTGCCACGGCGCGGATTTCGGCGGCCATGCGGTCGTCGACGTCCCCATCGTCGGGCGCTGGGTCGCCCCGAACATCACCACCGGCGAAGGAAGCGTGACCCGCGGCTATACCGCATCGGACTGGGATCGCGCCGTGCGTCACGGCCTGCGACGCGACGGGCGGAGCTCGTCGATGCCGGCGATCGATTTCATCAATCTATCGGACCGCGAGTTATCGGACATCGCCGCCTACATCCAGAGCCAGCCGCCCGTCGACAAGGATGCAGGCCCCGTGAAGTTCGGCCCTGTCTTCACATTCATGATTGCGACGGATTCAGGGGCATTTTCCGCCTCCGGGATCGACCACGAAAAGGCACATGAAATCGAACCTCCCGATCCTGCACCGACGCCCCAGTACGGCGAGTACCTCGCGCAGGTGTGCCGCGGCTGCCATGGCGAGCGTCTGTCGGGCGGCAAGCTCCAGGGCGACCCGCACATGCCGATCGTTGCGAACCTGACGCCGCATGCGACCGGGCTCATCGACTGGACCGAAGCCGACTTCATCCGCGCCATGCGCGAGGGCAAGCGCAGGGACGGAACGGCGATCTCCGAGTTCATGCCCTGGAAGGCATATGCACAGTTGGGCGACACGGAACTGCGCGCGATGTACGCGTACCTGCGGACGGTGCCGCCGCTCGAGAAAGGCAACCGCTGACCGGGTGATCAGCCTTCGGTCTTCGAAAGCTTTCGCTGCGCTCGATCGAGATCAACCGCCCGCCAGAGATACCACGACGCCGTCGTCCGGTAAGGCGCCCAGCGCTCGCCGAATTTCGCGAGCGCCCTGGGCTTCGGCATCGAACGCTTGCCGTAGGCAATGCGATAACCCATGCGGACGCCGTAGTCGTCGACCGGTAGAACGTCGGGCCGTCCGAGCGTGAACATCAGGAACATCTCGACCGTCCAGCGCCCGACGCCGCGCGCCTCGATCAGCCGCTCGATGATCGCATCGTCCTTCATTCGCGCGAGCGCGCGTCGCGGCGGAATCGTGCCGTCGAGCGTCTTCGCCGCGATGTCCTTGAGTGCGGCCGACTTGGCGCGCGAGAAGCCGACGCCGCGCAATAGTTCGTCGGGCGTCGCGACCAGGAAGGCGGGCTCAGGGCAGCCGCTGCCGCCGTAGAGCGAATAGAAACGGCCGAGGATCGTGTTCGCGGCCTTGCCGGTGAGCTGCTGGTGGGCGACGGCGCGCACCAGGGCCTCGTAAGGCCCGAGTGCGCGTTCAGGCCTGGGCTGGTAGGGGCCGGCGCGGCGGATAAGCTGCGCCATCACCGGATCGCGCCGGCGAAGGTGGCGCAGCGCGTCCGTCATCCGCGCTTCATCGAATCGAAGAACTCCGCGTTGGTCTTCGTATCCTTCATCTTGTCGATCAGGAACTCGACCGCCGCCAGTTCGTCCATCGGATGGAGGAGCTTCCGGAGAATCCACATCTTCGCGAGCTCGTCCGGCGCCGTGATCAATTCCTCGCGGCGCGTGCCGGAGCGGTTGATGTTGAATGCCGGGAACACGCGTTTCTCGGAAATGCGCCGGTCGAGGTGGATTTCGCTGTTGCCCGTGCCCTTGAATTCCTCGTAGATCACGTCGTCCATGCGCGAACCGGTGTCGATGAGCGCAGTCGCAATGATCGTCAGCGAGCCGCCCTCCTCGACGTTTCGCGCCGCGCCGAAGAAGCGCTTCGGGCGCTGCAGCGCATTCGCGTCGACGCCGCCCGTCAGCACCTTGCCGGAGCTCGGCACGACGGTGTTGTAGGCGCGCGCAAGGCGCGTAATCGAATCGAGCAGGATCACGACGTCGCGCTTGTGCTCGACGAGGCGCTTGGCCTTCTCGATCACCATTTCCGCCACCTGTACGTGCCGGCTCGCGGGTTCGTCAAAGGTCGAAGCGACGACTTCTCCCTTCACCGTGCGCGACATCTCGGTCACTTCCTCCGGCCGCTCGTCGATCAGGAGCACGATGAGGTAGAGTTCGGGGTGGTTCCAGGTGATTGATGTCGCGATGTTCTGCAGCAGCATCGTCTTGCCGGCTTTCGGCGGCGAGATGATCAGGCCGCGCTGACCCTTGCCGAGCGGAGCCATCAGGTCGATCACGCGGGCCGTCAGGTCCTCGGTCGAGCCATTGCCGCGTTCGAGCTTGAGGCGCTTGGTCGGATGCAGCGGCTTCTGTTTCTCGAAATGGTGATTGTGGCGCGCGGATTCGGGTGTGTCGATGTTGATCTCGCCGACCTTCTGGAGCGCGAAGTACCGTTCCCCGTCCTTCGGCGGGCGTATCAGGCCCGAGATCGAGTCGCCGGTGCGCAGGTTGAACCGCCGGATCTGGCTCGGGCTCACATAGATGTCGTCGGGTCCGGCGAGATACGAGCTGTCGGAAGAGCGCAGGAATCCGAATCCGTCCTGGAGGATTTCGAGCACGCCGTCGCCGTAGATGTCCTCGCCGCCGCGCGCGTGCGTCTTCAGGATCGAGAAAATGACGTCCTGCTTGCGCTGGCGAGCCATGTTCTCGAGTCCCATGGACTCTGCCATGGTGACGAGTTCGTGGACCGGCTTCGTCTTGAGCACCGTCAGGCTCATGGCGCTTCGGGATGCAGCGAGTTCCTCCGGCGAAATGATGTCCGCTTCGCCGCCCTCCATCACGTGATCATCCACCGGCAGTCCTTCCTGCCCGTGCCGTGGACCACCACCGCCGCGATTGCGATGCCCCTTCTGGCGATTGCGCGCCTGGTTACCGAGATAGCCCCTCATAGGTGCTGGTCCAGCAGGGCCGCCAGCTTCGACTTCCCGACCAGGCCGACCTGCTGCGCCTCGGGCGCGCCGTTTTTGAACAGGATCAGCGTCGGGATGCCGCGCACGCCGTACTTCACGGGCGTGTGGCGGTTGTCATCGATATTGAGCTTCGCCACCTTCACCCGGCCCGCGTAGTCTTTCGCGATGTCGTCGAGAATCGGGGCAATGGCCTTGCAGGGACCGCACCATTCAGCCCAGAAATCGAGCAGAACGGGCGTTTCGGATTTGAGGACGTCGGTATCGAACGTCGCGTCGGTCGTATGGACGATATTGCCGCTCACGCGGGAGTTTCTCCTGGTCTTGAAGTTGATCGGTGACGGGCGAATGCCCGATACGGCACAATGTTTGGCGCGGTAGGGGGCGTTACGTGCGGGAGTCCGCACCGCTAAGGTGCTTTTGTAGCGCGTCGGAGGCTAATTTTCAAGTGATGAGCGTCAAAGTAGTAAACCGGTGACACAACAGCAATTTTCGGACCTTTCCTTCACTGGCCTCCATTTGCCCGAATCAGTCGCCCGCGGAGTCGCCGATGCGGGCTTCGAGCGTTGCACGCCGATCCAGGCTGCGGCACTGCCAAAGGCGCTCGCGGGGCTCGATGTCGCGGGCCAGGCACAGACCGGCACCGGCAAGACCGCCGCATTCCTGGTCGCCCTCTTCGCCCACCTGCTGCGTTATCCGGCATCCGCGGGACGGCCAGGGACTTCGCCGCGTGCGCTGATCCTGGCGCCGACGAGAGAACTCGCGATCCAGATCCATCGGGACGCCGAGATCCTGGTCCAGTACACGGGGCTTACGCTCGGCCTCGCATTCGGTGGCGTGGATTACGACAAGCAGAGGCGCACGCTCGAAGCAGGCGTCGACGTCCTGATCGGCACGCCGGGCCGGATCATCGACTTCTTCCGGCAGCATGTATTCGACCTGCGCCACGTGCAGGTCATGGTCCTCGACGAGGCCGACCGCATGTTCGACCTCGGCTTCATCAAGGACATCCGATTCCTGCTGCGCCGCCTGCCGGACCCGCAATACCGCCTGAACATGCTGTTCTCCGCGACGCTCTCGCATCGCGTACTCGAGCTCGCCTACGAGCACATGAACGACCCGGAGCTGATTCGCATCGAGCCCGAACGCATCACCGCGGAGCACGTACGGCAGGTGATCTACTACCCGGCGATGGAGGAAAAGGCCTCGCTGCTCGTGCACCTGATGCGCAAGGGCGCCGCCACGCGGACGATGGTATTCGTCAATACCAAGCGCCTTGCCGAGCGCCTTGAACGCCTGTTGCGGGCGAACGGCGTGGCGGCGGCGGCTATGTCCGGCGACGTGCCGCAGAGAAAGCGCATGCGGATGCTCCGCGAGTTCCACGAGGGCAAGCTCGCGGCGCTCGTCGCGACCGACGTCGCCGCGCGCGGCCTGCATATTCCCGACGTAAGCCACGTCGTCAACTACGACCTGCCTCAGGATCCCGAAGACTATGTCCACCGCATCGGTCGCACGGCGCGTGCCGGTGCGGCCGGTGATGCGGTCAGCTTCGGCTGCGAGCAATACGTCGAATCGCTGCCGGAAATCGAGGCGTTCATCGGGCAGCGAATCCCGGTCGGCAGCTACGATCCGGCCGAGTTGCCGTACCTGAAGTCGGCGCACCACGCGCCCCGCTCCTACGGCGACGAAGAAGACGATGGTCCTCCGCCGAGCCAGATTCACAAGCAACCAGCCAGGCAGGGCCAGCCGGGACCGAGAAGGCGTCGACAGCGTCCCGCGCGCTAGACCCCGGCAGCGGCCGGCACGAGGCCCGTAGCCAGGTCCTGCACCGACTCGATGCCGGGAAACTCGATCGGCGCGCGTATCGGCGCACGTCGCACGGGACGGCGCACGGCGTAGAGCCATCGGATGCCGTGCACGCCCGCCGCACGCAGGACCGCCGGACTGTCGTCGGCAAAAAGCGTCCGCGCCGGATCAAACGATTCGCGCGCCGCAAGCCGCGGCCAGAATGCCGCGCTTTCCTTGGGCTCGCCGAATTCGTGCGACGTATACACGGCGTCGAAGCGGCTGCGGATGCCGAGATGTGCGTCCTTGATCGCAAAGATCTCGGGATGGGCGTTGGTGACGAGCACCAGCCGCCGTCCGGCGGCACGCACCTGTGCGAGGAAGGCGCGCGCCTCGGGCAGCCAGTCGATCTGGTGCCGCATCGCACGCTTCAGCGCCACGATGTCGAGCGACAGGGCCCGGCTCCAGAAGTTGACGCAGTACCAGTCGAGCGTTCCCACGGTCGATTCGTGAATCGGCCGCATCAGGCGGTGCGCCTCTTCCACCGAAACGCCACGGCTTTCGGCAAACCGGCGCGGAAGGAGATCGCCCCAGAAGTGATTGTCGGCACCGAGGTCGAGCAAAGTGCCGTCCATGTCGAGCAGGACGGTATCGATCGACTGCCAGTCAGGCGAATGGGCGCTTCCCTGCACGCGCCTATGATATAACGCGCCCCTTTCCGGAGCTGAAATGACATCCGACCCGAACCAGTTGCTGCTCGAAGTGACCGCGCTCGCACGCGAGGCGGGACGTGCAATTCTCGAGGTCTACGCGTCGTCGTTCAGTGTCACGGAAAAAGAGGACCGCTCTCCGCTGACCGAGGCGGACCTGCGATCCGAGCGGCTGATACTGGCTGGCCTGCGGCGGATTGCTCCTGAGATCCCGGTCCTTTCCGAGGAATCCGCCCAGGTGCCTTATGCGACGCGCCGGGAATGGAGCAGGCTCTGGGTCGTGGATCCGCTCGACGGGACGAAGGAATTCGTGCAGCGAAACGGCGAATTCACCGTGAACATCGCGCTCGTCGACTACCACCGGCCCGTGCTCGGCATCGTGCACGCCCCCGTGCTCGAGCGCGATTACTTCGCCTGCGAAGGCATCGGGGCGTTTCGCACGGACGCAAAGAAGGCGGCGCAGCCGCTCCGGGTTGCGAAGCGCGGAACCGGGCCCGTGCGCGTGGTCGGCAGCCGCTCGCATCGCGGCAGCTCGCTCGACGCATTCCTCGCGCGTGTCGGCCCGCATGAATTCGTCGAGGTTGGAAGTTCATTGAAGCTCTGCCTCGTCGCCGAAGGCCAGGCCGACGTCTATCCGCGCCTCGGCCCCACGAGCGAATGGGACACCGCGGCGGGACAATGCGTGCTGGAACAGGCGGGCGGCGCGGTCGTCAAGCTCGACGGCGAGCCGCTGGACTACAACGCGCGCGAGGAAGTGCTCAACCCGCATTTCGTGGGCATCGCCGATATGGACGTCGACTGGCTCGCGATGATGCGATGACCTGGGAGCTCCTGATCGGGGTTGCCCTGCTCGCGGCGCTGGCGGGCTTCTGGCACTCGAGCCTCGCTGCGCGCGAACTGGCGAATCGCGTCGCGATGGAAACCTGCGCAAACGCCAACGTCCAGATGCTGGACGGCACGGTCGCGATCCATCGCCTGCGCCTCGTGCGTTCCGGGGACGCGCCACTCTCCTGGCATCGCACCTACGTCTTCGACTACACGACGGACGGATTCAGCCGCCAGCGCGGCTTCGTGGTCCTGACGGGCGACACGATCGACACCGTCGGCCTTGGCCCTCGAGCCGTATGAACATTCCCTCGCCCGTCGACCTGCACCTGCATTCGACTGCTTCGGACGGAATGCTCGGCCCGGAAGCGCTCGTCGCGCACGTGGCCGGCTGCGGCGTGCGCCTCATGGCGCTCACCGATCACGACACGGTCGCGGGTGTCGAGGCGGCGGCCGGCGCCGCACGCGCGCACGGCGTCGGTTTCGTGGCCGGCGTGGAACTCTCCGCAGCCTGGCGGGGCAGGGCGCTGCACGTGCTCGGCCTCGCAATCGACCCCTGTGCGCCGGTGCTGACGCGCGCGCTTTGCGGCCAGCGGGCGTTGCGCGAAGAGCGCGCAGAACGGATCGCCCGGAAGCTCGATGCCGCGGGAGCGCCCGGCCGCGAAGCGCTCGCAGGCATCCGCGACAACGGTAGCCTGCCGACGCGCACCCACTTCGCCCGCGCACTCGTGGCCCTGGGCGCGGCGGCCGACTGCGGCAAGGCATTCGACCGGTGGCTCGGTCGCGGCAAGCCCGGCCATGTCCCGAGCGCCTGGCCGACGCTCGAGGAGGCGACGGCGTGGATCGTCCAGTCCGGCGGCAAGGCCGTCATCGCACACCCGATGCGCTACCCGCTATCCGCCGGCGCACGGCGCGAGCTCTGTGCCGACTTTGCGGCCGCCGGTGGCCACGGCATCGAAGTGGTCACGGGCGGCGGGGGCGTCCGCGACCGGGAGCAGGCCATCTCGCTGGCGGTACGCTGCCGGCTCGAAGGCTCGGTCGGTTCCGACTTCCACGATCCCGCGGTGCCGTGGAATCCTCCAGGTCGATTGGCTAAGCTTCCCGCATCGATCCGGCCTGTTTGGTCCGGTTTCCTGCCAGAATGACCGACGAAGACAAGGTCAATACCCAGCTGTTCGAGCGGATGACGCGCCTGCGCGAACTGCGCATCGAGCACCGCGATCTCGACGACGTGATATGCCGCCTGTCGCTCGACATCTACGTGGATGAACTGCAGTTGCGGCGACTCAAGAAGCGGAAGCTGATGCTCAAGGACCAGATCTTGCGTCTCGAAAGCGAGCTGATCCCGGATTTGAACGCCTGATGGAGCGCGTGGACGCCTTCTTCGCCGCGATCGCGGAGTTCATCGGGAATCCGCAGTTTCCGATCATCGCGTTTACCGTCGTCATAGTCACCGCGGGCGTCGTCTGGGGCAGGCGCTGGTACGTGAACAGCTCGAACGGCGGTCACGCGCGCCGCACCCTGACCGACGCACTGACGGTCATTGCGCCCTACCTCGCGGGACTCGCCATCATCGGCCTGGCCATGCTCGATGAGGATGGCACGCCAGAAACCTGGCTCGAAACCGCGTGGACCCTGCTCGCATTGCTCGCGCTGATCCGGTTGCTGACATTCCTGGTCCGCCTCTCGCTCGGCAAGAGCCGGACCATCAAGGCCTGGGAGCTTCGCGCGACGCTGATCATCTGGGTCCTGGTTGCGACGCAACTGCTCGGTCTCCTCGATGCCGTGATCGCCGAGCTCGATTCGATCGGGCTCTCGAAGGGCGCGACGAGAATCACGATCTGGTCGGTCCTGAAGGCAATCGCGACGGTAACGGTCTTCGTCGTCGTGAGCGTCTGGATTGCGCGCTGGATCGACCGGCGGGTCAGCACGGTCCAGGCACTCGCGCCATCGACCCGAATCGGCATCGGCAAGTTCGCCTATGCCCTCCTGGTCGCATTCGGAATCCTGTTCGGGTTGCAGGCCTCCGGACTCGACCTCACGGCGCTCACCGTGTTCTCCGGCGCCATCGGCCTCGGTCTGGGTTTCGGACTGCAGGCGATCGCCGCGAACTTCGTGAGCGGATTCGTGCTCCTGATCGACCGCTCGATCAAGCCCGGCGACGTCATCAGTTTCACCGGCACGACCGGCACGAGCACGACCGGTTTCGGCTGGGTCGAGGAATTGCGCGGCCGCCACATCGTGATCCGCGACCGGGACGGCGTCGCGACGCTCGTGCCGAACCAGAACGTGATCACGAATCCGCTGATCAACTGGAGTTACGGCCATCCGCGCGTACGGCTCCGGCTCCCCGTGCGCGTCGCCTACCACGACGATGTGGAGCTGGCACTCGCCCTGCTGCTCGAGGCCGCCGACCATCCGCGCATCCTGCGCGATCCGTCGCCGGTGACGCGACTGCTCGAGTTCGCGGACTACGGCATGGAGATCGAGCTGCGCTTCTGGATCGGCGATCCGGCCGAAGGCGTCAACAACGTCCGCTCCGACGTCAATCGCCGCATCTGGGCGCTCTTCCGCGAGCATGGCCTGACCATCCCGCCCGCGCAGCGCGAGATCCGCATCCTCGAAGGCGGCAAGTCGGCATCCGCGCTTGCGCCGCGCACGTCGGTGCCGATCGAGCCGTCCGCGGACGGCCAGGACTGAGATGGAAGGCGGCGACGGGCATCGCGTCGCAATCCCCGCAGGCGAATACGCGCTTTCCTACGTGCGAAGCCCCGGGCCGGGCGGCCAGAACGTCAACAAGGTCGCCAGCGCCTGCGAGCTCCGTTTCTGCGTCGGCGCAACGGTTCTGCTCAGCGAGGCGGGAAAGGAAAGGCTGCGCGTCCTGGCGGGCCGGCGACTTACCCAGAACGACGAGATCGTGATCGAGGCGCATCGTCATCGCGGCCAGGAAGCGAACCGCCGCGATGCGATCGGACGCCTCGAGGAACTGATCATCAAGGCGATGCGGGCGCCGAAGGTCCGCAAGAAGACGCGGCCCGGCCGCGCGGCGAAAGCGCGGCGGCTTCAGGGCAAGCGCATCCGCAAGGAGACGAAGCGGCTGCGCGGCAGGCCGGGGTTCGACTAGGCCGGCTCAAGCCGCCGCAGGCTTCCGGGGCAGGAGCCACGCCCCGAGCGCCGGCAGGAGAAGCATCGCGCCCAGCATGTTGACCAGGAACATGAACGTGAGCATGAGGCCAACGTCGGCCTGGAACTTGAGCGGCGAGAACACCCAGGTCGCGACGCCGATTGCGAGCGTGATGCCCGTGAAGAAGATCGCGGCCCCGGTTACGCGCAAGGCCGCGAGATACGCGTCGTGCACGCTCTGGCCGCGATTCAGGAACTCCTGCATCCGGCTGAACAGGTAAATGCCGTAGTCGACGCCTATCCCTGCGCCGAGCGCCACCATCGGCAGCGTATTGACCTTGAGTCCGATGCCGACGAAGGCCATGACCGCATAGACGAGAATGGAGACGAGCGCGAGCGGCACGATGACCATGATCGTGCCGATCACGGACCGGAAGTTGACCAGGCACATGATCGTCACGGCGGCGAAGACCCAGCCGAGGATCACGAATTCCTTGGCCTTCACTTCCTCATTCTGCGCGGCCATCACGCCGACGTTTCCGGTCGCAAGGCGGTAGGCCACACCTTCGGTCGCTTCCTCCGCCCGGTACTCCTTGACCGCGGCGACCACGCGCTCGATCGTCTCGGCACGGTGGTCCGATAGGAAGAGCATTACCGGCATCACGCTGCAATCGCGGTTGAGGAGCCCGGTGCTCGTCTCGATGTAGTTCTGCGCCTGCACGAGCTGGCGCTCGTCGCGCGGCAGGTTTCGCCACTTCAGGCTGCCCTCGCTCCAGCCCGCGCTCACGGCCTTCGACACACCCGCGAGCGACATGACGTCGCGGACGCCCTCGACATTCGCCATGTGCCAGGCAAAGCGGTCGATCGCGTCGATGATGCGGAAGTCGATGCAGCCGTCGGCCTTCGTCTCGACGATCACGTTGATGATGTCGGTGCCGATCGAAAAACGGCTGCTGATCAGGTTGCTGTCGCGGTTGTAGCGCGAATCGGCGCGGAGTTCCGGCACGCCGGCCTGCGTGTCGCCGATCGGCGTCTCGAGGCCCTTGATCGCCCCCGCGATGCCGAGTGCGAGCGCGATGACGATGATGATGGCCGCCGGCCCGCGGTTCGTGATGCCCGCAAGGTGACTCCAGACTTTCTGCAATGCCTTCTGGCGGCGTGCGACCCGCTCGCGGAAGCGCGCCGTGATCGGCACGTAGGAGACGAGCACGGGCAGCAGGATCAGGTCGGTCAGGATGATCACGCCGATGCCGAGGCTCGCGGTAACCGCCATCTCGCGGATCACCTGCACCGGGATCAGGAGGATCGTGACGAATCCGACGAGATTTGCGAGCAGCGCCACGATCGCCGGCAGGAACAGCAGCCGGAAAGTGCGGCGGGCCGCCTCGTTGCAGTCGGCTCCGCTCATCGCTGCGTCGCTCACCGCGCTGATCTTCTGCACGCCGTGGCTCGTTCCGATCGCGAAGATGATGAATGGCACGAGGATGCCGAGCGGGTCCACGCCATAACCGAGTATCACGAGGAGGCCGAGCATCCAGACCATTGCGACGAGCGATGAGATCACGGGCACCAGCGCGATGCGGAGCGACTGGATGTAGATCCACACGAAGAGCAGCGTGAGCGCAACCGTCGCGATCGCGAAGGTCACGACCGACAGCGCTCCGTCCGCAACGTCGCCAACGACCTTGGCGAAGCCGATCATGTGCACCGAAACGGGCGCCTCGACCTTGATCTCCACTTTCTCGCGCTCGATCCGCGCGCGGACCTTCTCCTCGAGCTCCTTCGAGATCGCGATGTAATCGACCGGCGCGCCGGTTTCAGGATCGGCGTCGAGCAGCTGCGCGGTGACCATCGCGCCCGAAAAATCGTTCGCGACCAGCCGGCCGACGATGCCGGCCTTCAGGATATTCTCGCGGACCCGCGCGAGGCCGTCGGCATCCGGCTGGAAATCGGAGGGAATGACGTCGCCCGCCTCGATGCCGCCCTCGACAACCTCCGTATAGCGGGTGTTAGGCGTCCAGAGCGACTGCACGCGGGCCCGGTCGACGCCGTCGATGAAAAAGACTTCGTCGGTCGCAATCTTGAGCGCCTGAAAGAACTCCGGCGTGAACATGTTGCCATCGCGGGCGATCACCGCGATGAGGAGCCGGTTTGCGCCGCCGAATTCCTCCTTGTGATCGAGGTAGGTCCGGATGTATTCATGTTCGAGCGGCAGCTGCTTGATGAAATTCGTGTCGAGCCGGAGCCCCGTCGCCGCGATCCAGCCGAGCACCACGGTCACGATCGCGAAGATCGCGAGTATCAGCGTGCGATGGCCGAACACGTGCGGCTCGAGCCATGTCGCGATCTTTGCGTCGCCGGATTCCCTCATGGGACCGCACCGCCTGGAAGCGGCAGCCGGCGCACGCCGCCCTCCCCTGCGACGATCAGCGCGCCGTCGCCGGAGGACGAAATTGCAGAGATCGCCTTGCGGTCATCCTGTTGCGTCAGAGCAAAGGTCTTCCCCGCATCGCGGCTCACGAGCATGACGCCCGCCATGCCGGCGATGACGACCGTGCGCTCGTCGACGCGCGCGCCGGAATCCAGCAGGACGCTCGTGCCGGTCTCGATGGCGGTCCAGTTCATGCCGCCGTCCTCCGACCGGAACAGGTTGCCGCGGAGGCCAAAGGCGAGCAGTGCCTCGCCGTCGAGCGGCAGGATTCCGTGGAAGGACCCGTCGTATGGCGACGGCAGCTCGCGCCAGCTCGCGCCGTCGTCGTCGGAACGGAACAGCCGGCCCGCCTCGGCGCCGAGATACAGGCGCTGCCCGGGGCCGCGTGCAAGTGCATTCAGGTGGAACTCGAAGCCGAGGTCGACATCGGCTTCCATGTCGTCGGCCGTGGGTTCGACCTTCGCGGCTCCGGGCAGGGACTGCGGCTCAAACGGCACGTGGCTCCACACGCTGCCGCCATCGGTGGTCGAATAGATCACGCCATAAGCCCCGACCACGAGGCCGCGGAGCCCGTCGCCGAAGCTCACATCGAGAAAGGGCTCCGCCTCCTCAGGCTCGAAATGCGAAAGATCCCAGGTATCGCCGCCGTCCTGCGTACGGAGGATGGTCTGCGCATGACCGACCGCCCAGCCGTTCTTCGCGTCGGCGAAGTAGACAGCTGTGAGATTTGCGCTCGTGGGCACCTGCACCTGCGTCCAGGTCCTGCCCGCGTCGACGGAATAAAGAACATGACCACGCTCGCCGACGGCGACGACGCGCGGTCCCGCCCAGGCGAGATCGAGCAGCAGGGACTTCGCCGCGAGCGGCGCGATGACCGACGGCCGCGCAGCAGGATCGGTCGCCGCGGGGTCCTGCGCGAGCGCCTGCGGCGCCACCGCGAGGGCGAACGCCGCGACCGCGAATTTCACTTCAGCGCGTGCCGCGCCTGGCGATCGCGGCCGGTGTGAAGTCGGCAGCCGTCCGCTTCGCGTCGAAGTTGACGGTGCGCGGCTCCTCGTTGTCGAGGCCGAGGGCCAGGTAGCGGCCTGCCTGCAGGTCGTATGTCAACTCGAGCGTGGTCCAGAAAGTCGGGATCTCGTAATAGTTGATCGAGTGGCCTTCCTGCACGCGCCACAACTGGTCGCGGTTGTCGTAGCAATCCACGACGAGGATCTGCCACGAATCCTCGTCGACATAGAAGGTGCGGCGCTTGTAGATGTGGCGCTGGCCGGCCTTCAGCGTCGCGTCCACGACCCAGACGCGATGCAACTCGTAGCGGGCATGCTGCTGGTTGATGTGCAGCGGCTTCAGGATGTCGTCGTTCTTCAGCTTGTTGCTGTGCAGCGGATAGGCGTTGTACGGAACGATGATTTCCTGCTTGCCCACGAGCTTCCAGTCGTAGCGTTCAGGGCTTCCATTGAAGATGTCGAACTGGTCGGAGGTGCGCAGCCCGTCGGAGCCCGTGCCCGGGTTGTCGAAGGCGACATTCGGCGCGCGGCGCACGCGGCGCTGGCCGGGGTTGTACAACCAGGCCTTGCGGTGCTCGAGCGTCTGGTCGAGGGTCTCGTGCACGAGCAGGATTTCGCCGGCGAGCCGCGCGGGCGCGATCGTTTCCTGGATGAAGTAGAGCACCACGTTGTCGAGCGCCGCTTCGGTCGCACCGGGCAGGCTGTAGCCGACATAGGTCTCGTCGTGGAACTTGACCATGTTGTAGCTGCCGGTGCGGGTCACGGCCGCCTGGCCGATGACGCGTTCGGCGATCTCGGCGCGAAAGCGCAGGATGTGGTTCCAGATGACCTCGACGCCGGACGAAGGGATCGGGAACGGGACGCCGCCGATAGCGCCCGTCACGCCCGAGCCGCTGCCGGTCAGCTTCGCCGAGGTTGCGTTCGCCTTGGTTGCGTCGTAGATGCGCTGCGGGAACGCCGCCGACCGGTGCGACGGATAGACGTTCATGAAGTAGCTGCCCTTGTAGGCGTTGAGCACCGCCTTGTGCCCCGCCGTGAGGTTCGCGGCGTACTGCGACAGGTTCGACGCGTCCACCTTGTAGAGCGGCTTGTCGTTCGCGTACGGATCCGGGTGATGACCGCCCGACTTGAAGCCGGGCGCGCCGGCATCGGCGGCTGACTTGATGCCTCCCGTCCAGGCCGGAATCGTGCTGGCCGCGTTGCCGGCCTTTTCCGCGCCCATTGGCGTGAGATCGGCACCGAGCTGCGCCGCCTGCTGCGCCGTGACGCCCGCAGCCGCCATCGCGGCGACGCCGGCCGCAGCCAGCAGTCCGGGACCGAGGATGTACTTCAGCTTGATCATGGGTTGCCTCCGTCCCGATTCAGAACGAGTACTTGACCGTCGCCGAGAAGAAATCGCGGTCGGTCAGCTCGTTGTAGCGTCCCGCGCCGTCGAAGGTCGTGTAGCTCACGTCCACTTCGAACCTCGACTGGTAGCTCCCGAGGATGCCGAACGTGGCGCCGCGCCGGCCGTCGACGAAATTCCCGCCCGGGCCCGGCGTCGTGCCGGACACGTCATGCGACCACACGAACCGTGGCGAGAAATTCCATGCGCCGATCACGTTGAGATAGTCGAGCCTGAACGCCGCGCGATAGCCCCAGGAATTGTCGTCCGCGAAACGATTGAGCGGCTCGACTTCCCCGAAATGGCGGCCGGCGAGTTCCGGGTTGCCGGAAACGGATGTGCCCGGCCCGTTCAGCCGTAGTCCGCGGCCATTCGGGCCGCCGCTCGTCTTGTCCGGCATGCCGTCGACCTTCGTCATGCCCGCCTCGATGACCGTTACGAGTTGCTGCGCGCCGAGCATCGGCCCGAACACCTTGGTCGCCGTCATCTGGGCCTGCCAGACGTCGAAGAGTCCCCAGCCCGGAACGACCTCTTCGACGCCGAAGGCGCCAAGCTGTCCGCAGCGGGCGAGCGTCGTCACGGGCGGCGCGCAGCTGGCTGGAATCGGAATGCCCTGCGCGCCGAGCGCGACGGCCTCGAACGGCGTCAGCGTGGCGAACAGCAGCTCGACGTCGTCGAACTGCAGCGGCACGTCGCGGCGATAAGACACTTCGCCCTGCAAAGCGACGCCCGTGGTGCCGAGCTGCGAGTTGAAAGACAGGCCGAGCAACTGGATGTCTTCCGGATACTCGGTGAAGTACTGCGCCGTCTGCACATATTCGTGCGTCGCGAGCGCCGTGGCCTGGGAAGCGATGCTGCCGCCGGCAAGCACCGTGTTTCCGGCGATCGTCGCGTAGCCCGTCGCCGTCGCGACCGACAGGTCGCCGCCGTTCGCCGCCGCCGCATTCGCGCCGGCATTCGCCGCGATCGCGACCGCGGTGGCGAAGGGCAGGCCGGAGGCGAGTCCCTGGGCTGTCGCGATGGCCGCGGTCAGCGTGCCGAGCGAGTTGCCGATGCCGACCTGGGTGCCGGAGCGGCCGCTGATCACCGGCAGCTTGCTGTGATAGTTGACGAAGTAGAAGCCGAGTTCCGTGCCCTGGCTGAAATTGGGGAGGTACCAGCGGAATGACACGCCGTACTGGCCCGAGTCGCTGGGCTCATTCGTCGGGCCACGCCCCGCGGCCTGGAAATTCTCGATGAACGGGCCGCCAAGCGGTCTGAAATCGGTGCCTTGGTCGGAAAACGCGCCAAAGCCGAGAAAGACCTGCTCGCCGCCACGCGGCACAAAATCATTTCCCGAAAAATACGTGCCGACCGGCTCGGGCTCAGTCCGGTCCCAGTCGAAGATGCCGATTGCATCCACGGTCAGGTTATCCGTGAGTCCGAACGAGATCTTCAGGATTTCCTGTGGCAGGTAGGCCTCACGCAACTCCGAGCCCGGCACGCGCAATGACGCCACGTCGAAATGGTTGATCGCGTTGTTGATGCCGCCCTGGATGAACGTGCTCTCGCCCCAGTTCACGACCTGCCGGCCCGCGCGGATGTCGAGCTCGTGGCCGGCGAGATTCCAGCGGCCATAGATGAATGCGTCGAGCAGGCGCACGTAGGCGCCGGCGAGGTTCTTGCCGGATTCTGAAATCGGGGTGCGGTCCGTCGTCGAATCCTCGATCAGGTCGTCATAGAGCAGCGAGCCGCGGACGAACAGCCCGAAGTTTTCACGGTCGAGTGAAAGTTCGGACACGAGCTTGTAGGCGCTCGAGACGCGGCCCTTGCGGTAATTGAGGTCACCATCGTCGATGTTCGGCGACCGGCCCGTGCCGCCATTGGCCGTTCCGATCAGCCGTGGATCGCGAGCCTCGGCGCGCCATGTCTGGCCGAAGCTCATCGTCGTGTCGAAACTTCCGTTCCAGCCGCCGGCGGCGAAGTCGATCGCCTGTGCGGTGCCGGGCATCGCAATCGCTGCGACCAGGGCGGCGCGGACGCCGGCACGCAAAGGCTGCGGCAAAGGGCGAGTTGAAATTAGGGTCATGTGGTTCCCCAGGGCCAGGACCGATCGGAATTTCGCGCAAGGATATATCAGCGTCCTTGCTTTGCAGTGCAAAACGCGGGCGTGGATCAGCTGTGGGTGACTTGCAGGATACTGTTGCGGATCTGTTCGGACAGGACGATGCGTGCATCCTGCGCGACCGCGAGCAGGGCATCGTCGTAGGTCAGGCGCCCTTCCCCGTTTTGGCGGATGACCCCGCGCTGGCGCAGAAGCTCGATAAAGTCGCGGAACATCGCGCGATCGAAGAATTCCGGGGCCGCGAGGCCATAGAGCATGGACATGCGCTGGGCCATCGCGACGCAGCGCTGCTCGAGGGCCTCCGTGGTCAAGGTCGAGGGTCCCGCCCGCAGTAGCAGCGCGATGGCCAGGTAGTAGCGTTCTATCGTCTGGATCGTCGCCTGCGCCAGTACCGACAGTCGCACGGCTTCGGCGCTACCTGTCGTGGAGCGGCGCCACACGGCACCGTCCACGTCGCGCACGAGAAGGCCCTGCTTGGCAAGCGCCGCAAGGACGCCGTCGATGACGCCCGGCAGCTCGTCCTCGCGCCAGCGCAGGCAGAGTTCCGCGCGGATGTACGGATAGACGCGCCATACGAGGCGCTGGATGTCCTCGTGCCGCATGGCAGAGTTGTTGAGGAATGCGCAGGCGACCAGGGATGGCATCGCAAACAGGTGCAGGACATTGTTGCGGTAATAGGTCGCAAGCACGGCATTGCGCTCTTCCATCCGCAACACGTCGCCGAGCGGATGTGTCCGGCGCTCGAGGAGCCCCATCTGCTCGCCGTGCCGGACGATCGACGCGCCGTCAGTCGCTGCGACCGAAACGTCCGGCGAATACGGAAAAATCCGCAGGAGATCGATATAGAGCTGGAGTTGCCGCTCGAGGTCGGCCTCGAGCATCGCCTGGCGTGGCGCCGCGAGCAATGCGACCGACAGCAGGTTGACCGGGGTGACCGCGGCTGCCGCGTTGATGCGGCGCATGATTTCGGCGGCAACCGCATCGACTGCGTCGCCGAACCAGGTGGGCCGCGAGTTCTCGTCAAGCGACTCCCGCCGCCAGCCCGCCTGCACCTGGTCCAGGACGCCGTCGAGCAGCAGCGGTTCACCGAAGGCGACATGGACGCGGCCGAGTTGTCGCCGCAACTGCGGCAGGACGCGCAGCATTCCGCCGACCGATTCCTTCTGCTTTGGCCGGCCCAGCAGCTCGTCGATGTAGCTCTCGCCCTCGAGCAGCCGGTCGTAGCCGAAATACACGGGCACGTAAGCGACCGGGCGGCGCGTGTCGCGCAGGAAGCTGCGCAGGGTCATGCCCAGGAAACCCGTGCGCGGCCGCAGCAGGCGGCCGGTGCGGCTCCTGCCGCCTTCGATGAAGAACTCGATCGGATGCCCGCGATTCATCATCACGTCGACGTACTTCATGAACACGATCGGATAGAGCCCGGAGCCCCGGAAACTGCGGCGGATGAAGAACGCGCCACCCTTGCGCAGCAGGCGCCCGATGACAGGCAGGTTCAGGTTCACGCCCGCGGCAACGTAGGGCACGGCATAGCCGCGCTGGTAGATCACATACGAGAGAAGCAGATAGTCCACGTGACTGCGGTGACAGGGCACGTAGACGATCTCGCAGGTCGGCGGCAGGCGGTCGAGGTACTCCGCATTCCGGACCTCGATGCCGTCGTAAACGCGGGTCAGGAAGCGGCTCAAGATCCGCTCCATGATGCGGATGAACGTGTGCGAGTAGTTTGCGGCGATCTCGAGCGCGTGCCGGCGCGCAATACGCAGGCCGTCGCGGCGTGAGTGCTTCGTGTCGCGGATCTCCTGGCGCACGGCCTGGCGCACCGCGCGCGTGCGGAGCACCTGTGCGATGATCGCCCGCCGGCGCGAAAGATCGGGCCCGAGCGTATCGGTGCGCATGTGGCGGAATTCCGCGCGCATGTCCTTGAGGAGCCTGCGCGCGCCACGCGCGCCGTCGGGGCCTGCCGCACCGTAGGCCTTGAGCGCACGCGGCTCGCCGAAGCGGATCAAGGTGCTCCGGCCGTTGAATACGATCGACAACATGCGCCGGAATGGCCCGACGAGCGCCCAGTTCTCGGAGAGGATCATCCGGAGCCAGGACTTCTCGCGCTGCGGCGCGCGGCCCCAGTAGACCGCGACCGGCACGATGTCGAGTTCGAGCGATTCATCGGCGCCCGCGGCCGCAACCGCGCGCGCGAGCTCGGGCGGCGTGCGGCGATCGGCGCGCCGGCGCAGCACGCCCGCGCGACGCTCGAGCGCAACCGCGGAATGGGGCAGGTCGAGACCGCGAAGCTTGAGCCGCTTGCCCGGGCGGCGCAGCCCGCCGTTCATGCAGGCGATCTCGAGCGCCAGCAGGTCGGAGATGCTCCGTCCCTCCAGCACGTAGAGCAGCGGACGCGCCCGACCGTGCAGACGCTGGAGCGCGTCCTCCGGCACGACGGTCGGACGCACGAACACGCGCATGACTGCGCGCAGCGCCCACATCAGGGTGCGATTCACCGGCGCGCCCGTTCAGTCCTCGGCCGGCTCTACTTTCGGCGCGCCTTCGTCCTCATCAAGGCGCTGGTTCAGGGATTCGCGGTGCAGCTCGACGGCGGCATTCGAACGATGCCGCGCCTTGTCCTGAGTGCCGACGAGGTCGCCGAACACGGTGTCCTCAACCTTCATCGGCGGTTCTTCCTCTTCTGGTTGTTCGTTGCCGCCGCAGCCAGCAGCCAAAGCCACAACCACCATTCCTAACGCCCAATTAGCGCGCATTGCGGCCTCCCCGTTCGCCAATCCGGCAAGTCTAGCGCGATACCGCGACGAAGCTGATGCCAGCGCGGCCATTGGCGCCGGGCGGGCTGGCTCGCTCGGTCCGCCGGCACATAGTCACTTCGCTCGCCCCCCCCCCGTCGCAGGACCGCGCCCGCGCGCCGTCGGCGCGCCCGCGCGGTCGC
>CAYPQX010000157.1:0-9427 GCA_964412975.1 uncultured Steroidobacteraceae bacterium
GTGGCGAAGGCCGGCTTCTAATCGGTGAGGACCCTTGACAGCCTCCCGCCTTCAGGCGCATACCACGCCTACCCCGGTTCACAGACCAACCAAGAACGGTGAACACATGACCACTTCATGGACGGGCCGCCTTGTGGCGGCAGTTTCGATGGCACTCCTGTCTTCCGCTGCCGCCCAGGCAGACGAAAGACCGGGCAACCTCTGGCAAACGACCTCCCAGACGACGATGGTGGGCGTCCCGATGCCGCCAATGCCGCCGCAAAGCTCGCAGCTCTGCACGGCCAAGGAATGGACCCAGCCGCCGCCGCCGCCGCCCGGTCAGAGCTGCACCACCTCGAACTTTCAACGCGAGGGCAGCAAGGTCAGCTGGGACACGCAGTGCACCGGCGAGATGGAGATGAGCGGCCACGGCGAGATCACGTTCACAAGTGCCGACGCGTATACGGGCACGATCAATTTTACGGCCGAGGGCATGACCGTGACCGTCAATCTCACCGGCACGAAGATCGGCGAGTGCGACAACCCGATCGGCTGACGGCCGGTCGCTCGATCGAGGGGGGAACATCATGAGTGCGATTCATTTCCGGGCGTCGCTCGCTGCGCTTGCCATCAGCTGCCTGGCCGTTTCGCTGGTTCACGCGCAGGCGCCGCCGAAGGCGCCCGCCAAGCCGGCGGTCAGGGCGCCGGCCGCCACCGGACCTTGGGCGAAAGTACCTGCCTTCCCGACGGTCTGCTACGCCGAAAACGATCCGTTCGTGGGCAAGATCGAGGCCGCGATGAATGCAGTGCAGGCGGATGTAGACAGGCAGCAGGCAGTCAACGCGACGATCGAGGAGGACTACCGGAACATCGACCCGATGGAGAAGGTCAACCGCATGCAGCAATGGATGATGAGTAACCCGCAGGAAGCGATGAAGCACGCGCAGACGGTGCAATCGCTGGGTCAGTCACAGGAGCAGTTGCAGGGGTTGCTTGCCGAAGAACAGACGTTCAACGAAGAAAAGCAGAGCCTGCCCACCCGGTACCAGTCGGCGCTGAAGCAGGCCTATGCGCCGGCTGAAGCAAGGCAGGCGGCCCTGAACAAGAAAATCGAGGCCGCCGGCCAATGCGAAGGCATGCATATCGGGTGCCGCATGACGGAAGCGGACTGGGCGGAACAGGACGCCATCCAGAGGCAACGGGATACCGCCTATCGGGCGACCTGCGCCCAGTATTTCGGCGCCACGGGCCAGCTGCCGGGTTTCCTGAAGCGCTATCGGGACTGGCTGCTGACGGTACGCATCCCGGTCGGCCAAAGGGGGACCGACGCGATATTGGCGCAGTACGCCATCATGAATACGCCCGCCGCGTCGTGGCAGTCCACGGACGCCGGCGAGCTCGCGGTCAAATACATGGGCGATGTCGAATCGCTCTACAGCCTGCGGGACAGCGAACCCAACTGCACGGCAGCGGGCTGCAAACGCCAATAAAGGGGACGCTCCCCTTTAAAGGGGAACGTCCCCTTTTAGGTGAACGTCTTAGGTGAACGTCGCCTTCAACGCGGTCACTTGACGATCGCGGCGATTTTCGCGAAGTCGATTGCCTGCACGATCGTCGGGAAGCGATCCGGGTCGGCGATGACGTAAACCGAAACGGCGTGCGTGCCCGAAGGCGGCACGCCGGCGCGCAGCGCGGGCTGTGAGCCGCCCTGGGCCGCCGGCTTCCACGCGCCGAAGAGGTAGAGTGCCCGGCCGGTGCTCTCGTTTGCGTTCCCGACGTGCCAGCGCTGCGCGGACCTGGCGCCCGCCGGAGGCGCGACCGACGTCGCCCTTTCCCCCGCGCGCTCGTTGGGCGGGTTCACGCGCACGCTGATCGACATCTCCAGGTCCCTGTTGAATGCCTTGTTGGTGGCCGCCGTCGCCGCAGGGTCGTTGGACTCGTCGAGGATCGCCTCGTGTTCCTTCTGCGCCGCCTCGAGTTGTGGCTGGAGCTTCTCCGCGCCCGCGTAATCGCGCTTCTGGTTCAGCGCCATCTGCTGCTGGATGATCGTCTGCATTTTCTGCTGCACGACTTCGAGCCGCGGCTGCCGCTGTTCCATCGCGGCCCTCTGCCGCACGGCCTGGTCCGTGATGAGCTGGTTGCGCGCCTCCGCGTCCGCGACCTGCCGGTAGTTGCGCGTGAATCCGTAGCTCCAGGGAACGGACTCGTGGTCGCGGCACATTTTGGCCGGCACCGAGATCTCGTTGGCGGTGTCGACCACGATGTTCCAGCCTTCCGGCGTCGGCGGCAGCGCGTCTTGCGCGGACTGCAGGACGGTCGTAATTTGCGCGCGCTCGGCCGCCGTGACGTCGCGCAGACCCGTATTGCACGGCGCATCGCCGAGCGCCATCGGCGCGACGGCGAGCAGCGAAACCAGCAGCGCAATTCCCGCGTGAAAGCGAATTGTTGTCATGACTGATCCTTCTGGACCTCCCCTATCCTCAGCATATTCCTCCCCTTTGCCCATAGGAAACAACCACTTCTAAAGGGGACGCTCACCTTTAAAGGTGAGCGTCCCCTTTAGGTAAGCCCTTCTTAAGCGAGCTTCATATAGCCGATTGGTTCGGCGGGCCCTGTTTCTCCAAAGTAGCCCCATCGGAAATTCGATGGCGGAACGGAAAGAGGACAGGGTTATGTTCACCTCAGGCAAGCCAAACATTCGCAGGGGCGTCAGCGTCGTAATCGCTGCCGCGATCGTCGGCATCAGCGGTCTGGTGTTCGACCGCGGGCACGGGGGTGTAACGCCGCGCGGAGTGGTGGAGATAGGGGCGCTCGTTCCGGTGGATTTCCTGCCACAGGTCGCCGAGCTCCCTGAAATCGTCGTCGCGGCGCCGCGCTACGCGATGGTCGCGCGCCAGCCCCGGGTGTGACCGCCATGCCACATCCTATTCACGACCTCCTGTTGAAGTTCCTGAATGTCGAGCAGTCGGCGTTCGACGTGACGATCTCCCAGGACTGGCCGACCGGTCGCTGGCCGTCGGTGCGGGATCGCATCGATACGCGCGGTAGCGACGTGCCGGACGCCGGCGAAATCAATGCGTCGAACGATGGCGGCGAACCCTGAGGTCGACAGATTCGCCTATCGGCGCGCGCGGCGGCCTGTGAAACAGGTCAAGCTCCGCCCCGCGACACCGGACGACCTCGAACTCCTTCAATACTGGGACCGCCAACCGCATGTCATTGCCGCGAAAGGCGAGGATGACTGGCACTGGCGGGCCGAACTCGCCCACAACCCCGACTGGCGCGAGCAACTGATCGCCGAGGTCGCCGGCCGCCCGATCGGTTTCGTCCAGATCATCGATCCCAGCCGCGAGGAGAGCCAGTACTGGGGCTGTATTGACGAGGGTTACCGCGCCATCGACATCTGGATTGGCGAGCCCGACGCCCTCGACCGCGGCTACGGCACGCAAACCATGAAGCAGGTGATCGCACGCTGCTTTGCGGACCCGTCGGTGAACACGATCCTGATCGATCCGATGGAATCCAACACCCGCGCCCACCGCTTCTACGAACGCCTGGGATTCGAATATGTCGTGCACCGGTGCTTCGGCGACGACCGCTGCATCGTTTACCGTCTGAGGCGTCCCGGGACCCCCGCCGGGAACGCCTAACACCGCGAAAAAACAGCACTTTTTCGCCCTCTCCGCGGTTGTGCCGAAGGGGTCCCGCCCTCTATAATGCCGCCGGTTTTTGGCCGGCCCTGCGGCTTGCTTGCTGCGCGTGAATACGCCACGGACTGCCCGGAGGGCCACGTGGCTTTTTTGTTGCCGGAGCCGGGTGAATGAAAACCGTCCGCAACATCCTGCTCGCGCAGCTCGGGGCCGCCGTGGTGCTCGCCGCGATCGTCTGGATCTGGCTTGGTTCCGACCGGGCCATCCCCACCTTATTGGGTGGATTGATCGGCGTCGTGCCGAACGCATTTCTGGCGGCGAGACTGATGTCGCCGCGGGCCGGCAGCAGCGCTCAAAGCCTGCTGAGGGCAGGGTGGTTGGGCGAGATCGGCAAGCTCGCGATCGCAGCGGTGATGTTCGCCGCGGTATTCGCGACCCTGAGGCCGCTGCACCCGGAGTTCCTGTTCGCCGGGTACATCGCAACGCTGCTGGCCCTGCCGGCGGGATTGCTGTTCGACGGGGATGAGCGCAACGGCGCGGGTGGACGATAGGAAATCATGGCGGAAGCGGGTCATTCAGCTGGCGAGTACATCAGTCACCATCTCCAGAATCTGACCGTCTGCAAGGCGGACGGCGAGTGGGCCTGGAACGAATGCCACGGTAACTTCTTTGCGCTGAACGTCGACTCGATGTTCTTCGCGCTCGTGCTCGGACTCCTGGTGATGTTCGTCTTCGGTCGCGTCGCCCGACGCGCGACCCCCGGAGTTCCCGGCAAGCTTCAGACCGCGATCGAAATAGTGGTCGGGTTCGTCGACCAGAGTGTCCGCGAAACCTTCCACGGCACCAGCAGCCTGATCGCCCCGCTCGCGCTGACCCTCTTCATGTGGGTCTTCCTGATGAATTTGATGGACCTGATCCCGGTGGACTGGTTGCCCCTGGCCGCACAGCAGGTCGGCATCCCGTACCTGCGCGTCGTGCCAACGACCGACGTCAACATCACCTTCGCCATGGCGATCTCGGTCTTCATCCTGACGATTTTCTACAGCATCAAGATCAAGGGCATCGGCGGCTTCACGAAGGAATTGACGTTGACGCCCTTCAATCACTGGGCGGCGATTCCGTTCAACTTCGTGCTGGAGAGCGTGTCGCTCATCGCGAAGCCGCTTTCGCTCTCGCTCCGGTTGTTCGGGAATCTCTACGCCGGCGAGCTCATTTTCCTGCTGATCGCGCTGCTCGGCATCTGGCAGTTACCGCTACATTTCCTCTGGGCGGTGTTCCACATCCTGATCATCGTGCTGCAGGCCTTCATTTTCATGATGTTGACGATCGTGTACCTCAGCATGGCGCACGAGCATCACTAATGTTTTTCGACCAGGAGACTTGAAATGGAAACCGTGATTGGTATGACTGCGATCGCTGTCGCGATCCTGATCGGCTTCGGCGCCCTCGGCGTCGGCATCGGCATGGGCCTGCTGGGCGGCCGCTTCCTCGAAGGCGCTGCGCGTCAGCCGGAACTGGCTCCGATGCTGCAGGTGAAGATGTTCATCGTCGTCGCGTTGCTCGACGCGGTCGCGATGATCGGCGTGGGCATCGCGCTCTTCTTCACGTTCGCCAACCCGTTCGTCGGTCAGTTGCAGAACGCGCTCGGTGGCTGATCGCCGGGGAGTCAGATAGATGGATTTCAACCTGACATTTATCGGCCAGACGATCGCGATGATCGTCTTCGTCTGGTTCTGCATGAAGTTCATCTGGCCTCCGCTCATGAAGGCCATCGACGATCGCCGCAAGGTCATCGCCGACGGCATCGCCGCGGGCGAGAGGGGCCAGAAGGAACTGGCTGATGCACGGCACGGCTCCGAAGCGATCCTCGCGGAGGCCCGGCAGAAGGCCGTGCAGGTCGTCGATATCGCGCACAAGCGCTCGGGCGAGCTCGTGGGCGAGGCCAAGAGCGTGGCGCTGGCCGAAGGCGAGCGCATCGTGACGGCCGCGCGCAGCGAGATCTCGAACGAGAAGACCCGCGCGCGCGACACCCTGCGAAAGGAAGTCGCCGCCCTCGCGGTCGCCGGTGCCAGCAAGGTGCTCGGCCGCGAAGTCGATGCAAAGGCACACGCCGCGCTCCTCGACGAACTGGCGGCGGAACTCGAGAAGCAGGTCCCGAGCCGTGGCTGATCGCGCCACCATCGCAAGGCCTTACGCGCGTGCGGCTTTCGCGCATGCGCGGGAGTCGAAAGACCTGGCCGCCTGGTCGAAACTCCTGGGCGCCGCCGCGCTTGGCGCCGCGGACTCCCGCATTGCACCCCTGATCGGCAACCCGCATGTCACGGGCGAAGAGCTCGTGGAACTCCTGGGCGGGTTATCCGGCAAGGCAGGCGGCGAGGATGGGCGCAATTTCCTGAAGGCGCTCGCGGAAAACCGCCGGCTCGCGCTGCTGCCCCAGATTGCAGAGCAATTCGAGACGCTGCGGGCCGAAGTCGAGAACGTCGTGGACGTCGAAGTCATCGCGGCCCGCAAAATCGCGGCCCCGCAAAAGAAGAAGCTCGCCGCGGCGCTGACGAAGCGCCTCGGACGCGAAGTGCGCATGCATACCCGGATCGACGCGACACTGCTCGGCGGCGCCATCGTGCGCGCCGGGGATCTCGTGATCGACGGATCGCTGAAGGGCCGCCTCGAGCGGCTCGGCTCGGCGCTACAGGATTAGTCAAGGAAAGCGGATATGTCCATCAAGGCATCTGAAATCAGCGACCTGATCCAGGCACGGATCAAGAACTTCGAGGCGGCGACGGAAGCCCGGAATGTCGGCACCGTCGTCTCGGTCACGGACGGCATCTGCCGCGTACACGGCCTCGCGGATGTCGCCTATGGCGAAATGGTCGAGTTTCCGGAAAATACTTTCGGCCTCGCGCTGAACCTGGAACAGGATTCCGTCGGCTGCGTGGTGCTCGGCGAGTACCGCCACATCGGCGAGGGCGCGACCGTCAAGACGACCGGCCGCATCCTCGAAGTACCGGTCGGCCCGGAAACGCTCGGCCGCGTGGTGGACGCGCTCGGCAACCCGCTCGACGGCAAGGGCCCGATCAAGGCGAGCAAGCGCTCGCCGATCGAGCGCGTCGCCCCGGGCGTGATCTGGAGAAAAAGCGTCAGCCAGCCGGTGCAGACCGGACTCAAGGCGATCGACTCGATGGTTCCGATTGGCCGCGGCCAGCGCGAACTGATCATCGGCGACCGCCAGACCGGCAAGACCGCGGTCGCGATCGATACGATCATCAACCAGAAAGGCACGGGCGTTAAGTGCATCTACGTCGCGATCGGCCAGAAGCAGAGCTCGATCGCGAACGTCGTCCGCAAGCTCGAAGAGCATGGCGCGATGGCGCACACGATCGTCGTCTCCGCCTCGGCCTCGACGCCGGCCTCGATGCAGTACATCGCACCCTATTCCGGCTGCGCGATGGGCGAGTACTTCATGGACAACGGCGAAGATGCGCTGATCGTCTATGACGACCTGACGAAGCAGGCCTGGGCCTATCGCCAGATTTCGCTGCTGCTTCGCCGCCCGCCGGGCCGCGAAGCCTACCCGGGCGACGTCTTCTACCTGCACTCGCGCTTGCTCGAGCGTTCCGCGCGTGTCTCGGCCGAGTACGTCGAGAAGATCAGCGGCGGCAAGATCAAGGGCAAGACGGGCTCCCTGACGGGACTCCCGATCATCGAGACGCAGGCGGGCGACGTGACGGCCTTCGTTCCGACCAACGTCATCTCGATCACCGACGGCCAGATCTTCCTCGAGACCGACCTGTTCAATTCCGGCATCCGGCCCGCGATGAACGCGGGAATCTCGGTGTCGCGCGTCGGTGGCGCGGCGCAGACCGGCGTCATCAAGAAGCTCGGCGGCGGCATCCGCCTCGCGCTCGCGCAGTTCCGCGAACTCGCGGCCTTCTCGCAGTTCGCCTCCGACCTCGACGAGGCGACCCGCCGCCAGATCGAACGCGGCGAGCGCGTGACCGAGCTCATGAAGCAGAAGCAGTACGCGCCGATGTCGGTCGCCGAGCAGGCGCTCTCCATTTACGCCGTCAACAACGGCTACATGGATAAGGTGGAGCGGAAAAAGATCGTTGCGTTTGAAGAAGCGTTGCAATCGTACGCAAAGACGGCTCACGCGCAGTTCCTGCAGTCGGTTAACGACAAGCCCGAGCTCAGCAAGGAAGTCGAGGCCGGCTACAAGAAGATCTGCGAAGAATTCGCAGCGAGCGGAGCCTATTGATCCCATGGCCGGCACCAAGGAAATCCGGGTCAAGATCGCGAGCATCAAGAGCACGCAGAAGATCACCAAGGCCATGGAAATGGTCGCTGCGAGCAAGATGCGGCGCGCCCAGGAGCGCATGAGAGCGTCGCAGCCCTATGCCGACAAGATCCGGAGCGTGATCGGGCACCTGCGCATCGCGAACCCGCATCACCGGCATCCATACCTGGTCGAGCGCGACGTGAAGTCCGTCGGCCTGATCATCATCAGCAGCGACCGCGGCCTTTGCGGTTCGCTCAACGTCAATACGTTCAAGCACGTGCTGGCGGCGGTGCGGGAATGGCAGGCGAATGGCGCGGAAGTGCACCTTTGCCTGGTCGGCAGCAAGGCGATGCAGTTCTTCCGTCGCCTCAAGCTCCCGATCACCGCTTCGCTCACGCACCTCGGCGACAAGCCGCGCATCGCGGACCTGATCGGTGCCGTGAAGGTAATGCTCGACCTCTACGAGGAAGGCAAGATCGACCAGCTGCATGTGGCGAGCAGCCGTTTCGTCAACACGATGACGCAGAAGCCGATCCTGCTTCAGCTACTGCCGGCCGAGTCTGTGGACACAGCCGACCTCCAGGAGCGCTGGGACTACATCTACGAGCCCGCGCCCGACGAACTGATTGCGAGCTACATGATGCGCTACATCGAATCGCAGGTTTACCGGGCGGTCGCCGAGAACCTCGCCTGCGAAATGGCGGCGCGAATGGTCGCGATGAAGAGCGCGACCGACAACGCCGGCAAGATCATCGACGAGCTGCAACTCATCTACAACAAGGCCCGCCAGGCCGCGATCACGAAGGAGATTTCGGAGATCGTCGGCGGCGCGGCAGCGGTTTAGGATCGGGGTGAATATGGACACTATGAACGGCAAGATCGTGCAGGTCATCGGTTCGGTGATCGACGTCGAGTTTCCCCGCGAGGGCATCCCCGCGATTTACGAGGCGCTCAAGCTCGTGGACCACGACCTCACGCTCGAGGTGCAGCAGCAGCTTGGCGACGGCATCGTGCGCACGATCGCGATGGGCGCCTCCGAGGGCCTGAAGCGCGGTCTCGGCGTCAAGGCGACCGGTGCCCCGATCACCGTGCCCGTCGGCGTCGGCACGCTCGGGCGCATCATGGACGTGCTCGGCAAGCCCCAGGACGAGGGCGGCCCGATCAAGACCAAGGATTTCCTGCCGATTCACCGCCCGGCACCGTCGTACGACGAGCAGACCGGCGGCCAGGACCTCCTCGAAACCGGCATCAAGGTCATCGACCTGCTCGCGCCGTTCGCGAAGGGCGGCAAGATCGGGCTGTTCGGTGGCGCGGGCGTCGGCAAGACCGTCAACATGCTGGAACTCATCAACAACATCGCGAAGGCGCATAGCGGCCTTTCCGTGTTCGCCGGCGTGGGCGAGCGTACCCGCGAGGGCAACGACTTCTATCACGAGATGATGGAGTCGGGCGTCATCGACAAGGAGGACCTGACGAACTCCAAGGTCGCGATGGTGTACGGCCAGATGAACGAGCCGCCGGG
>CAYPQX010000158.1:0-2670 GCA_964412975.1 uncultured Steroidobacteraceae bacterium
AGTACGCGAAGTCTCGAGCAGTGAGCTCCATCTCGACCCGACGGAATTCGCCGGGCGCGAGGCGCACCTTGGCGAACGCCTTCAGTTCCTTTTCCGGACGAAACTCCGAGCTGTCGCGATCGTGGATGTAGATCTGCAGGACTGTCGACCCGGCGCGGGCTCCGGAATTGCACAAGCCGGCGCGAACTGTCACGCGATGCGTCGCTGCAAACGCGTCGGCATCTGCCGCGAATTCGGTCAACTCGATACGGGTGTAGCCGAGGCCGTGGCCGAAGGGGAAGAGCGGCGCGATGCCGGCGCGGTCGTAGTGGCGGTAGCCGACCAACGCACCCTCGGCGTAGCGCACTCGGCCGTCGCGGCCGGGATAGACCTCCGGGTCGCGGCCGGTCGTCGGGTTGTCGGACCAGCGCTGGGGAAAGGATTGCGGCAGGCGGCCGCCGGGCTCGGCGGCACCGGTCAGCACATCGGCGATGGCGTTGCCGCATTCCTGGCCGGGATACCATGCCTGGAGCACCGCCGGCACCGCGTCGAGCCAGGGCATCTCGACCGGCCCGCCGGTCTGCAGCACCACCACGGTGCGCGGGTTCGCCGCCGTCACCGCTGCGACCAGCTCGTCCTGGCGGCCGGGCAGCGCGATGTCTTCGAGGTCGCTGCCCTCGGTGTCCCATTCGCCGTTGCGCCCGACGAAGACAAGCGCAGTCTCGGCGCCCCGCGCCGCCTCGACCGCGGCGGCAATCTCGGCGTCGCCCATCGGCCGGCCGATGCCGACGCGGAAGGCGGCGAAGCTCAGGTTGCACGCGGGCTTGGTTGCGAACTCGACGACCACCTCATGCGACCGGCCGGCCGTGAGGTCCAGGGTCCCGACCACTTCGTCGCAGCCCTCCTCGAAGAAAGTGCGCCCTGGCGTCCAGCCGGTCCAGGCGTCGGCGATCAGCCGGCCGTCGACGCGAACCTGGACGAGTCCTGCGGCGAAGGCGCCGACCCGGTGCGAACCGCTCGCCCCGGGAACGAACCGACCGGTGAGCCGGGCCGAGTAGCGCGCAGGATCGACCTTGCCGCCGCCGACGGCGCCGAACCAGAAGGCCTGCGCCTCGCTCATGGTCTCGCGATGCGCAACCGGTCTGGAGAGGTCATCCGCGTCGAAGAACTCGACCGTGAAGTCTCCAGTCAGGAGCGGCTCGAAGCGCAGGTTGCTGCAGCCCGGCGCGTGAACGAGGCGCTCGGCGCCGAGCGCCGTCGCCAAGCCGTCCCAAGGGCTGACCCGGTAGTGCGGGTTGAGCTGCGCCGAGCCGCCGCCCATTATCTGCGCCACCTTCGCATTCGGGCCGATGACTGCGATCCGTCCCGGTGAGGCGGGGTCGAGCGGCAGGATGCCATCGTTCTTCAGGAGCACTGCCGCCTCGGCCCCGGCGCGCCTGATCAGCGCCCGATGCGCCGGCCGGTCGTCGGCGCGTTCGTAGATCTCCAACGGCGCGTCGAGCGCGCCGGTGCGCTGCATCAGCTTAAGGACGTTCAGCGCGCGTTCGCGGACGGTCTCGGCCGCGACCTCGCCGGCTTCGACGGCCGCTATCAGCTTCGCGCCCCGGTCGCGCGCCGGCCCGGGCATCTCGAGGTCGAGCCCGGCGTTGACCGTCGGCGCGGTCGAGTGCGACCCGAACCAGTCCGACATCACCACGCCGTCGAAGCCCCACTCCTCTCGCAGCACCTGCCTCAGCAGCCACGGGTACTCGGAGGTGTAGGTGCCGTTCAGCCGGTTGTACGAGGACATCAGCGCCCAGGCGCCGCCGCGGCGCACCGCCGCCTCGAACGGCCGCAGGTAGACCTCGCGCAGCGTCCGCTCGTCGATCTCCGAGCTCATGGTGGTGCGCTGGATCTCGCTCTCGTTGCCGGCGAAGTGTTTCGGCGTGGCGGCGACGCCTTCCGACTGCAGGCCCTCGACGTAGGCGGCGGCGAGCTCGGCGGTCAGCGCCGGATCCTCGGAGAAACACTCGAAGTTGCGGCCGTTGGTGACCGAACGTTGGATGTTGATCGTCGGGCCGAGCAGTACGTGCGCGCCCTTCGACTTCGCTTCTTCGGCGAGCGCGCCGCCAATCTCGCGCACGAGGCCGGGGTCCCAGGTCGCGCCGAGCGCGATGCCGACCGGGAAGGCGGCGGACTTCACCCCTCCGATCAGCGAGCCGCCGCCTCGCGCGCCGTTCGGACCGTCGGTCACGCGCAGCTTACCAATTCCGAGGCGCGGGAGGGCGGGTAATGACCAGAAGTCCTCGCCGGATAGCAGCGCAACCTGCTCGGACAGCATCATTTCGTCGACGATCATCTCGAGGCTGCTGTCGGCCATGGATGTGAGTATCTTCCGAAGCTGACCTCTGCACAAGCGACGTCCGGACGCTCGGGACGCCTCAAGTCAGCGGTGTCCTTCGGGCTGCTGCGCGTCGCACGATCCATCTGGGGGCGCGCCGCCGGCAGGGCTTCCTATGGAGGGGTGGCTCCGCAGAAACGGTGTGCCACCCTACGCATTTGCGATCCTGGGAACGTCGACCGGCGCGCACGTCGTTGGGTGGCGAGACATCGAAGGCATTTCGGGTTGCGGTGAGCTGGGCGTTGATGACGCCGCAGCCGAACGGCGCCGCCGCCGTGGCGTTCACCGTGCCGGTCGTCATTCGAAGATCG
>CAYPQX010000159.1:0-5823 GCA_964412975.1 uncultured Steroidobacteraceae bacterium
CAACGTATTCGCGGAGCTGATGGAGACCGTGAAATCCGCGTCGCTCGGGCGGATTTCGCGCGCGCTCTACTCTGTCGGCGGCCAGTACCGGCGCAACATGTAGCCCCTAAAGGGGACGTTCACCTTTAAAGGTGAACGTCCCCTTTAAGAGGGACCGTCCCCGTCGTCAGCCCCTTCAACGCATCGGCTCGTCGAGCGCGGCGCCAATTCGTGCGCGCGCCTCGTCGCGCAGCAACACGGCTGCATCGCCAGCGCCCTTCCTTGCGGGAAGGGGCTCCAGGACTTCGATTTCGATGCGGCCCCAGTCCGGGATGATTTTGCCGCCGCCGAGCACGTGTCGCGTGCCCCGGATCACGACCGGCGCGACCGGCACGCCCGCACGCACCGCGGCGGCGAAGGCCCCGCTGTGGAACCTCGCGAGTCCAGGCTCGCGGCCGAACGTGCCTTCGGGGAAGAACGCGATCGCGTGTCCCTGTTCGACCGAGCGCAGGATGCGCCGCGCGTCGCTGCCGCCTTCATGGCGGTTGCGGCGCTCGACGAAATGATGGCCCAGGCGTCCGAGCAGCAGGCCGGCCACCGGCAGCCGCGAGGCCTCCTTCTTGATCACGAATCCGAAGCGCGGGGGCAGGCAGGCAAACAGCAACGGACCGTCGATATAGCTCGCGTGGTTGGCGACGATGATGCAAGCCGTCGCCGGCAGTCGCGCAAGCCCGAGCGTCCGGACGGGCAGGCCGCATAGCCGGAAATACACGCGGCAGACCAGGCCCGCGAAAGCGCGGCGCGTCTCGAGCTTCGGCAACGCAAGGATGGGAAGGGCGGCGACGAGCAGCACCGGGATCGTCAGCAGCCAGACCCAGAGTCCCCAGATCAGGCGGAGCGGATTCCAGGTCATCGCTGGCGGCGGCCCAGCGGCGGCGGGTACTGTGAACTGGTTCCGGTTATGTTAATGGTCATGGGGGTCTGTGAGACGGGTCACGCTCGATTCCGTCGGAGGCAAACCATACTGCGTCTGCATTCTGTCGCACCAGCCCGCCGTGCGCGATTCCGCGGCGGCAAGGCGGTCCGCGACGGGAAGCAGGGCAGGTCCATGAGTGCAGCAATGAAATCTTCGACTTCGGTGCGGGCAGCGACACTCGCGACTGCCGGTGCGGCAGACGAGGCCGTCGAACCGATGATCGTCCGCTTTCTTGATGCGGTCTGGATGGAGCGCGGGTTGTCGCCGAACACGCTCGCCGCGTACCGTGCCGACCTGACGGCGCTTTCGCGCTGGCTGCGCAAGAGGGGTACCGTGCTCGATCGCACGACGCGCAACGACCTCCTTGCATTCATCGCGTGGCGCGTGGAAACGGGCGCGCGTCCGCGTTCGACCGCGCGCCAGCTGTCGAGTTTCCGCCGCTTCTTCCGCTATCTCGTGCGCGAGGGCGCGATCAAGGAAGACCCGACCGCCCAGATCGCGATGCCGAAGATCGGGCGATCCCTGCCACGGTCCCTCACTGAGGCCCAGGTCGATGCGCTGCTTGCGGCGCCGCAGACCACCGACCCGCTCGGCCATCGCGACCGCACGATGCTCGAGGTGCTGTATGCGACCGGGCTCCGTGTATCGGAGCTCGTGAGCCTGAGGCACAGCCAGGTCAACCTGAACCAGGGCGTTCTGCGCATCGTCGGCAAGGGCAATCGCGAGCGGCTGATCCCGCTCGGAGAAGAAGCCGTGCGCTGGCTGAACGATTTCGTGCGCGGCGCGCGCAGCGAGATCCTGCTCGACCGCCAGACCGAATACCTGTTTCCGACGCGGCGCGGCGACCGCATGACGCGCCAGGCCTTCTGGCACATCATCAAGCGCTACGCGAAGAAGGGCGGCGTCGAGAAGGAACTCTCGCCCCACACGCTACGTCATGCGTTTGCCACGCACCTGCTGAATCACGGCGCGGACCTCCGCGTCGTGCAGATGCTTCTCGGCCACAGCGACCTCTCGACCACGCAGATCTACACGCATGTGGCGCGCGAGCGCATGAAAGAGCTGCACGCGCAGCACCACCCGCGCGGCTGATAGACTGGCGGCCCCGATCCGAACCGCGGCCCCGGGCCACGGTCGAAGTGCCATCAGTCTGAGAAACGAGGCCCGCGTGAATCCGATCCTGCACCGACTCCTTCCGGCCGCCGCAATGCTCGCGCTCACGGGTGCGACCGTGGCGGCGGCGCCGGCAGCAAAACCCGACGTGCGCGCCGAGATCGCGCGCCGGCTCGAAATCAGGCTCGAGGACGTGCGCCCGTCGCCAATCGACGGTCTCTACGAGGTCCAGTCCGGAGCGGAAGTCGGTTACGTGTCCGACGACGGCCGCTTCTATGTCGATGGCGACGTCTTCGACATGACGTCCAGACACAACCTGACCGAGGACCGGCGCAAGGTCGGCCGCCTTGCGCTCCTTGCCGGGGTCAAGGACGCCGATGCGATCGTGTTCTCTCCGGCCGGTCCTGTCAGGCACACGCTCACGGTCTTCACCGACGTTGACTGCGGGTACTGCCGCCGCATGCACCAGGAAATCGCGGAGTTCAACCGCCTCGGATTCCGCGTGCGTTACCTGATGTTTCCCCGGAACGGCCCGGATACCGACGCCTGGCGCAAGGCCGAGGCAGTCTGGTGCAGTCCCGACCGGAAGGAAGCGCTGACGCGCGCCAAGCGCGGCGAAACCGTGAAAGCCGCGCGCTGCGAAACACCAGTCGCCGCGCAGCACGAACTGGGCCGCAAGCTCGGAATCCACGGAACGCCCGGAATCTTCACCGACAGGGGCGAGTACCTGGCGGGCTACATGCCCCCCGCAAGCATGGCTGAGTACCTTGCAGAACCGGCGGCCGCTGCGAAGGAATGAGGCGTCACCGCTCGAGCAGCGGCAGCTTGTCCGGAACGTCCTTCCATGCGTCCGCATCGGCCGGTGGCTCCCCGCGCTGCGTGATGACCGGCCATTGCTTCGCGAGTTCGGCATTGAGCGCGAGGAACGCCTCCTGGCCGGCCGGGACTTCCTCCTCGGAATAGATCGCCTCGACCGGGCACTCGGGCTCGCAGAGCGTGCAGTCGATGCACTCCTCCGGGTCGATCACGAGAAAATTCGGGCCCTCGTGGAAACAGTCCACCGGACAGACCTCGACGCAGTCCATGTACTTGCACTTGATGCAGGTTTCGGTGACGACGAACGTCATCGATTGAGCTCCCGGCCCGAAATTTCAGCCGCGCATTGTGCCACAGGGCCACACCGCGCGGCGGTCATGCGATCGTGTGGTAGTGCAGCCCGTTCAGGCCTGCGGCGCGATCCTCGAAATAGCGGCGAAGCGTGAATTCGACGCTCTTGAACGCGAGGTCCGCCCAGGGCAGCTCGCGTTCGTCGCACAGCTCGACTTCCAGGCTCTCGACGCCCACGCCGAAGGCGGGGTCGCTGAGCGTGGAGCGGAACATCACGTGCACCTGTTCGGCGTGCAGTACGTGCACGACCGCGCAGAGACAGCCGATCTCGACGCGCGCGAGCGCCTCTTCGTGGCATTCGCGCGCCGCTGCCTCCTGCAGGGTCTCGCCCACCTCCATGAATCCCGCGGGAATCGTCCAGTAGCCGCGCCGCGGCTCGATGGCACGACGGCAGATCAGGATGCGCCCGTCCAGTTCGGGCACGCAGCCCGCTATGAGCTTGGGATTGCGATAGTGAATCGTGCCGCAGCGCGTGCAGACGGAACGCGGCAGGTGGTCGCCTTCGGGAACGCGCCGCGACACGGGCGCGGCGCAACTCGGGCAGAAGTTCATCGGTTCGATTGTATACTCGCCGGCGGCCTTGGCCGGGATGGCGGAATTGGTAGACGCAGTGGACTCAAAATCCACCGGTGGCGACATCGTGCGAGTTCGAGTCTCGCTCCCGGCACCAGCCCAGATATTTCTGCCTCATGTGCGACCTTTTAGCGGGCCTGGGCATCTAAGCGTCCGATGTCCAGAATTGCAGATATCCAGGTTCCGGATGCCCTGGTCGCTGCGGCGCAGGCCGGCGACGCAGCGGCGCTCGAGGCCATCTATGCCGCGACCGCCGGGCCGATCTACACGGTCCTACGCCGGCTGGTTCGCCGCCCGGCCATCGCCGAGGAACTGTTGCAGGAGACATTCGTTGACGTGCTCGAGCATATCGGCGCATTCGAGGGGCGCTGCCCGCTGCCCGCGTGGATCCGGAGGATTGCGGTCAATCGTGCCCTCATGTACCTGCGCTCGCCCTGGCATCGCGGCCTCGAATGGCTGGACAAGGACCCCGGCGGTGCGGACCGGCTGCCGTCAGCCCAGCAAGTCGACACGGATCCGTTCGACAAGGGGCTCGAACGGGCCCTGATGACGTTGCCGGCGCTGACACGCGCGGTCGTCTGGCTCCACGACGTCGAAGGATTCACGCACGCGGACATCGGATTCGCGCTTGGGCGCACACCCAGCTTCTCGAAATCCCAGCTGGCCCGGGCGCACCGGCGGCTGCGCGATCTGCTTGAAAGCGAACCGGGCGTTGCGGAGGGCGCGCCATGCACCCTGACATGAATGACTTGAGCGGGCGCCTCGGCGCGCTCGCCGGATTCGAGCCGCCGGTCGCCGGCTGGAAAGGCGTGTTGGCGGCACGCGAGCAGCGCGACGCCCGGCAGAGCCTGCGCTGGGCTTCGCTGCTTGCGGCGGCCGTCCTGGTCGCGACCGTAAGTCTCGGCTGGTGGCTGCAATCGGCACAGCGCCTGCTGTCGGCGCCCGCCGATGCCACGGAATTCGGCGTTGCACCGGTCGCGGCCGGGGCACGCGCAGTGAACGACCGGCTCGAATCGCTGCTCGCGACCCTGCCCGAGCGTCACGCGATGCGCGGCAGCACGGCTTACACCGTCGCCGAGCTCGAGGATCGCCTGGCGCTCCTGGATGATCGCTTGAGCCTCGTTTCACTCGAGCCGAACGCACCGGAGCGCGCCGAGAAATTGTGGCAGGAGCGCGTCGACCTGATGCATTCGCTGGTCCGGGTCCGTTATGCGGACGCGGCCGGCACATACTGATTCGACGGAGGACACGATGAAGCGCTTGATGATGGCGATGCTAGCAGCAGCGGCGCTCGTAGGCACCGCTGCTCCGGCGATGGCGCAGGCAGAGGATGATGAGGCGCTGGAAAAGCGCCTGGCGGACGCGCAGCGCAGGCTCGAGGACGCGGCGCGCGAAGTCGCGGAGTTGAGCGGCGAGGTAGCGGGCCCAGGCGCATTCCGGCAGTTCGAATACTTCCTGCCGGGTCCGCGCCGCGCGATGCTCGGCGTGAATCTCGGCGGCACGGAGCCGAATGGCGGGGGCGTGCGCGTGGATGGCGTAAGTCCCGGCGGTCCTGCGGCGGAGGCCGGGGTCAAGCCGGGCGATGTCATCGTCGCAATCGACGCGCAACCCGTGGTTACGGGGCGCGAACTCGTGAAGGCGATGGAAGCGGTCGAGCCCGGCCAGAAAGTCGAACTCGGCCTGCGGCGCGACGGCAAGCCCGTGAAACTCGCAGTTGAAGCGCGGCCGCTCGACCCGGTTTTCCTTGCCCGCCCCGGAATGATGCCCAGGACCCACGCGCTGCCCGCAATGCCGCCCGAGGGCGGGTTGTTATTCGATGGCGACGTGCATTGGCTGCTCGACGAGTGGGGCAATGCCGAGTTCGTCACCTTGACCCCCGGCCTGGGGCGCTACTTCGGCGCCGACAAGGGTGTGCTCGTCGCGCGGGCACCTGAGGATGCGACTCTTGGGCTGCAGGACGGCGACGTGATCGTCGCGATCGGCGGGCGCGAGCCACAGAACAGCCGGCACGCAAT
>CAYPQX010000160.1:0-3287 GCA_964412975.1 uncultured Steroidobacteraceae bacterium
AACCCACGAATACCTTGTGGGTATTACTGGAATTCCAGTCCAGCGCCTTCGACCGCTCGGCCACCTCTCCATTGAAGGGCGGACAGCCTACCGGAGCCAGGCTCTCCGCAGCAACCGAGGCAACCGCCGTTCAGAATCCCCAGCCGAGAATCAGCTGGAATCCGTCAAAGGTCGGCGCGCTCGTGGCCTTCGGAAAGTCCACTCACATCATCCGGTAGCTGCCGCTCAACGAGAGTGATTCATTCAGGTGATAGCGCAGGCCGGCACCGAGCATGTAGGTAAACCCGTCGACGTTCTTGGTCTCCTGGAATCCCGAGCAGATGTACCCGTACCACGGGTTCCACCAGCAGCCGACCTGCGGCGGCTCCGTTGGGATATTCGTGTCCACCCAGTTCCAGCCTGCGCCTGCCACGAGGAAAGGAGTGAACGGGCCCGTCATGAAATCGTAGGTGAGATCGAACATCTCGCCCATGGCGTCAAGCTCGCCGCTGACCGGGAATACTTCTCCCGGAACGTCCCCCGCAATATCGGCATCGAAGTCGCGCTGGTCGTAGCTGAAGTTCGCACCGATCTCGAAGTGCTCCGAAATGTCGTAGCCGATCCCGACCATGAAACCGAAGCTGCTGTAGAACTCGGCCGCCGTGCCACCCTCGAAATCCGCGCTGGCCGTGGTCTGGTAGTTGACGCCGAGGCGCGTTTCCCATGGCCTGTCCCCATCCATCCCGTAGTCCGGCGCGCCCTCGTCTGCAGCCGGCACGGCCACGCCCGCTGCTGACGGCGAAGCGACGCTGGCGGTTGCCTGGGAATTGGTCGAGTAGGCGGGCGGGTGGTCGAGACAACGGCCCGGCTCAGGCGGCAATTCCGGGCCCTTGACCTCGGGAATCCGCAGAGCGCCGCGCGTGTCCGCCTGGTCGGCGCCTGCGGGTGCGCGCAGGGGCTCGGCTTGCCGTGCGGACTGGTAGGGCTGGATCTCCTCGCAGCCGGTATAGGCGTCGGGCAGCCATGCGCAGCCGGCGGCCGGCAGGACGATCGCCATCCAGCTCACGCGTTTCAGGCGACTCCTCATTCAATCACTCCGGCGCGGCGCATCGCCGCAAGTACTTCCCCGTGATACGCATCCGACAGGACGACCAGCGGCAAGCGGATGCCTGCGCCGATCAGCCCCAGCCGCCCGAGCGCCCACTTGGAGGGAATCGGATTCGACTCGACGAAGAGCGCAGTGTGAAGACCTGCAAGGCGTTCGTCGAGTTCCCTGGCGCCGTCATGGTCGCCGGACAGGGCCGCCTCGACCATCTCGTGCATCAGCCTCGGCGCGACATTGCCGGTCACCGTGATGACGCCCTGTGCGCCGGCACCGATCAGTTCCCGGCAGGTCGCGTCGTCGCCCGACAGCAGCAGGAAATCGTCGCCACAGCGTTCGATGATCTCGATGCCGCGATCGATGCTTCCGGTCGCGTCCTTGATCCCGATGATCTGTGGGTGGCCCGAGAGCCGTTCGACGGTCTCGGGCAGGAGGTCGCAGGCCGTGCGCGAGGGCACATTGTAGAGAATGAGCGGCACGCTCGCGGCGTCCGCGATCACGCTGAAGTGGCGGTACAGCCCCTCCTGCGTCGGCCGGTTGTAATAAGGTGTCACGACGAGCACGCCGTCGGCGCCCAGCTCGCAGGCGGTGCGTGTCCGCTCGACCGACTGCGCAGTCGAAGGACCGCCCGTGCCGGCAATGACGGGAAGGCGCCCGCCGATCCGCTGCACGGCGATCTGCAGGAGTTCCGCGGCCTCCGCGGCCGTCAGGGTCGCCGATTCGCCGGTGGTGCCGGCGATGATGACGCCGTCGCTGCCTTCGCGTACGTGCCAGTCGAGAAGTCGTCCGAAAGCGACGGGATCGACGTCGCCCGAATCCGTCATCGGCGTCACGAGTGCGACCAGGCTGCCGCGAAACATATCACCCCCCGGCCGAGCGGCCGGCACCGGAGGCGGGATCGTAATGGCGCATGGCTTTGCGGCGCAAGCGGCGGATCGGCCGCGATATCATCGCTCTACCGATCCCGGTACACTCTCCGCCACGCCTCCGTTTTCTTCCGCATGAAACAATTCATCGCAATCTCTGCCATCGGCGACGATCGCATCGGCCTGGTCCACGATCTCTCGAAGATCGTCGCGGACTGCGGCGGCAGCATCAGCGAGAGCCGCATGACGGCGCTCGGCTCCGATTTCGCGATGCTGCTGCTCGTGGCCGGAAACTGGCATTCGATCGCGCGGATCGAGACGGACCTCGGCAAGCTCGCCGAGACTTCCGGAGTGACGATCCAGGTCCGGCGGACCGTGCCTAGGCCGGTGCGCGAGGACATGGTGCCGTACTCGGTCGACGTCGTCTGCCTCGACCAGGCAGGCATCGTCTCGGGCCTGGCCGGTTTCTTTTCCGCGCGCGGCATCGACATGGGCGAGCTGTCGACGCGAAGCTACGCGGCCGCCCATACCGGCGCCCAGATGTTCTCCGTCTACATCGTCATCAACGTGCCGTCCCGGATCCATGTCGGGGCGCTCCGCGAGGAGTTCATGGATTTCTGCGACCAGATGAACCTCGACGCGATCCTCGAGCCGGTCAAGAACTGAGGCGCGATGGCCGGGGTCAAGCTCGCTGGAAAGGTCCCGAAGTTCAGGATTCCGACCACCGACGGCGAGTTCCGGCTGAGGGCATCGAAGGGCGAGAACCTGGTCATCTATTTCTACCCGCGGGACAATACGCCCGGCTGCACGACCGAGGGCAGCGACTTCCGGGACCTCGCCCCTGCATTCCGCCGTCTGCGCACGCGGATCATCGGCATCTCGACCGACACGCTCGAGTCGCATCGCCGGTTCCGGAACAAGATGAGGTTTCCGTTCGAGCTCGGCTCGGACGAGGATCATTCGATCGCCGAACTGTTCGGAGCCTGGAAGCAGAAAAACATGTACGGAAGGAAAATGATGGGAATCGAGCGCAGCACCTTCCTGATCGATGGCAAAGGCGTGCTCCGCCGGGAGTGGCGCAAGGTCCGCGTCGCGGGTCACGCCGCGGAGGTCCTCGCGGCCACCCGCGAACTTTGAACCGGCCATGCTGAAGAACCGGCCCGCGAAAGGCGCCCGCCGCGCATTCGTGCTGGACACGAACGTGCTGATGCACGACCCGGCCGCAGTGTTCCGCTTCGAGGAACACGACATCTACCTGCCGATGGGCGTCCTCGAGGAGCTCGACGCCGGCAAGAAAGGCCTGTCCGAGTCGGCCCGCAACGTCCGCCAGGTCACCCGCT
>CAYPQX010000161.1:0-10254 GCA_964412975.1 uncultured Steroidobacteraceae bacterium
CGGCGCCGGCCACGAGGTCAATGCGGGAGCTGACAGCGCGCACCGTATTCTGGAAATTGAGCGGTAGTCCGTCACGCTTCATCCCGCGTTTGACGTTGTCCTGCTTCGACGGCACCCACGCGGAGCGCCCGTCCGGCGAGATCGCGACCGCGCCGAGATAGTTCGGAATTCCGCGCCCCTGGTTCTCGAAGTCGGGTTTGTCACTGTGGCGCAGGACGATGGTTTGCTGCACGGTCATCGCGGACGGATTGACCACTATGATTTCGCCACCGACGTGCTGGCCCCCGACCTGGGTCTGCACGCTTGCCGTGCTTTCTCCGGGCAGAGGCGGCGTGATGAAGCGCGAGACGTACAGTCGGCTGCCGTCGCCTGTCATCGACAGGTGCCGCACGTTGGTGCCCACGTCGACGCTCGCCTGCACGCTGCCGCTCGCCGCATCAATCTTCAGGACCCGTCCCGATCCTTCGAGCGCGGCGTACATTGCACCGCCCGTCGGTGCCGCGATGATGCCGTAGGGCTGGGACGCGAACGGCAGGCTGATGGTCCGCGTAACCGCCAGCGTGCCCGGAGCGATCACGCTGATCGACGCGCTGCCCTTGTTTGTAACCCAGATGTCACCGGTCGGCGCGACCGCAAGCGATCGCGGAGAGTTGCCGACCGTGATTGTCTTGAGCTTGCCGGCCGTACTGGCACTGAAGACGCTGACGGAATGATGATCCTGGTTCGCCACCCAGAACCGGTCGGTGTCCGTCGCGCGATCCTCAAACACAATATTGCTGGAGATCGCCGGGCGGTTCGCGGTGAGCGGCAGGTGGACGTGCTGCACAAAGGTCGTCGTCTGCGTGGCCCCCGACGAGTCCCGGGCGGTCAGCATGATGTAATAGATGCCGGGCTGCGCAAATACGTGCGCGATCGAGGCGGACGAGGAAAAAGCCGTGACTGGCGTTCCGTCGTCGAAGTCCCACTGGAACTGGACGCCGGCCCCTCCCGTGACGCTCGCCTCGAATGTGACCGATGAACCCGCGACCGCGGGGGCCGGCGGGGGTGGTGTACTCAGGACGAATGGCGGTCCGCTCTGGATGGTCCAGGCGAAGTTCTCGCTGTCGGTGTTGATACCGTCACTTGCCGTCACGACGACATTGAATGTCCCGGCGGCGGAGGGCGTGCCGGTGATCGCGCCCGTCGTGGCGTTGACACCGAGTCCCGGCGGCAGACCGCTGGCGCCGTAGGTCAGCGGGTCGCCGTTGGGATCCGTCGCGCTCAACTGCAGCGTAACCGCAGTTCCCGCCTGTCCGCTCTGATTGCCGGGGTTCGCCAGGTTCGGCGTGATGGCCGGGTTCGGATTCGCCGCGACGCCAACCCTTACGATCGGCGCAACCGCGGGCGTGCCCGAGGAATTCATCGCGAACAGCATGTAAAAGCCTGGGGGCGCATCGGCTGCGCGCGTCGGCGCCTGCACGATCAGCTGGCTGCCGTTCTGCTGGAAGGTCAGCTCGACGAAACGCTGATCCATGTTCCAGCTGTGTGTGACGGATGCGGTCTTGATCATCACGACGCGGCTGATGCCTTGCGTGCCGCCCATGTCCACCGCGAAGGTCTCGCCGATATCGATCGTGCCGGGTGAATTGTTGATGCCGGGGCGCGTCGCGAAACCACCCGCGGCGTTGTAGAGGTACGACGGAAAGTAGACCTCGACATTGGTGTTGACCTGGGGACCCGGCGCTCCGCCGCCCAGGACCAGGACGCTTGCGTCCGGCAACAGTACGGCGGTCGAGTGATAGAGCCGCGCGCGGGTCTGGGGCGGGCCGAGGAGCCACTGTCCCGTGGACGGATTCCAGATTTCGGCGTTGTAGTTGACGCCGGTCATTTCGTTCCAGACCGTGCTGCCGCCTGTCGCGAGGACGCGGCCGTCGGCGAGTATCGTCGCGGTCACGAGACGGCGCTGCGTCGAAAGGGGCTGGGTCGATGCAACGACCGGCGAGCCGCCGGTGATGTCGATCGTGAGGGCGTTACGCGAATTGCCGCCGAACTGCAGGATTTTGCCCGGCCTGTACATTGCCGCGCTCGAGTCGCTGCCCGTCGGCCCGGAGAACTGGCCGCTCGTCGTGACCGCGCCCGTGCCGCTCGTATTGACGTAGTACATCCGGCCCGCACTGTCGTAGCCGAAGACGCGGCCGTCCGGTGCGATGAAGTTGCGCGGGTACATGAAGTCGAAGCCGCTCGTGTTTGCGCCGCTGAGCAGGCGGAAGACACCGTTCGCACCGCGGATCTCGGGACGGTCCGTGCCACCCGCGCCACCCTGAATGTAGATCTCTGCGTTCAGCAGCGCGGTGGAAGAGGAATACCAGCGCGCCCGGTTCATGGTGTTGGCGCCGGTCAGCGTGTTGTTGTTGTAGTCGAAGACGTTGCCGTCGATGTTGCCGGTGTTGGTGGTGCCCGAACCCGTCCAGTTGTCTCCTCCCGCGATGAAGACTTGCCCGCCACTCGGGACCACCAGCTGGGAGCTGCAAAAGAGGTCCGTTGCGGTCGTGTTCGGAAGCGTCAGATGCCCGGCGTCAAGCCCGGCAGAAAAGTCCCACACGTCATAAATGAACTTGCCCGTCTGCTGGCCGGTCGCGGTCGTTCCATAGGACAGCACGCGTCCGTCCGGCGTGAGCACGGCGTGCACGGCGATGAGTGGCCAGGGCTTGAGCGTGGACCAGGCCCCGACGATGTTGTTAGCGGCAGCAGGAGCGGTGGTCGCCAGAAGGGCGGCAGAAAGCGATAACTGAGTTAGACCTTTATAGATGCACCGAACTGCGCTGCCGCGCACGAACCATCCCCTCGATCGTTCTTCGTAGCAGGCTGCGCGGAGTCCAAAACGCCGCCGCCCTTGGTACGGCGAGAATACCCCGGGGCGAGACGGCAGTCTCATCTGTTGACATAATTACATTCCAGACCCATAGAATTGTGACGCAGCTATCAGATGGGGTCCGGGCGAGGTGGCCCGAGGGTGTCGGGCTGCGCAAGCCGAGGCGACGGCTGGCCGGCAGGCCTGTGTCATAATCGCGCGCCCTAACCGGGCCGGTTGAGCCGGCCCCCGCAGAGGAAGGACATGGACTTTTTCATCACGCCCGCCTGGGCCCAGGCCGCAGGATCGACCGCCGGCACGCTCGGCACCATCCTGCCGCTGGTGCTCATATTCGTCGTTTTCTACTTCCTGCTGATCCGGCCGCAGACCAAGCGCGCGAAATAACATCGCGTAATGGTCGGCAAGCTCGGGGTTGGCGACGAGGTCGTGACCACTGGCGGCATCCTCGGCCGCATCAGCGCAGTTGACGAGCACTTCATCACGCTCGAAGTCGCGCCCCAGGTCGCGATCCGGGTGCAGAAAGTCCAGATCGCGCAATTGGTGCCCAAAGGCACTTTCAAGGGCGCCTGAGCGCCCTCGAAGGCAGTCGGCGTGCAACGTTACCCGCTCTGGAAGGGAGCCTTGCTGGCGGCTTTGCTGCTGGCCGGGATCCTGGTGGCCTTGCCGAACTACTATGGCGAATCGCCGGCACTGCAGCTCTCGAGCCGCGACCGCGCCGCATTCGATGCGGCTTCGATCGCCGAGTTCGATGCACTCCTCGCTGAAGCGAAGATCGCGCACGAGGAAATATTCGTCGATGCAGACGGGCGCCTGTGGATCCGCTTTGCCAACGACAGGCAGCAGCTGGCTGGCCGCGACCTCATTCAGAGCCGTCTCGAAGGCCAGTATGCGATCGCACTGACCTCGGCCTCGCGAGCGCCCGAATGGCTCGATCGTCTCGGTCTTGAGCCGATGAACCTCGGGCTCGACCTGCGCGGCGGCATGCTGCTGGTTTACGAAGTGGACATCGACGGTGCGGTTGACCAGCTCTTGCAGCGCATGGAGCGCGATTTCCGCAAGGAACTGCGAGATGCGCGCATCCCGTATGAGGAAGTGGTTGTCAGCGGAACGACGACGCAAATTCGGTTGCGCGACCCGGGCCAGGTCGCGGCGGCGCGGCGCGTACTGCTCGAGTACGACCCGAAGCTGACGATCGTCGACGGCGATGCGCCCGGCGTGCTGGTCGCCTCGATGACCGAGACGCAGGTCAAGGAACGCCAGAGTTTTGCGATACAGCAGAACATCACGGCACTCGAGAACCGGGTCAATGCGCTTGGCGTCGCCGAGACAGTTGTGCAGCGCCAGGGCCAGAACCGCATTGCAGTTCAGGTACCGGGCGTGCAGGACGCGTCCGAGGTGGTACGCCTGCTCGGCAAGGTCGCGACGCTGGAATTTCGGCTGGTGGACACCGTCAACAGCCCGCTCGACGCGGAACGCACGGGTCGCGCACCGCTCGGCACGAAGCTCTACAAGCAACGTGACGGCACGCCGGTACTCCTGAAGCGCGACGTGATTGCGACCGGCGAGCAGCTGATCGACGCCTCATTCGCGCCCTCACAGGGCGAACCGGCGGTCAGCGTCAAGCTCGACAGCCGCGGCGGAGACGAGATGCTGCGTACGACGCGGGAAAATCTCAACCGGCCGATGGCCGTCGTGTTCATCGAGAAGGAGCGCGAGCTGGTCGAGCGCGACGGCCGGAAGGTCATCGTGGACCGCGACAAGGAAGAGGTCATCAGCGTCGCGACGATCCGCGGCGTGTTCTCGAATAACTTCCAGATTACCGGCCTGTCGGCAATGGAAGGCACCGAGCTCGCAAAGCTGCTGCGCGCAGGCGCGCTTGCAGCCCCGATAGCAATCGTCGAGCAGCGCGTGATCAGCGCAACCCTGGGACAGGACAACATCGACGACGGCACGCGCGCACTCCTGATCGCCGCGGTCGCCATCTACCTGTTCATGATCGTGTACTACAAGGTGTTTGGCGTCATCGCCTGCATCGTGCTGACATCGAACGTGGTCTTCATTGTCGCCGTGCTCAGCCTGTTCAATGCCGCTCTGACGCTGCCCGGTATTGCCGGTATCGTGCTGACGGTCGGCACGGCGGTCGATGCCAACATCCTGATCTACGAGCGAATACGCGAGGAAATCGCCGTAGGCGCATCGCCGATGGCAGCGATCAGCGCCGGCTTCGACAAGGCCTTCTCCGCAATCGCCGACTCCAATGTCACGATGATGATGTCGGGGGCGGTGTTGTTCCTGTTCGGGTCCGGTCCGGTGCGGGGATTCGCGGTGACGCTCTGCATCGGCATTGTGGCCTCGATGTTCACTGCGTTGATCGGCAGCCGCGCCCTCATCCACCTGGTCTACGGCCGCCGCCGTCGCGTCGAGCGGTTGGCTATCTGAGGGCGCGATGGAATTCCTGAAGGAAGTCCCTTCGATCCGCTTCATGGCGCTGCGCAAGTACTGGTACGTATTGTCGGTCGCTATCGTCATCGTGTCGATCGCGATCGTGCTTACGCGCGGGCTCAACCTGACGGTCGATTTCACGGGCGGCGTCGTATTCGAGATCGCCTTCGGCGAGCCAGTCGACCTGGAACGGGTGCGCGCCGCGCTGGACGACGCGGGCTACGAGGACTACCAGGTCCGCAACTTCGGCACCGCCAGCGAACTCGAGGTGCGGCTGCCGCCGGCGGAAACCGGCGCCGCGGTCGGTCAGGGCGACCGGCTGATGTCGGCGCTGCGCACGCTCGACCCGGGCACGGAGCTTCGCCGCACGGATACCGTGGGGCCTCAGGTCAGCCGGCAGCTCGGCGAGCAGGCGGCGCTCGCCGTGCTGATGACGCTGCTGCTGGTGCTCGTGTACATCGCACTCCGGTTCCGCTGGCGCTTCGGCATCGGTTCGCTGGTGGCGACCCTGCACGACCCGATCGTCGCGACCGGGGCAATCGCGCTGCTGGACATCCCGTTCGACCTGAATGTGGTTGCGGCGCTCCTGACGATCCTCGGCTACTCGGTGAACGACACGGTGGTGATCTTCGACCGCATTCGCGAACGGTTCCGCTCGATGCGCAAGGCGTCGCCGGAGGAAGTGATCGACCGCGCGATCAACGAGACGCTCGGACGCACCATCATCGTCGCGGGTTGCGCATTGAGTTCGGTGCTGTTCCTGGCGGTGCTCGGGGGCGAGACGCTGCGCGGCTTCGCGGTGGCGCTCGCAATCGGCATCGTGATCGGCACTTATTCGTCGGTGTACGTCGCCGGCGCGATCGCGCTCGAACTGGGCGCGTCCGCGCGCGACTTCATGCCGCCCGAAAAGCGCGGGGAAGTGGACGAGCTGCCGTGACCCGGCCGCGATGGAGGCATGGTAATGGAGTTCCTGGCTGACCCGGCGGTCTGGGTCTCGTTCCTTACGCTGGCACTGCTCGAGATCGTTCTCGGCATCGACAACATCATCTTCCTGTCGATTCTGGTGTCGCGCCTGCCGCCCGAACTGCAGCAGCGCGGGCGCATTCTCGGTCTCGCTTTCGCGATGATCACGCGTATCGGCCTCCTGTTCTCGATCACGTGGCTCATCAGCCTGAAGGCGCCGCTCGTCACGGTCTTCACTGAAGAGATCTCCGGCCGCGACCTGATCCTGTTCTTCGGCGGCCTGTTCCTGCTGGTCAAGAGCGTCAGCGAAATTCACACGGCGCTCGAAGGCGCCGAGGAATCGGTGGCCCGCAAGGTAAACCTCAAGACGCGGATCTTTGCCGTCGTGATCCAGATCGGCCTGATCGACATCATCTTCTCGCTCGACTCCGTGTTCACCGCCGTGGGGCTCGCGAAGCACGTCGAGATCATGGTCGCTGCCATCGTGGTCGCAGTGTTCGTCATGATGTTCATGGCGCGGCCGATCAACGAGTTCATCGACCGCCACCCGACAATCAAGATGCTGGCGCTTGCATTCCTGATCCTGATCGGCGTCGCGCTGATTGGTGAATCCTTCGACTTCGAGATTCCGAAGGGCTACCTGTACTTCGCAATGGCATTCTCGGTCGGCGTGGAAATGATCAATATCCGGATTCGCAGGCGCGGACAGCCGGTCGACCTGCGTGGTCCGACCATGCCGGCGGAGAAGCCGCACAAGCACTGAGGGTTGCGGCACGCTCGCTTGCCGGTGCGGCCGGGGCGCCCTCGCTCGCTCAGAAGAACGGACATTCGCTCGCTCGGGCCCCCGGCCGCCCCGTACCGCGTGCGCAGCGCGTCGCCGTCGCATCGCGGGCGCGGGCCGGCGGCGGCGCGTGAGGTAGCGGGCGCGCGCAAGCGTGCGGGCGGGTGGCGACCGAGCGCGTAAGTTCTGGCGGCGCGAGCGAGCCAGCCCGACCGCACGCTTGCACGCACCTGCTGACGCGAGCTAGGTGTTCAGCTTGCTGTGACGGCGGCTGTAGCCGAAGTAGATCGCGAATCCGATCGCGATCCAGCCCGTCATCCAGTGCCAGTTGGCCATGAATGCCGGGAAGAACAGGTAGAGGCAGGCCGCCGCGCCAAGGATGCACACGACGGGCGCCGCCGGAACACGGAATGCGCGCGGCAGGTCAGGCCGCGTGCGGCGCAGGATCAGCACGCCGATGCAAACCGTCGCGAACGCGAGCAGCGTGCCCATTGAGACCAGGTCGCCCAGCACCCCGATCGGCAGCAGGCCCGCGAGGATCAAGGCGGTCAAGCCGACGATCACGGTGCCCACATGCGGCGTACGGTACTCGGGATGGATGCGCCCGAAGATCGGCGGAATCATGCCATCCCGCGCCATCGCATAAAAAATTCTCGGCTGTCCCAGCATCATGACGAGGATCACCGAGGTCAATCCCGCGATCGCGCCGATCTCGACGATGGACTTGAGCCACAGCAGGCTCGGATAGAATTCGAGGGCGGTGGCGACCGGCCTCGGCGTGCCGAGCAGGTTGAACGGCATGATGCCGGTCATCACGGCCGACATCGCGATGTAGATGATCGTGCAGATGAAAAGCGATCCCAGGATTCCGATCGGCATGTCGCGCTGCGGATTCTTCGCCTCCTGGGCTGCCGTCGAGACCGCGTCGAAACCGATGTACGCGAAGAACACGACACTCGCGCCTCGCACCACGCCATCGAAGCCGAAGCGGCCCGGGCCTTCCGGCTCCGGGATGAACGGAATCCAGTTGTCGGGATTGACGTACTGCAGCGTGAAGGCCATGAAAAGCAGGATGACGCCGACCTTGACCAGCACGATGACGGCGTTGACCGTCGCCGATTGCGTGATGCCGCGATAGCAGAGCGCGGCAACGGCGATGACGATCGCGACCGCCGGCAGGTTGATGAGCGCGCCCGTCGGGACGAGCCGGCCCTGTACGACGTTGAGAGGCGCGTTCGTGAGTGCCGCCGGCAGGCTCAGCGACATGCCGAGTGCGTTGCCGATCGAATCGAGCAATCCGGTGAAGTATCCGGACCAGCCGACGGCCACCGTCGCCGCGGCGAACGTGTATTCGAGCACCAGGTTCCAGCCGATGAACCAGGCGACCACTTCGCCGAGCGTGGCGTAGGCGTAGGAATAGGCGCTTCCGGAGACCGGCAGCATCGCTGCGAATTCGGCATAGCAGAGGCCGGCGAAGGCACAGGCGATGCCTGCCATCACGAAACTCAGGATGATCGCTGGCCCGGCGTAATTGGCCGCGGCATTGCCGGTCATCACGAAGATACCCGCGCCGATTACCGCGCCGATGCCGAGCAGAACGAGGTGTCGTGCGGTCAGCACGCGCTTCAGCGTGACCTCGCCGGCCGTCACGGCCTCGGCACTCACGATCGCCGCGACTGGCTGGGTGCGAAACAGGCTCATGCGCGATTCCCCCTGCGAAACCGTGTCGGACTCTAACCCAGGCGCCTGTTGATTGCGAGAGTGGCCACCGCACTCATTTGCGAAGGTCCTCATCGAGGAATGGCGCGAACAGATCGATGAGAGCTGCATAAACTTTCGGCGAACCGGCGATCAGATTGCCGCCGTCCTGGTAGTCACCGCCCGCGAGAGTTCCGACGCGTCCGCCGGCTTCGCTGATGAGCAGGTTCCCGGCGGCCGTGTCCCAGGGCGACAGGCCGACTTCCCAGAATCCGTCGAGCCGTCCCGCGGCGACGTAGGCGAGGTCGAGCGAGGCCGCGCCGGGCCGTCGAACGCCGGCGGCCGTGTCCATGACGCGCTCGAGCATTCCGAGATAGGGCTTGAGCCAGCGCCGGTTCTCGCGAAACGGAAAACCCGTGCCGATCAGCGCGCCGTCGAGGCCCGGGCGCTGCGAGACTCGCAGCCGGCGCCCATCGAGCTGCGCCCCTTCCCCCCGCGCGGCCGTGAAGAGTTCGCCGCGCAATGGGTCGAGCACGACGCCGATTTCCGGGCGGCCGCGATGGCGGCAGGCGATCGACACGGCGAACTGCGGAAAGGCATGCAGGAAATTCGTCGTGCCGTCGAGCGGATCGATGACCCAGGTGTAATCGTCGCCGCGCTGCTCGCCGCTTTCCTCGGCGAGGAAGCCATGCGATGGATAGGCCTTCCGGATCGCCGCGATCAGCACCTGCTCCGCGGCGCGATCGACCTCGCTCACGAAGTCATTGCGGCTCTTCTCGCTGACCGTGACGCCGCCCACGCGGTCGAGATTCCGGACGATCGTCTCGCCGGCGCGCCGCGCGGCACCGACTGCGATGTTGACCAGGGGGTGCATGACTTAGAATACCAGCAACCATCCCGGAATCGCGATGTCCCCCGCCATCCGAATCGTGCTCGTCGACACCAGCCACCCGGGCAACATCGGTGCGAGCGCGCGCGCGATGAAGAACATGGGACTCGATACCCTGGTGCTAGTCCGCCCCCAGTCGCATCCGGATCCGGAGGCGGTCGCGCGCGCTTCAGGCGCGACCGAACTGCTGGTGCAGGCGCGCGTCGTCACGACGGTCGACGAGGCGATCCATGATTGCGGTCTGGTGCTCGGCACGACCGCACGTGCGCGGAGCGCGAACTGGCGCATGGTTGACGCACGCAGCGGCGGTGCCGAGCTCGTCGCCGGGACGGCATTGCGTCCCGCCGCCGTGCTGTTCGGCGGCGAGCGGAATGGCCTCGCCAACGACGAGATCGCGCGCTGCCATGGATTGATACGCATCCCGGCCGCGCCGGAATACGAGTCGCTGAATCTCGCGCAGGCGGTGCAGATCGTGTGCTACGAGATCCTGATGGCGAGGCGGCTTGCGGGCGCGCAGCCAGCCGTCGCGCGCACGGCGGAGCTTGCGACGGCAGACGAGATGCAGGCCCTCCATGCCCACCTGGGTCGCGTGCTTCGGACAGCCGGGTTCATGCACGACGGCAACGCCGC
>CAYPQX010000162.1:0-9809 GCA_964412975.1 uncultured Steroidobacteraceae bacterium
GCCGAACAGGAGTGAGTCGAGGAACAGAATCGTCGTGTAAAGAACGGACGCGAGCCATTGCAGAACGAAGATTTTTCGCCATGGCGCGACCTTCCCGACCGGCGCTGCGGCAGGCCCCTTGTTCATCAATCAGGTACGCAATGAAGTGATGCTTGAAGACATCCGGAAAAACGCCTGTTCAGCCCGGCAAACGGGACAGATTCGCCATGTGGAGGAAGAGCCGCTGCAGCGCCGCGAGGAGCGCAAGGCGATTTGCGCGCACCCGCACGTCTTCCGCCATCACGAGCACGTGATCGAAGAAGGCATCGACGGCAGGGCGCAGCGATGCGAGGCGCGTCAGGGCCTCGGCATATCGGCGCGCAGTGACGAGCTGTTCGACGTCCCGGCGAAGGTCCTCGACGGCGGTCGCGAGCTGGCGCTCGTGCTGATCGGTGAGGAGTCCCGGATCGACGCGTGGACTCGGTTGCTCGCCCGCCTTCCGCAGGATGTTGGCGATGCGTTTGTTGGCAGCCGTGAGTCCCGCGGCATCCGGCAGCTGGAGAAAACTCGCGAGCGCCCGGAGCCGGTCGTCGAAGTCGAGCGGTGAGACTGGCCGGGTATCGAGGACGGCATCAAACATTTCCGTCGTGATTCCGCCTTCGGCCTCGAGATACCAGACGCGCAGGCGCTCCATCATGTAGCCGTAGATTTCGTCTGCCAGCCCCTCGGAGGGGACGGTCCCCTCTGCGGCGGCCGTAAAGGGGACCGTCCCCTTTTCCACCTTCGACAATCGGGCGAGGTCGGCGCTGACGGAATCGAGGGCCGAGCGGATGAATTCACGCAGATCGAGGCCGAGGCCGGTTTCGATCAGTATCCGGAGGACGCCGAGTGCTGCGCGGCGAAGCCCGTACGGGTCTTTCGTTCCGCTCGGTTTCTGGCCGATGGCGAAGATCCCGACGAGGGTGTCGAGCTTGTCGGCCACGGCGAGCGCGAGGCCCGCCCCGGTGGCGGGGAGCGAGTCGCCGGCAAAGCGGGGCAGGTACTGTTCCGCAAGGGCGGCGGCCACGGCATCCGGCTCGCCGTCGTTTAGCGCGTAATACCGGCCCATGACGCCCTGCAATTCCGGGAATTCCCCGACCATGGCGGTCAGGAGGTCGCATTTCGCCAGGTCGGCCGCGCGCTGCGCCGCCGCCGTATCCTGGCCCGCCACTTGCGCGATCTGCGCGGCGAGGGCGGTGATTCGCACCGTCTTGTCGGCGAGCGTGCCGAGGCGGGCCTGGAAAGTGACGCTCGCGAGCGCCTCGCGGCGGGACGCGAGGGTCATCTTCCGGTCGGCGGCATAGAAGAACGCGGCGTCCGCGAGGCGTGGGCGGACGACCCGCTCATTGCCCGCGCGAACCTGCCACGGGTCCCGGCTTTCGATGTTGGCGACGGCGATGAAGCGCGGAAGCAGCTTTCCATCTTTTGTCTGCACGGGAAAGTAGCGCTGGTGATCCTGCAGCGTCGCGATGAGCACTTCCGGCGGCAGGTCGAGGAAGCGCGGCTCGAAATGACCCGCCATCGGCACCGGCCATTCGGTCAGCGACGCGACCTCGTCGAGCACGGCCGGGTCGATGATGGCGACACCGCCTTCCGCGTCGGCCGCGGCGATGACGCCCGCGCGGATTCGCTCGCGGCGCGCCTCGAAATCGGCGAGTACGTGGCCGCGCCGCTCGAGTGCCGCGAGATAACCGCCGGGCGAGCGCAGCGCGATCGGCTTTGGCGCATGAAAACGATGACCGCGCGTCATCCGTCCTGCCTTGATGCCCAGGATCTCACCGGGAACGATTTCTTCGCCATGCAGCATGACGATCCAGTGAACGGGACGGACGAACTGCGCATTGCCGTCGCCCCAGCGCATGCGACGCGCGATCGGCAGCTGGTCGAGGGCAGCCTGCACGATGCCCGGCAGCAGGTTCGATGCGGGCTGCCCCGGACGCGTTGTCCGGCAGAAAAGAAACTCGCCCTTGGTGTCGTTCAGGCGCGTGAGTTCGTCGATGCCGACGCCGCAGGAATCAGCAAAGGCCTTCGCGGCGCGCGTCGGCCTGCCTTCGGCATCGAATGCGGCGGAAACGGGCGGGCCACGGCGTTCGATTCGCTGTTCCGGCTGGCGCTCGATGAGCTTACGCACGAGCACGGTGAGGCGGCGTGGAGTGCAGTAGGTCAGCGCGGCGCCGTGTGAAAGGACCGCGGCATCGAGCCCCGCGGCGATCGCGTCGCGAAACGCGGCGGCGAGCGCGACGAGGCTTTTCGGCGGCATTTCTTCGGCGCCGATTTCCACCAGGAAGTCGTGGCGTTTCATTGGGCACTAGGGGGACTGTCCCCTTTTTCGCTCGGCGAAAAAGGTGGACTGTCCCCTCCGGCAAGCAGCGGAAAGCCCTGCGCTTCGCGACTCGCATACCAGCTGGCTGCAACGGCGCGCGCGAGCGCGCGCACGCGGAGGATGTAGCGCTGCCGTTCCGTGACGGAAATGGCCTTGCGCGCGTCGAGCAGGTTGAAGACGTGCGAGGCTTTCAGCGTCTGCTCGTAGGCAGGCAGGGGCAGGGCCGCTTCGAGGAGCGCCCCGCAGTTCTTCTCGCGCTGGTCGAACTCCGCGAACAGCGACGGCGCATCCGCATGCTCGAAGTTGAACGCGGATTGCTCCACCTCGTTCTGGTGAAAGACGTCGCCATAGGTGACGCGCCCGCCGGGCCCTTCAGTCCAGAGCAGGTCGTAGACGCTCTCGACACCCTGGAGATACATCGCGAGCCGCTCGAGTCCATAAGTGATTTCGCCCATCACCGGGCGGCAATCGAGCCCGCCCGCCTGCTGGAAGTACGTGAACTGGGTGATCTCCATGCCGTTTAGCCAGATCTCCCAGCCGAGCCCCCAGGCGCCGAGCGTCGGCGATTCCCAGTTGTCCTCGACGAGCCGGATGTCGTGCGTAAGCGGGTCGATGCCGAGGGCCGCGAGCGAACCGAGATAGCGGTCGATGATGTCCGCGGGCGAGGGCTTCATCACGACCTGGAACTGGTAGTAATGCTGCAGCCGGAACGGGTTTTCGCCATAGCGGCCGTCGGTCGGCCGGCGGCTCGGCTGCACATAAGCCGCATTCCACGGCTCCGGGCCGAGCGCGCGCAGGAAAGTCGCCGTGTGGAAGGTGCCCGCGCCTACTTCCATGTCATAGGGCTGAAGCAGCACGCAGCCCTGCTCCGCCCAGTAACGCTGCAAGCCCAGGATCAGGTCCTGGAACGTGCGCGGCAGGACTTTCATGATTCTCGTCATGCGAACCGGATGCGGCAAAAAGACCGCCAAGTATAGCGGCGGGGCGTTTCTGAAAAGGGGACGCTCCCCTTTACGGTCGCCGTAAAGGGGAGCGTCCCCTCCTGAGAAGCGGCTCTATTTCAGCGGGTGTCAGATCGCGCCAGCGGCCGCTCGCGAGCGATCCGAGGCCGATGTGCATGATGCGAAGCCGCACCAACGACTTGACGCGCCAGCCAAGCGCCGAGCACATGCGGCGGACCTGCCGGTTCAAGCCCTGCGTCAGCACGATGCGAAACGACGCGTTTCCGGCGCGCGTGACGATGCAGGGCTTCGTTTTCTCGCCGCCGATGCGCACGCCGGCCGCCAGCATCGACAGAAAGGTGTCGGTAACGGCCGGCTCGACCGTCACGAGGTATTCCTTCTCGTGGCCGTGCTCGACGCGGAGGATCTCATTGACGATGTCACCGTTGTTCGTGAGGAGGATCAGGCCTTCCGAATCCTTATCGAGTCGGCCGACCGGAAAGATCCGCTCGCGATGCCCGACGAAGTCCACGATGTTCCCCGCGACGTCACGTTCGGTCGTGCAGGTGATTCCCCGCGGCTTGTTGAGCGCGAGGTAGACGTGCCGGCGGCGCACGGGAAGCGGCCGGCCGTCGACCCGCACGTCGTCGCCTTCCTTGACCTGGGTGCCGAGAGCGCCGGGGGCGCCATTGACGGTTACGCGGCCCGCGGCGATCCAGGCGTCCGCTTCGCGGCGCGAACAGATCCCCGTCTCGCTGATGTGCTTGTTGAGCCGCATCGGGCCGCGATTGTGCCGAGGTCCGGCCGGATCGCCTAAGAAAGTCGGCGCACCATGGAAGTGCATCGCCTATAGTGGACGCACTTAATAAGTGCATCGGTAACTGCAATCCTGGGCTGTGGACTATCAACACATTGATTATAATAAAGAATAGTACCAATCATTACTGGCACGATCCTTGCACCACAGTGGGGATCGCGGACCATCGCAAGAGAACTGGGAGATGAGCATGAGCCCCGCCGACGTCGTGAAGCTGATCAAGGAGAAGGAAGCCCGCTACTGCGACCTGCGGTTCACGGACACGCGCGGCAAGGAACAGCACGTCACGATCCCGACGCGCATGGTGGACGAGGACTTCTTCGTCGACGGCAAGATGTTCGACGGTTCGTCGATCGCCGGATGGAAGGGCATCAACGAGTCCGACATGATCCTGATGCCGGATCCGTCGACCGCGATGATCGATCCGTTCTTCGAAGCGACAACGCTGCTGCTGCGTTGCGACGTCGTCGAACCGACCACGATGCAGGGCTACAACCGCGATCCGCGCTCACTCGCAAAGCGTGCGGAGGCTTACCTCAAGTCGACGGGAATAGCCGAGACCGCGCTCTTCGGCCCGGAGAACGAGTTCTTCATCTTCGACAGCGTCCGCTGGACCAACGAGATCAACGGCTGCAGCTATCACATCGACTCGGTACAGGGCGCATGGAACTCCGGCGCGAGCTACCAGAGCGGCAATTTGGGCCATCGTCCGGGCGTCAAGGGCGGCTACTTCCCGGTGCCGCCGGTGGATCGCTTCCAGGATCTCCGCACGGCGATGTGCGAGGCCTGCGAGGAACTCGGACTCAAGGTCGAGGTGCATCACCACGAAGTCGGCACCGGCGGCCAGGGCGAGATCAACGTCGCAGCGAACACGCTCACGAAGAAGGGCGACGAGGTGCAACTCCTCAAGTACGCGTTGTGGAACGTCGCGCACGGCTACGGCAAGACGCTGACATTCATGCCGAAGCCGCTCGTCGGCGACAACGGCAGCGGCATGCACGTGCACCAGTCGTTGCAGAAGGACGGCAAGAACATCTTTTCGGGCGAGCGTTATGCGGGGCTTTCCGACACTGCGCTCTACTACATCGGGGGCATCATCAAGCACGCGAGGGCGGTGAATGCATTCACGAATCCCGGCACGAACAGCTACAAGCGGCTGGTGCCCGGATTCGAGGCGCCCGTGATGCTCGCGTATTCGGCGCGAAACCGTTCCGCGTCGATCCGCATCCCCTGGGTTTCGAACCCCAAGGGCCGTCGCATCGAGGTGCGCTTCCCGGACTCGACCGCGAATCCGTATTTCGCGTTCGCGTCCATGTTGATGGCGGGGCTCGACGGCATCCAGAACAAGATTCATCCGGGCGAGGCTTCGGACAAGGACCTGTACGACCTGCCGCCCGAGGAAGCGAAGAACATTCCGGAGGTCTGCCATTCGCTCGACATGGCGCTCGAGCACCTCGACCGCGACCGCGATTTCCTGAAGCGCGGCGGCGTGTTCAGCGACGACCTGATTGATGCCTATATCGGACTCAAGGAAGGCGAGATGACCCGTTTCCGGATGTCGACGCATCCGGTCGAGCTCGACATGTATTACAGCCTCTGACGGGGGCCCCCAGGGATGGGATGGCGGTCACAGATGCCGTCCCGCCTGTGTCAGTCCGGCGGGTCAGGGGATATGCTGTCGCCATGCGTATCTTCCTGATCCTCGCCGGATTGGCCTTCTCCCTGGCGGCCGCGTCCCAGGAGATCTGGCGGTGGGTGGACAAGAACGGCATCGTCCATTATGCGGATCAGCCCAACTCGCCGAACGCCGAGCTCATCACCGTGGTCGAGCCGAATGCGTACGAGGGCGAGGCCGCAACACCCGACAGCGTGGCATCGGGCTCGGCCGAGCCGGAAGAGTCGCCGTCAGTCTCGCCATACGAATTGCTCTCGATCGTCCAGCCGACGCCGGACGAAGTGTTCTTCGGTTCGGACGCGACGGTCTCGGTCCAGGCGGATCTGCAGGGCACGCTCCGGCCCGATCACTCGGTCGCGTTTTTCCTGAATGGCAATCGCCGCCCGGCCGCGGGGCTCGGGATGGAGTTGACTGGCCTGGCACGCGGCACGTATTTCCTGCGAGCCAGCATCCTCGACCAGAACGGCAGCCCGGTGATCACGAGCCAGCAGACCACGTTCCACGTGCGGCAGGCGTCGACGCAGAATCCGCAGACCCCCGTGCCGTCACGGCCCAGGCCGCGTCCGACTCCGGCACCCGCGCCCGGCAACTGACAGCCGCCGATCCGGCGCCAGGATCACGCGATGGCGCGTGATCCCACAGATCGGGCGGCTCCCGACGCGGCCGTGATCCTCGATCTCCTCGCAACGTCGGTCCTCGTTCTCGATGCCCGCGCGAATGTCGCGTGGCTCAATGCGGCCGCCGCAGATCTCCTGGCGACGAGCCCGGTAGCGGCACGCGGCCGGCGCTTCGCGACACTCGTCGCCGACGGCGTGGCGCTCGAATCACTGATCGTGCGATGCTGCGAAAGCCAGGAACCGCTGGCGCTCCGCGGCATCCCGCTCGCACCCGCGGCGCGCGGCGACGCGCGTTACCAGGTCGACGTTTCCCTGACGCCGCTTGCAGGCGCAGCACCCTGCGCAGGATCCGTGCTGATCGAAATCGCAAACACGACCGAGCCGTCCCGTATGACGCGGGAAGATGCGCTGCTTGTGCAGCAGGGCGGCAGCCGCGTGATGGCGCGCCAGCTCGCCCACGAGATCAAGAATCCGCTCGGCGGCCTCCGCGGCGCAGCGCAACTGCTCGAGCGCGAACTTCCGAGCGCCGAGCTGAAGGAATACACGCGCGTGATCATCGGTGAAGCCGACCGGCTCTGCGCGCTGGTCGATAGCCTGCTCGGTCCCGCGCGCGCGGTGCGTCGCGAAGCCGTGAACGTTCACGAGCTCATCGATCACGTTTACCGGCTGGCGCGGGCCGAGGCGCCCGTCGGCGTCGCAATCGAGCGCGACTACGATCCGAGCCTTCCGGCGCTTCGCCTCGACCGCGACCTCATGGTGCAGGCCATGCTGAATCTCGCGCGGAATGCGGTGCAGGCGCTCGGCGAGCGCGGGTTGCTGACGCTCAGGAGCCGCGCCATGACGAATGCGACGATCGGCGCCGAACGCCACCGCGTGGTCGCCTCACTCCAGTTCGAGGACAGCGGCCCCGGCGTGCCACCGGAACTCGGGGAAACGATTTTCTATCCACTGGTGACGGCGCGCGCAGGCGGGACCGGGCTTGGCCTCGCCGTCGCACAGGACATCGCGACGCGCCATGGCGGAATCATCGAATTCGACAGCCGGCCGGGACGAACCGTCTTTTCCCTGCTCTTGCCGATGGAGAATGGGCATGAACGAGCCGCTTGAAGTCTGGGTCGTGGATGACGATGCGTCAATCCGCTGGGTGCTCGAGCGCGCCCTGCGCCAGGCGGGCATCGAGCCGCGGCCCTTCGACCATGCCGACGCGGCGCTCGCAGCGCTCGCGGAGCGCCGGCCGGACGTGTTGATCACGGATGTGCGGATGCCGGGCACGCAGGGCCTCAAGCTGCTCGAGATTGCGCGGCGCGAACACCCGGGCCTGCCGGTGATCGTGATGACCGCGCACTCGGATCTCGATCACGCGGTGGCGGCCTATCGCGGTGGCGCCTTCGAGTACCTGCCGAAGCCCTTCGATATCGACGAGGCGGTCGCGCTCGTGCGGCGCGCCGCAACGCAGGGCGCGTCGGCGCGCGCGGACAACGGCGGACCGGCGATTCCGGAAATCCTCGGCCAGGCGCCGGCCATGCAGGAAGTCTTCCGTGCCATCGGTCGCCTGTCGCGATCGAGCCTTTCCGTGCTCGTGACCGGCGAGTCGGGAACCGGGAAGGAACTCGTCGCGCGCGCGCTGCACCGGCACAGCCCGCGCGCTTCCGCGCCGTTCATCGCGCTCAACACCTCGGCGATCGCCTCGGACCTCCTCGAGTCGGAGCTGTTCGGCCACGAGAAGGGCGCCTTCACGGGCGCGGATGCGATGCGCCGCGGGCGCTTCGAACAGGCGCACGGCGGCACGCTCTTTCTCGATGAGATCGGCGACATGAGTATGGCGCTGCAGATGCGGCTGCTCCGCGTGCTCGCCGAAAGCGAGTTCTACCGCGTCGGCGGCAACACGCCGATCGAGGTCGACGTGCGCGTGATTGCGGCGACGCACCAGGACCTCGACGGGCTCGTCAGGCGCGGCCTGTTCCGCGAGGACCTGCTGCACCGGTTGAACGTGATACGGATCCGCGTGCCTTCCTTGCGCGAGCGGCCGGGCGACATCCCGGAGCTCCTCACCCACTATCTCGCCTCCGCCGCCCGCGAACTCGGGGTCGAGCCGAAGACACTCGCGGCGGATGCCCGCAACCGCCTGGTCGCCTTCGGCTGGCCGGGCAACGTCAGGCAGCTCGTGAACGCAGCGCGCCGGCTGACTGTCACCGCACCGGGGCGCGAGATCCGCGACGAGGACATTCCGCCGGACCTCGGAGGCGAGGGCGCGCAACCGCCGGCGGCGGACGACTGGTGCAGGGAGCTCGAGGCCTGGGCGTCGCGGCATCTCGCGGGTAACGGGCCGCCGCTTCTCGAGGTCGCGGGCGACCAGTTCGAACGGACGCTCGCGAGGGCCGCGCTCGCGCGCGTCCAGGGCCGCCGGCAGGAAGCGGCGAAGCTGATAGGCTGGGGGCGGAACACGCTGACGCGCAAGCTTCGCGAGCTCGGTCTGGAATAAAATGTGCCCGTGAATCTCGAAAGCTTCCAGGAACTCGCCGGCACCGTCTATTACGGCAACGAACTCTGGGTCTGGATCAGGGCGTTCGTCGGGTTCGCCGTGTGGTTCACAGTGCTGCCGCTCGCACGGGCATTCATCGCACGCCGCCTCAAAAAGCGGGTGGCAAATCACCCCATCGGGGCGCTCCTGCTGTTGCGAGCCCTCGTCGAAGCGACGACCCGGCTCTTCATGGTGGCCGTTGCAGCCTACCTGGCGATGCGCTGGCTCGTGGTGCCGGAGTGGCTCCACCGAATTGGGCACATTGTCTTCCTGGTCATCGTGTGGTTGCAGGTCGGCCTTTGGTCAACGGCCGCGTTCCGGCACCTGATCGACGCTCGGCGCGGCCGCGAGCTCCCGGGCGCGGAGGGTGCCGCGAGCCTCAATATCCTGCGCTTCGTCGGGGTGCTCGTCGTCTGGGTCGTTGCACTGATGATGCTGCTCACGAACCTGGACGTGAAGATCGGCCCTCTGATTGCGGGACTCGGTATTGGCGGCGTTGCGATCGCCCTTGCCGTCCAGAACGTCCTCGGAGACCTGTTTGCCTCTCTTTCCATCGCGCTCGACAAGCCTTTCAAGGTGGGCGATTTCCTGGTGATCGGCGAGGAGAAGGGAACGGTCGAGCAGATCGGCATCAAGAGCACGCGCCTGCGTTCGCTGTCGGGCGAAATGATCGTGATGTCGAACGGAGACCTGCTGCAGAGCCGCGTGCGCAATTACGGATTGCTGTACGAGCGCCGGGCGATGTTTACGATCGGCATCGTTTACGAGACGCCGCGGGAGCTTGTCCAGCAGGTGCCCGGGCTGATCGAGGAGGCGATCCGGGCCCATTCAAATACGCGGTTCGACCGTGCGCACTTCAGGAACTTCGGCGATTTCGCGCTGATCTTCGAGGCCGTG
>CAYPQX010000163.1:0-46741 GCA_964412975.1 uncultured Steroidobacteraceae bacterium
TATCGACCATCCTCTTCGCCTCGCTGATCCGGTTGGCGATCATGGGCGCGGGCTCCACCGTCGGCCCGGTCGCCGCAATCATGATCGGCGCGGTGATCTGCAATTCCGCCGCCGTTGCCGGCGACAATCTCCAGGACCTGAAGGCGGGACAGCTCGTCGGCGCGACGCCTTGGCGCCAGCAGGTGATGCTCGCCATCGGCGCACTCGCCTCCGCCGCCGTCATGGCGCCGGTGCTCAACCTGCTGCTCGAGGCCTATGGCATCGGCACGCCGGCGCGCGAAGGCGTCAATGCACTGGCTGCCCCGCAGGCGACATTGATGGCCTCGGTCGCAAGCGGCATCTTCGGCAGCGGCCTGCCCTGGAACATGGTGGCGATCGGCGCTGTCGTCGGCGCGATCGTGATCGTGCTCGACGAGTGGCTCAAGGCGCGCGGCGCAAGCTGGCGCGCGCCGGTGCTCGCCGTTGCGGTGGGAATCTACCTGCCGCTCGAACTCTCGACCCCGATCTTCGCCGGCGGCCTGATCGCCGAGCTCGCAACCCGCTGGCATCGCAGGCGGAATCCCGGCGGCGATACCGAGATCCTGAAGCAGATGGGCCTTCTGTTCTCCGCAGGCCTCATCGCGGGCGAAGCCATCGTCGGCGTCCTGATCGCGATCCCGATCGTGCTGACCGAGGATGCCGATGCGCTGGCGGTCGCCGCTTCCATGCGGCCCGGCCAATGGACCGGAATCGCAGCGCTCGCGCTCGTCGGCTGGTGGTTGTACAAGGTCGCCATACAACCAAAGCGCGCATAACCGCACTAGGGACTGTCCCCTTTGCGCCCTGGCAAAGGGGACTGTCCCTTCCTGACGCGGTGCTACCCTTCCTAAAGGGGAACGTCCCCTTTAACAAAGGTGGACGCCCCCTCCTTCAATGAGCGACGCTAAAGCCCACCGCACCCAAGTCACGATCGCGCTCTCGATCGTGTATCTGGTCTGGGGATCGAGTTTCTTCGCAACCAAGGTCATGGTGACCGACGAGCCGCCGCTCGTCGCCGCGGGCCTGCGCTTCTCCGCCGCGGGCATCCTGCTGATCGCCTTTACGTGGTGGCGAAGCGGGCCGCCGGTACTGTCGCGGATCGAAGTGCGGCATGTGCTTGCGATGGCTTTCCTGTCGGTCCTCTTCAGCAATGCCTGCCACGTGATCGCGATGCAATACGTGCAGTCGAACACCGCGGCATTCCTGAATGCGACGCCCGCGCTCTGGATCGCGTGGCTCGGCACCTTCGGCCAGCGGCGCAAGCCGCTCTCCGGCACGGCGCAGATCGGGCTCCTCGTCGGGCTCGCAGGCGTCCTGCTCGTGCTTTCGCCAAAGGGTGGTTTCCATCTCGCGGGTTTCGGCTGGCAGCTCCTGATCCTGCTTGGTTGCCTCGCCTGGTCGATCGGTACGATCTACCACCGCAACTCGGGGGCCGTGAATCCTCCGCTCATGTTCGTCGCGCTCCAGATGCTGGCGGGTGGACTGGGACTGCTGATGGCGGCCGCCGTCGCAGGCGAATCGTTCGCGTTTCACTGGACGCCGCGCGCGTTCGCCGCCTTCCTGTGGTTGACGCTGATGAGTTCCTGCCTCGCCTATTCCGCGTACGCCTGGCTTACCGTCCACACCTCGCCCGTCATTGTCGGTTCCTACGGCTATGTCTGTCCGGCCGTGGCGGCCCTGATCGGCTGGCTCGCGCTCGGCGAAACGCTCTCCTGGATCGAGATCATTGGAATGGCGGTGATCCTCGCCGGGATTGCACTGGTCACAGGCTACTGGCGACCCTTGCCGCCGCGCCAGCCCGCCCATCACGGGACGGAACAATGAAGAAACTGCTGCTGCTCGTCATCGTCATTGCGGCCGCCCTCTATCTCAACCGGCAACCAGATGGAGTCGCGCCGCGGAACGCAGAGCCGACCGCCGAGCGCGCGGAGGCCAACAGCAGCGATGCGCTCGCGAATGCTTACGCCGCCCGGCAAAGCGGGGTCCAGGTCATGGGCGAGGGCTCGGTTTCCAGGATTCTCGGCGACGATAGCCTTGGCGATCGTCACCAGCGGTTCATCCTGACGCTCGACTCGGGCCAGACAATCCTGATCACGCACAACATCGATCTCGCTCCGCGGATCGAATCGCTGCGCAATGGCGACACTGTCTCGTTCAGCGGCGTATACGAATGGAACGACAGGGGTGGCCTCGTCCACTGGACGCATCACGACCCGCAGGGGCAACATGAGGCCGGCTGGCTGCGGCATCGCGGCCGGGTTTATCAGTAAAGGCGCGGTGTCCACCATGAGAGCGTTGCTGCTTGTCGGCATCGGCGGAATGATCGGGTCGGTCGCCCGATACAAGGCGGGCGGCTGGGTGCTTCACCTGACAACCCTCGAAAAGTTTCCGTACAGCACGTTTTCCGCCTTCGGGCGGGATGCGCTTTATCTCCTGCGCCGCGGCGAATCGCTGACCGCCGTTTCCTATGCCGGCTTCAGCGTCATTTTCGGCCTCGCCGCGGCCTGGCTGGGACTCCGGCTGGTGCAGACATGACCGAGCGCGACCACGATCCCTCGCGGCGAACGATGCTCGGTCAATCGCTCGCACTCGCTGGCGCAGCGGCGCTCGGCGGCCTGCAAGGCCGCGCGTCGTCTGCCGACGCAGCCGACGCGGTCGCTGCGGTGCCGGTCTCAGATCCACACCCGGCGCTGGGGCGCACGCTGAAGCGCATCGCGTTCGGGTCGTGTGCAGAGGCATCAAAGTCCCAGCCGGTCTGGGACCCGATACTCGCCCGGCAGAACGACCTGTTCATATTCCTCGGCGACAACATCTACGGGGACACGCGCGACATGGCGGTGCTCCGCGCCAAGTACGCGCAACTCGCGGCGCAGTCCGGCTTTGCGCGGTTGCGCGCCGGGACTCCGATCGTCGCAATCTGGGACGACCACGATTACGGCGAGGACGATGCGGGTGGCGAATATCCGATGAAGGACGACTCCCGGCAGATCTTCCTCGATTTCTGGGACGAGCCCCCCGGATCGCCGCGCCGGAATCGGGACGGTGTTTATGCGTCCTATGTTTTCGGCCCGCCGGGCCAGCGCGTGCAGGTGATCCTGCCGGACCTGCGCTTCAACCGCACGCCGCTCATCCCGGTCGACCTCGGGGGCGCCGACTACGAGACCTGGGCCAGGGCGAGGCTCGCCAAGGGGCTCGAAGTTCCGGGGCCGCATGCGCGCAATCCTGAGCACAAAGCCACGATGCTCGGCGAACGGCAATGGCAATGGCTCGAACGGCAGCTCGAAGTGCCCGCCGAAGTTCGCCTGTTCGGCTCCAGCCTGCAGGTGCTTGCCGATTTCACGGGCTGGGAATCATGGGTCGGTTTCGCGCGCGATCGGGAGCGGCTGATCGATCTCATCCGCCGCAAGAAGGCTAACGGCGTTCTGTTCCTGAGCGGCGACATCCACTACGCCGAACTTTCGAAACTGGACGTCAACGTGCCGTACACGCTGTGGGATCTGACCTCGAGCGGCCTCACCGAGGAATGGCGCGTGCCTACGCCAAACTCGAATCGTGCGAGCGAAGTGGTGGCGGACGCCAACTTCGGCTTTATCGACATCGACTGGCTGGGGCCATTGACGCGTCTTTCGCTCGGCATCGCCGATGCGAAAGGCCGGACGCGGATGTCCTGGAATGTCGAGCTCGCGAGCCTCGCCTGATTCCAATGGCAGCGACAAGACCGGTGCGCGCCGTCCTCTTCGACCTCGACGGTACGCTGGTCGACAGCGAGACGCAGACGGACGAGGCGATCTCCGCCGTAGCCGCGCGCCATGGAGTCGCGGGTTTCGCGCTCCCGCATTCCGAGACACGCGGTCGCACCTGGGCGCACGTCGCCGACTCCATCCGGGCGCGCACTGGCATCGGTCTCGCGGCGCAGGCGCTCGCCGCCGAACTGCTGGATTACTGGAGCGACGCCACCGCGAACGTGAAGCCGATCCCCGGCGCACCGGAGGCGCTGCGCGCCGCGAGCGCCTGCGGGCTCGACCTGGGCGTCGTGTCGTCCAGCCCGCGCTCCGTGATCGACTCCTTCATCGACAGACTCGGAGTCTCCGACTGCATTGACCCGCGCGCGCGGATCGGCGGCGATGCCGTCCGTAATGGCAAGCCCGACCCGGAGGGTTTCCTGCTAGCGGCGCGTGCGTTCGACGTCGGCCCGGCCGACACCCTCGTGTTCGAAGACAGCCAGGCCGGCCTGCTCGCGGCGCGGGCCGCCGGCATGCGATCGATGTTCATCACCTGCTGCGCGTCTGACATTCCGGGAAATACCCGGCTTGCGACGGCGAGCTGCACGCACTACGGGGCCTTGCCGCCGCGATTCTGGGAACAAGTGGCGGATGGCAGCTTCGATTTCGCCGGCAGGTCGTTCACGTGAACGCGCCGAATCCCGAGCTCCTGCGCCGCTATCGCCTGCAACTCTTCACCGCGACCTGGCTTTCGTATTGCGGCTTCTACATCACGCGCAAGGTCTACGCGGTCGTCAAGCATCCGCTGAAGGAACAGTTCGGCCTCGACGACGTCGAGATCGCCTGGCCGTGGACCATTTATCTCATCACCTACATGCTGGGCCAGTTCCTTGCCGCCTGGCTCGGCCGGCGCATGGAAAGCCGGCGCGTGCTCGCCTGGGGCATGTGCATCGCGGCCGCCTGCAATATCGTGCTCGGCTGGCTCGTCGATTCGCAGGTTGCCAGCGTGTTCCTGTGGATGTGCGTGACCATGGGAATCCATGGTCTCGCCCAGGCCATGGGCTGGCCGCACAACGTCGCCTTGTTCGCAAACTGGACGCGTCGCTCCGAGCGCGGAACGCTCTTCAGCATCTGGGGCACCTGCTACCAGTTCGGGGCAATTTTCGGCAAGGGCCTCGCCGGATTCCTGCTCGGCTGGCTTGGCCTTGCCTGGTCGTTCTTCGGCTCGAGCATCCTGCTGCTCGCGTTCACCGTGTACTTCGTCCTGTATGCACGCGAGCGGCCGCAATCCGTCGGCTTGTCGCTCGAAGACGATGCGGAACCCGACGTCGCAGCACCCGGCCCGCGCAAGGCCGGCGGCGCCCGCGAGGCCGCGCTGCCGCCGGGATTCGTCGCGCTGATCGTCGCGATGGGCCTGATCTACTTCGGCTTCAAGTTCCTGCGCTATGCACTCGACAGCTGGTCGGCACTGATCCTCGGCGAGCATTTCGGGATGACCACGTCGATCGCTGCTTACTGGTCCACGGCATTCGACTGGATCGGCTTTCTCGGCGTGCTCGCCGCCGGCTTCTGGTCGGACCGCATTCCGGGTTCGCGCCGAACGCCGGTGATTTTCTGGATGACCTCCGGCTGCCTGGTATTCACCTGCGCGATGTGGCTCGTCGGCCTGTCGTCGCCGGTGCTTTTCGTCGCGCTGCTCGGCCTGATCGGATTCATGGCGATGGGTCCCGACTCGCTGCTCTCCGGCGCCTGCGCGATGGATGCGGGGAGCCGGCGTCAGGCAGCGCTCGCGGCCGGTGTCATCAACGGCTTTGGATCGATCGGCCCGATACTCCAGGAGCCGGTGATCGGCTGGCTGAAAAAGACCCAGGGCCTGGACTCGGTTTTCCTGCTGCTCGTCGGTGTCGTGTTCCTGACGACTGTCGCGACCGGGCTGCTTGCGCGAGCCGAGCGACGGCGCGGAATCTAGTCGGAGTGCTCTACGACCTGATCGTCATCGGCGGCGGAATCAACGGTGCAGGCATCGCTCGTGATGCCGCCGGCCGTGGTCTCTCCGTACTGCTCGTCGAGCAGGACGGCCTTGCGTGCCACACGTCTTCCGCCTCCTCCAAGCTGGTGCATGGCGGCCTGCGCTACCTCGAGTACCTGCACCTGCGCCTGGTTCGCGAGTCGTTGCTGGAGCGGGAGCGCCTTCTCGCGATCGCCCCGCACCTCGTGAGCCGGAAGCGCTTCGTGCTGCCCTACCGGAGCTGGCTGCGGCCGGCCTGGGCCGTCCGTCTGGGCTTGTTCCTCTACGACTGGCTGGGCCGGAGCAGCACGCTCGAATCCTCCGCGCGCGTCCGTTTTGCGTCATCGACCTACGGGGCGCCGCTCCGGCCGAACCTGAAGTTCGGCTTCGCTTACTCCGACTGCACGGTCGACGACAGCCGGCTGGTCATCTTGAATGCGAAGGACGCTGCCGAACACGGAGCCGACATCCGGGTCGGCCACCGCCTGTTGCGCGCGCTGCGCGATGGCGGGGAGTGGCGCGCCGACATCCATTGCGAGGCGACTGGCGAGTCGTACACGGCGCGCGCGCGCGCCATTATCAACGCGGCAGGTCCCTGGGTGGCCGAAGTGCTTGATGGACGGCTCGGTACCGGAAGCCGCCAGCCGATGCGCCTCGTCAAGGGGAGCCACATCGTCGTGAACCGGCTGTACGAGGGCGACCACGCCTACGCGCTCCAGCATACGGACCGACGCCTGGTGTTCGTGATCCCTTACCTGAATGACTACACGCTCATCGGCACGACCGACGTGCCCTGGCACGGCGAGCCGGGTCCGGTGGCGATCGACCCGGCCGAGACGGCGTACCTGTGCCAGGTCGTAAACCGCTCTTTCGAGCGGCAGATCGGACCGGCCGACGTCGTCTGGAGCTATGCCGGCATCCGTGCGCTGCAGGACGACGGCATGGCCGAGGCCTCAGCCGTGACCCGCGATTACGTGCTCGAACTGGACGCTCCCGCCGGCCTCGCGCCGGTGCTGTCGGTGCTCGGCGGCAAGATCACGACCTACCGTCGCCTCGCGGAACTCGCGCTCGAGAAACTCGAGCCACGCCTCGGCTCGATGCACGAACCGTGGACGTCTTCTGCGCCGTTGCCGGGCGGCGACCTCCCGGGCGGAGACATCGAAGCCTTCATCACCCTGCTGCGCCGCCGCTGGCCATTTCTCGGCGACGCCGAGAGCCGGCGCCTGGCCAGGGCCTACGGCACGCGCGCCCTGCGGCTGCTTGAGCCGGTTCGGTCCCGCGCGGACATGGGCGAGGAGTTCGGCGGCGGCATGACTCGCTTCGAGGTCGACTACCTGGTGCGCGAGGAATGGGCGCGCTCGGCAGAAGACATTGCATGGCGGCACTCGAAGACCGGCCTGCGTGCCACCCCGGCTGACCAGCAGCGACTCCGCGACTACCTCGGAAGATGAGTCAGGTGCGGTGGCGTAGCGTCAGGGAGACGAAGAAAATCGTGAGCACGCAGCACGCGACCATCGTTACGAACACGCCGCCCCAGCCCCAGTGATCGGCGATCCAGCCGACGCCGGTTCCCGCAATTGCAGAGCCGAATACGTAGCCGAAGAAACCGGTGAACCCGGCGGCGGTGCCGGCCGCCTTCTTGGGCACGAGATCGAGCGAATGAAGCCCGATCATCATGATGGGACCGTACACGAGAAAGCCGATCGCGAAGAGTGCCGCATAGTCGATCCAGAGCGGTCCCTTCATGTTCAGCCAGTAAACGACGACTGCAGCCAGCGTCAGCGCCATGAAGATCATGGTCATCGGCGCACGCCGGCCCCGGAACCAGCGGTCCGAAAGCCAGCCGCAGGCGATCGTGCCCGGAATGGCCGCGTACTCGTACAGCGCCCAGGCGGTGCTCGACTGGTGGAACGAGAACCCCTTTGCCGTCTCGAGATACGTTGGAATCCAGTTTACCACGCCGTAGCGCACAAAATAGACGAACGCGTTCGCGATGGCGATCGCCCACAGGAAGCGGTTCGGCAGCACGTACTTGAGGAAGATCTCGCGGAACGCGAGCGTCTTCTCGTGCGCCTCGCTGTAGCCTTCGGGGTAATCGTTCCGGTGATGCTCGATGGCCGGCAGCCCACGCGACTGCGGCGAATCCTCGAGCAGCCGGAACACCACGATCGCGATGATCGCGGCGACGAGCGCGTTGAAGTAGAACTTCGCTCCCCAATCGCTGAAGAGGATCACGCCCACGAGGGCGAGGTTCGCGACCAGCGCGCCGCCGATGTTGTGTGCGGTATTCCAGGTGGAGACGGTGAGGCCGCGCTCCTTCGTGCTGAACCAGTGCACCATGACCTTGCCGCAGGGTGGCCAGCCCATGCCCTGCACCCAGCCGTTCAGGGCCATGACCAGGATGATCGCGCCGAGCGACGCGGCGAGCGCATCGATGAGGCCGAACGCCGCCATGAGCCCGGCGGAGAGCAGCAGTCCGAGCGGCATGAAGAATTTCGGGTTACTGCGATCCGAGATCGAACCCATCAGGAATTTCGACAGGCCGTAGGCGACGGAAAGCGCAGTCAGTGCGGTGCCGAGCTGCGCCTTGGTGTACTGCGGGTGCTCCGCAAGCAGGTCGGGAATCGCGAGCGCGAGATTGTTGCGGACCAGGTAATAACCCGCATAGCCGACGAAGATCCCGATATACACCCGCCGTCGAAGGCGCCTGTACTCCGGATCCACGCGATCGACGGCGAGCGGCGTGCCGAACGCAGCTGGTCTCAGGAATCCGATCATCGCGTCGGCGATGGCAGCGAGATCCCCTTGGACTCGAGCACAGAGCGCAGCCGGTCGGGATAATCGGTGATCAGGCCGTCGATGCCGAGTGCGATCGCGCGCTGCATATCGTTCGGATCGTTGACAGTCCAGGGCACGACGGCGAGCCCGAGCTCATGCGCCTCCGCAACCAGGCGCGGATCCAGATCGAGCGCGTGCGGCGACCAGGTGCGCGCACCGAGCGCCTGCACGGTGCGCGGTACCGAGCCCGCGTAATCGTCCACGTCGAACCCGCCCAGCCAGGGCGAGGCACCCGGCTTGCCGACCTCCATCGTGTCTTCGTCCGGCTGCTGGTCGGTGAGCGCGACAATCGCGATTTCGGGTGCGAGTTTTCGCGCCAGCACGAGCGTCCGCCAGTCGAAGGACTGGATCGTCGTGCGCGATTCCATCCCCGCGGCGCGGATGACCTCGACGAGCGCCGCCACGAATACTTCCGGCGTCACCGTTGTTTCCGGCTGCAGCGGATCGATCTTGGTTTCGACGTTGAAGCGCACGTCGCGGTTTCCCATCGTCTGCACGAGCGCGTAGACGTCCGAAAGGCGCGGAATGCGCTCGCCGTCCGCGGGTTGCTGCTCCAGGAATTGTGCGGCGTACCCGCTGCCGGGCCGGATCCGACCCACGTCGTACTGTCGCAGCTCAGCATAGGTGAGCTCGCGGATCGGCGGTCCCGGTGTCTGCAGGAACCGGCCCCCGGCATCGCGCGTGTGGTCGGGATTGAGCACCCTGTCGTGGCTCACGACGACGACGCCGTCCTTTGTGACGCCGCAGTCGAGCTCGAGAGTCGTGACACCGATCGCGAGCGCATGCGTGAATCCTGCGAGCGTGTTCTCCGGCCGCAACGCCCGTGCACCGCGATGACCCTGGAGATCGAACACGGTCGTGCGTCCTGTTTCAGGAGCCGTCGACAGGCCCGGCGTGCAGGCGCTGGCGAGCGCGAGCGCGCAGGCCGCAATTGCGGATTTCGTTTTCATCCTGACCCCACGCTGCCTCAACCGCGCGCCGCCAGGGCGCCGATGATCTCCGTCTCGCCGCAGACACCCAGCACCTGCCCGCCTTCCGCGAGCAGCACAGGATGCCCGGTCCTGCGGCGCAGGTCGATCAGACGCTGAAGCGACAGCGACGTCGGCGCCACGATCACCGCGCGTCCGTCCTCGGCGCATTCCGTGTCGTCTTCCACGGCGCGCAAGGGATGCGGCTGCCCGTTCAGGCGCAACTCGACGGGTACGAGCCGGCTGTCGACCGTCAGCTGATATCGCCTGGCGTCGTCGAGGCAGAGTGCCCCATCCGACCGGTCCATCTGGTCGCATCGGCGCATGATCATCGCGCCGGTCAACACCGAGAGCGGATTCATGTGACGTACGAACTCGGCGACGTAATCGTTGGCCGGACGCAGCACGATGTCCTGCGCGCTGCCCGATTGCACGATGCGCCCGTGATGCATGATCGAGATCCGGTCGCCAAGCTTCAGCGCCTCGTCGAGATCGTGGCTCACGAACAGGATTGTCTTCTTGACCCGCTCCTGCAGCGCCAGCAATTCATCCTGCAACTTGTCCCGGATCAGCGGATCGAGGGCCGAGAAGGGTTCGTCCATCAGGAGGATGTCCGCCTTCGTCGCGAACGCGCGCGCGAGACCTACGCGCTGCTGCATCCCGCCGGACAGCTCGCCGACATCCCGGTCCGCCCACTGCGACAGGCCTACGAGCTCGAGCTGCTCCGCGACAATCCGCTTCCGTGAAGTCACCGGCTCGCCGCGCAACTCGAGGCCGAGCCCGACGTTGTCCGCAACAGTACGCCAGGGAAGCAGCGCGAACTGCTGGAATACCATGGCGACGCGCTCGCGCCGCAAGCGTCGCAGCTTCTCGGTACCGCAGTGGCCGACGTCAATCGACCCGTTCGCATCGCCGATCAGCACGTTCCCGCGCGTCACCGCCGTCAGGCCGTTCGCCGCCCGCATCAGCGTCGATTTTCCGGATCCGGAGAGCCCCATCATCACGCAGATCTCGCCTGGCGTGATCGCCAGGCTCGCGCCGGCGACGCCGACCACCACGCCGCAGGCGGCGGCTATTTCTTCCCGCGCCTCGCCCGCATCGAGCCGCGCAAGTGCATCCTGGATCGCGCGCGCGCCTTTTCGCCCCTGCTCGCGGGAGAACAGGATGTCGACCTCCTTGAATTCGAGAGCGGCGTTCATCAGGCCGCACTGCCGGTTCTCGGCCGGCTGACGCGGTCGAGGATGATCGCGAGCAGCACGATCGCAAAGCCCGCTTCGAACCCGACGTCGACCTGCACGCTGTTGAGTGCCCGCACGACCGGCACTCCGAGTCCGCCGGCGCCGACCAGTGCCGCGATGACGACCATCGAGAGGCTCAGCATGATGCATTGCGTGACGCCCGCGAGGATCGTCGGCATGGCGCTCGGCAGCTCGATCTTCCAGAGCTTCTGCATCGGCGTCGCGCCGAAGGCGTCGCCCGCTTCGAGGAGGGGTTTCGGCACCGAGGAGATCCCGAGATGCGTCAGGCGGATCGGCGCCGGCAGCGCAAAAATGACCGTCGAGATCAATCCCGGCACGACGCCGAGACCGAACAGGACCAGCGTCGGAATAAGATAGACGAAAGTCGGCAGCGTCTGCATCAGGTCGAGTACCGGGCGAAGCGCAGCGTAGAGGCGTGGCCGGTGCGCGGCCGCGATGCCGGTCGGTACTCCGACCAGTGTCGACACGAGCGCCGACACGAACACCAGCGCGAGGGTCTCGAGCGTCGCCGCCCAGTAGCCCTGGTTCATGATGAACAGCAGGGCCGCGATGATGAAGATCGCGAGCCCGATCGAGCGATGCAGAAGCCAGGCAAGCACCGCGACGAGCAGGATCAGTAGCGGTGCGGGAGTTGTCGACAGCAAGGCGTTCACGGCATCGACAGTACCGCCGATGACGATCGAGACGCCGGAAAAGAATGCCTTCCCGCGCGTCTTGATGTAATCGATGAACGCTGCGACGGTGCGGCCGAGCGGGATCTTGTGACCGGTCACCCAGGACTCGAAGCCGCGCGCGTCGCGCGCCACGGGCGTCGACGCGGATTCCTCTAGTGCGGGCTTGCCGTCGATCGTCAGCACGCCGTCGAACCAGGCCTTCTGCGCCGCCGGGTTCGCCGCCAGCCACTCTGCCGCCGCCGCCTCGGGCGAAAGCTTGCGCTCCAGGATGCCCGCCATCACCTCGCTTTCTCCGCGCAACGTGAATCGGAGGTTCCGTAGCAGGCGGCCGATGTTCGGGCACTCCTCCGGATAGCCGGCGCGCACAATCGTGAAGACCGTCGCTCCGCCGAAGTCGGGCCCGAAGCTGCCGTCGCCGCCGCTGAGATAACGCATGTCGAAGCGCGTGTTCATCGGATGCGGTTCCCAGCCGAAGAACACGATGGGTCGCTCTGCGGCGATGGCACGCTCGACCTGGGCCAGCATGCCCTGCTCGCTCGATTCGACGAGCCTGAAATTGCCGAGCCCGAACTGCCTGGTCTTGATCAGTTCGAGCACGAGGCGATTGCCGTCGTTGCCGGGCTCGATGCCGTAGATTTCGTTCCTGAGATCCGCAGCGAATCGCTGGATGTCGGCAAAATCCCGGAGCCCCGCCTCGTGCAGATAGGCCGGCACGGCGAGCGTGTACTTCGCCCCCGTGAGATTGGCGCCCACGACTTCGACCGAACCGTCTGCGACATACGGCCGGATATCGGCTTCCATCGCCGGCATCCAGTTGCCGAGGAAGACGTCGAGATCCTTGTTCTTCAGCGACGCAAAGGTCACCGGAACTGACAGCACCGTGACTCGCGGCTCATAGCCGAGCTTGCGAACCAGGTGGCTCGCGAGGCCTGTCGTTGCGGTGACGTCGGTCCAGCCGATGTCCGAGAACCGCACGATCCGGCAGGACGCGGGTTCGGCATCTGCCCGTGCGCCTGTGGGGTAAAGTGCAAGTACGGCCAGCAACGCGAGGCAACCGGACAGTACAGCCCGGGCCGCACTTGACCTGCCCCACCGGCTAACGAATGATCGTTCAACAGCGGATTCGTTGGGCACGTTCGTGTTCCCCTAACTCTTTGCAGTCAAAGAATTTGTGGCAACCTTGGATAGTCTCGCAGAACCGAAAAATTCCCGCCTCGCCTCCTTCAATCCCGCGACTGGAGAACGGCTTGGCGACGTGCCGGTGGCCGGTCCCCGCGAGATCGAGGCCGCCGTCCGCGGCGCGCGCGAGGCGCAGCCCGCCTGGGCCGCGCAGGCCGGCGCCGAGCGCGCCAGGATCCTCCGCCGCGCGGCCGAGATCCTGCGCGCCCGGAACGACGAGCTGGCTGCACTCGAAACCCGCGATACCGGCAAGCCGATCCAGGAGACGCGCGTCGTCGATGTCATCTCGGGCGCCGAGTGCATCGAGTACTTTGCCGCGCTCACGCAGAGTGCAGCGGGCGAGCACATCGACCTGGGCCCTGCGGCCTTCGGCTACACGCGCCGCGAGCCGATCGGGATCGTTGCCGGCATCGGCGCCTGGAACTATCCGCTGCAGATCGCCTGCTGGAAATCCGCCCCCGCGCTCGCATTCGGCAATGCGATGATCTTCAAGCCCGCGAGCCTCACGCCGCTCGCCGCCGTCGAGCTCGAGAAGATCTACCGCGAAGCCGGCGTTCCGCCCGGCATCTTCCAGGTGGTGCAGGGCCATTCCGGGACCGGCCGGCTGCTGACGCGCCATCCGGAGATCCGCAAGGTTTCGCTCACGGGGTCTGTCGGCACCGGCAAGGCGGTGATGAACGACGCCTCCAGCACGGTCAAGGCCGTGACGCTCGAGCTCGGCGGCAAGTCGCCGCTGATCGTGTTCGAGGACGCGAAAATCGACCAGGCCGTCTCGGGCGCGTTGCTCGCCAATTTCTATTCCGCCGGCGAGGTGTGCTCGAACGGCACGCGTGTGTTCGTGCATCGCTCAGTCAAGACGGAGTTCCTGCGCCGCCTCGTCGCGCGCGTCGGTGCCATGCGCATCGGCGATCCCATGGATCCGGCGACGCAGGTCGGCTCGCTCATCTCCGAAGAACACATGCAGATGGTCCTCAGCTACATCGCGCGCGGGCGCGCGGAAGGTGCGCGCGTGCTGGTCGGCGGCAATCGCCGCACGGACGGTGCGCTCGCCATGGGATTCTTCGTCGAGCCGACTGTTTTCGACGGCTGCCGCGACGACATGAGCATCGTGCGCGAGGAGATCTTCGGCCCCGTGATGTCGGTGCTCGAGTTCGAGGACGAGGACGAAGTGATCGCGCGCGCGAACGCGACCGAGTTCGGGCTCTCGGCCGGCGTCTTCACCAACGACCTCAACCGTGCGCACCGGGTGATCGCGAAGCTCGAGGCCGGCACCTGCTGGATCAACCACTACAACGTCACGCCGATCGAGCTGCCCTTCGGCGGCGTCAAGCTCTCCGGGCTCGGGCGCGAGAACGGCCGCGCCGCGATGGAGCATTACACTCAGCTGAAGAGCGTGTACGTCGCGAAAGGCGACATCGATGCGCCGTACTGAGGCGTCGCTCCGGTGAGCGGAGACGTTTTCGACTACGTGATCGTCGGCGCCGGTTCCGCCGGCTGCGTACTGGCCGATCGGCTCACAGAAGACGGGAAGAGCACGGTCCTCCTGCTCGAGTACGGCGGCTCCGACCGCTCGATCTTCGTGCAGATGCCCTCGGCGCTCTCCATCCCGATGGGGATGGAAAAGTACGACTGGCGCTACTACACCGAACCGGAGCCCGGCCTCGGTGGGCGCCGCCTGCACACGCCGCGCGGTAAGGTGTTGGGCGGATCCTCCTCGACCAACGGCCTCGTCTATGTCCGCGGCAACGCGCAGGACTTCGAGCGCTGGGAATCGGAGGGCGCGGCCGGGTGGAACTACGCGTCGGTGCTGCCCTACTTCTGCCGCGCCGAGACGCGCGCCAAAGGCGGCGACGAATACCGCGGCGATTCGGGTCCGCTCCAGACCCGCTGCGGCACGCTTTTGAATCCCCTGCACGCCGCCTGGCTCCTCGCGGGCACACAGGCGGGCTACAGGGCAACGCCCGACGTCAACGGCTACCAGCAGGAAGGCTTCGGCAAACTCGACATGACGGTGGGAGCGGACGGGCGCCGGTGCAGCGCGGCGAATGCGTATCTCCGCCCCGCGATGAAGCGGCCAAACCTCGCCGTGCGCGCACGCTCGCTCGCGACGCGCGTGCTCTTCGAAGGCAAGCGTGCCGTTGGCGTCGAGTATCGCCGGGGCGACGCCATTCGCAGCGCAGCCGCGCGTCGCGAGGTGATCGTCAGCACCGGATCCATCAACTCGCCGAAGCTCCTGAAGCTCTCCGGCGTCGGTCCGGCCGCGGAACTTCGCGAGCACGGCATCCCGGTGGTGCACGACCTCCCCGGAGTCGGCGAGAACCTGCAGGATCACCTCGAGTTCTATTTCCAGGTCGCCTGCACTCAGCCCGTCACGCTCTATTCATCGATGGGCGTGTTCGCGCGCGCGATGATCGGCGCGCGCTGGATCCTCTTCAAGGACGGGCTCGGCGCGACGAACCACTTCGAGACCGGCGGCTTCATCCGAAGCCGCGCGGGCGTGCCGTATCCCGACATCCAGTTCCACTTCCTGCCGCTCGTCGTCACCTACGACGGCTCCTCGCTCGCGAACGAGCACGGCTTCCAGGCCCACGTCGGCCCGATGCGCTCGAAGAGTCGCGGGCACGTGCGGCTCGCCTCAAAGGACGCGCGCGAGGCGCCGAAGATCCGGTTCAACTACCTGGGCCACCCGGACGACCTGACCGAGTTCCGCGCCGGCCTGCGCCTCACGCGCGAGATCTTCGCGCAAGCGGCCTTCGATCCGTACCGCGGGCGCGAGATTCAGCCCGGCAGGGACGTGCAGACGGACGACGAGATCGACGCTTTCGTGCGCGCAAGGGTCGAGAGCGCTTACCACCCGTCCTGCAGCAACAGGATGGGACGCAGCAGCGACCCGATGGCCGTGGTGAACCCGGAAGGCCGGGTCTACGGCACCGAAGCGCTGCGGGTGATCGATTCCTCGGTCATGCCCTCCATCACGACCGGGAACCTGAATGCACCGACGATCATGCTGGCGGAGAAAATGGCGGACCAGGTCCTCGGCAAGGCGCCGCTGGCACCGTCTCCAGCACCCTTCCACGTCGTGGACGACTGGCAGGTTTCGCAGCGATAACGCCGGAAAACGGAGACCACGATGCGCAACGCAATTTTCTTCTGCCTTGTTTTCCTGCTCACGTCGACCGCGGCCTCGGCCGACGACGCCGTCTGCGCCCGCGATCTCGGTGTTCCCTTCAGCGGCATTCCGGGACCGCTGAACGCGATCACCGACGTCGCCGGCGTCACGGTCGGGCATACGACGCTCATCAGCGGCGAGGGACAGCTCGAGCGCGGCAAGGGACCGGTGCGAACCGGCGTGACCGCCATCCTGCCCCGCGGCCGGAAGTACGATCCGGTGTTTGCGGGCTGGCATTCGCTGAACGGCAACGGCGAGATGACCGGGACGACCTGGCTCAGCGAATCCGGCTTCCTTGAGGGGCCGATCCTTCTGACCAATACCCATTCGGTGGGCATCGTGCACGACGCGGTCATCGCCTGGCAGGTGGAGCGCGGCTACTTCGAGGCGCTGCCGGACGAACCCGACGTGTTCTGGGCGCTGCCTGTCGTCGCCGAGACCTATGACGGGGATCTCAACGATATCAACGGATTCCACGTCGATCGCGGTCATGTTTTCGCAGCGCTCGATGCGGCCGCGGCCGGGCCGGTCGCAGAAGGCAACGTGGGCGGCGGCACCGGGATGATCACGCACGAGTTCAAGGGCGGCATCGGCACCGCGTCGCGGCAGGTCGAGTCGCCGCGCGCTCGTTACACGGTCGGCGCGCTGGTTCAATCCAACTACGGCATCCGCCAGACGATGCGCATTGCCGGCGTGCCGGTGGGCGAAGAGATCACGGACCTGCGCCCCGGAAGGACGCCGCAGACGAACGAGCGCGGTTCCATCATCGTCGTGATCGCGACCGACGCTCCGCTGCTGCCGCACCAGCTGCGCCGCGTGGCCCAGCGCGCCTCACTCGGGCTCGGCCGCATGGGCAGCTACGCCTCCAACGGGTCGGGCGACATCTTCATCGCGTTCTCCACGGCGAACCCGGGTGCGGCCGCGCGCACGGGCGCACCGCGCCTCGACATGCTGCCGAACGATGTCCTGGGGCCGCTGTTTCTCGCGACCGTCGAGGCGACGGAAGAGGCGATCGTGAACGCTCTCGTGGCCGCAAGGACGATGACCGGCGCCAATGGCTACACCGTGCACGCGCTGCCGCACGACCGGATGCAGGCGGCGCTCAGGAAGTACGGGCGCCTGCGGGCGCCGGGCGCGACGCGCTAGGACCCGAGCCGCGCGATGACCGCGGCGAGCGACGGCAACACGCGCTCGATCTCCGCCGCGTTCTGCTTCCACTTGTCCGGCTCGGGCTTCGTCTGCGTGTGCTTCGACAGCGGCAACGGCTTCGACAGGTACGCCTCGAGACGCGGGTCGATCGCGAGACCCGCGAAATCGAGGAGCCGCGAGATCGCGGCTTTCGGGTCGCCGAGGAAGTCTTCGTAGCTGAGGCTCGTCCAGCGCTCTCGCGGCAGGTCTGCAAGGTCGTCTAGGATCGTCTCGTTCGCAACCCGCCACTGGAACGCCACGATCTCCTCGAGCGGCCGGCCCTGAAGCCGCTCGTAGCCAGGCGGCAGCAACAGTGACCAGGGTCCGGGCCAGCCGGGCAGCTGGCGGTAGGTGACCCAGCCTTTCGCGCGCCAGGCCTGCATCATGCTGGAGAGGTTCGCGCGCGGCTCCCGGTGCAGGAAGATGAACTGCGCGTCGGGAAACACTTCGAGCAGGAACGGTACGCGCAGCGCGTTCTTTGGCGTCTTCTCGAGCAGGCGCACCCTCGCGCCGGATCCCGGCGTCAGCCCGTCGCGGTCGTGGATCCGCCCGGCGAAACGCTGGCGCAGTTCCGTGACGATCGTCGTCGTCGCATCGCGGCGCATCAGCCGGTTGGACTGTGCGACGCCGCGACCCGGCCGGAGCGCGGCGATGCTCTCGATGAGCTGGTGGCTCTCGCCGCCGATCGTGTGCACGCCCGCGGCCTGCGCAAGCGTCTCGAAGAGGAGCGTGCTGCCGGCGCGCGGCGCGCTCAGGATGACGATCGGCCGCTCCAGCACGGGTGGCCTGAAGGGTTGCGGCACCGGTTCCGGTTCCTGCACGACGGTAAGCTCGGGTTCCGTCTCCGGCACGGGCACGCTTGCGCTTGCTTCGATCCGCGGAACTTCGACCGTCGGCATCTCGACGTGCGGCAGCTCGAGCGTCACGGTCTCGGTGCCGAACGGAACGGCCGCTGCCGCGTTGAACTCGGCGGCTTCCCGGCGCGGCCCGCCCCCGTCGCCGAGAACGTGCGCGAACAGCCGCGCATTCAGCACTGCCTGAGCGCTGTAGCCCGTGCTCGCGATGCGCACGGGCGGCAGCTCCGCGATCCGCTCGCGCGTCGCTCGCAGGAGCTGCTCGTAGGCGCCCCGATCCTCCGGCCCGTCGCCGTGCAGCGACCAGAGCGAACGCCAGTCGTGGCAGAACTCAAGCATCGCGTTTGCGAACCGGCCGACCGCCGCAGCCGACTCGGGACGTGCATCGGCCGGCGCGAGGTCCGCCAGCAGGTCGAACGCCAGCTGCTCGACCTCTGCGGGCGGCATGACGGGTGCGACGTTGAACCGCTCGATGAGGAGTCGCGGACGCGCGGCGGGGTCGAAGGCGACGAGCCTCGCGTCCGGTCCCGGCTGGTGGAAGTCCTTCGATCGGCCTTTCGCGACCAGCCGCCAGAATGCCGACGTGCCGGCCGTGTCGGCGACGAGGTGAATGCGAGCGTCGGGAGTCGGGTTCTCGACCTTGTGCTCGCGCCAGTTGTCGAAGATCCAGGCTTCGCCCGCCCCCATGTGCACGCTCTCGCCCGCGCAGTGGAAACGGACCTCGGGCCGCGTCACGACGGGCACGTGCACGCGCACGCGGTAGAACCAGTGGTAGTTCATGTCGCTGTGCTGCGGCACCGACCCGCCGCCCGCGATCCGCATCAGGCGCGAGCGCGACCACACGGTGTTGAAGGACGCGAGCACCTGCTGGATGTAGGGACTCGCGGCGAGCGCCGGCGTCGGCTTCATCTCGCCGGTGACGGCGTCGTTTTCGCCGCCGCCGGCCGTGATCAGGCGCGCGGCCGTGTTGCCCTGGTGCACCTGCGGATGGCGCGACCAGGCGCTGTCGGGCAGCGCCTCGGCCTCTGCGCGCAGGCGCGCGGCGTCGAAGCGGACCGGCAGCCTGAAAAATGGCTTGGGTAGCTTCAACCCAGCCGCGTCAGTCGTAGCCCGCGCCGAAGCGAATGCTTGCCGTCACCACGACTTCGGCGAACGGCGTCGCTTCCCGCGACGGCGCGGGCGTTGCCGCGGGCGGTGTCTCCGCCTGGTCCGCAAGTGCCTGCTGCGCTCCGCTACACAGGAGCGCCGTGCACAACGCGTTCCGCACGGCACCACGAACGTCGGCCGACTGAAAATTTCGCATCATCGTTCCCCCTCGCCCGCCTATTCGTGGAATTCTGTTCGACCGGCCTCGCGCAACCATCCCAGAACATAGTCCGAGAAGGAACGCCACACTTCCAGATGGTACTCCGCGGCGTTAATTCGCCAAAGAACGATTTCCGCCTTGCCAAAAAGCGTGCGAGTGCACATGCCCGGCGGAAATTCGGCCGGATCGAGATCCAGCGGACATCCGGTGCTGAGTATTTCGCTCGCGCAGGGCCCGCTCACCCGCAGTGCAACATGGCGCTGGCTGACGTCCACGAGCGAATGTGCAATGCCCGCGAGCGCGGCCGAAAGATCCGCGGCAAGACTCCCGGCGTCGCCGGCCGGAGCGATGAGCAGATGTTCGTCAGGGCCGAGCCAGAGCGCGGCGAGGCTTTCCACGGAGTGAGCACGGCAAGGACTCTCCGGTAGAGGCACTCCGAACGCCGCGCCCGCCGCCGCGCGCGCGGCCGGCCCGCCCTGCAGCATGAAGCGCGTGGCAGGCGCCAGAGTCCGCAACCAGTCGGCGTGATCAGGCATTGAGCCTCGTTCCCTGTGGGTCGTAGAACACCGGGGAGGTCACCTCGACCGCGATGTCGCCCGCAGGCATCGTCACGAACAGGGTCTGGCCCTGGCGCGCACGCCCGCCCGCCACCATCGCGAGCGCAATCGAATGCCCGAGCGCCGTGCTGAAATACGAGGAGGTGATGTGGCCCAGCAGTTTCATCGGCGGCCGCTGTCCTGCCGTTTCAACGAGCTGCGCGCCTTCCTCAAGCACGGTACGAGGATCACGTGTGCGCAGCCCGACAAGCTGCTTGCGATGAGGATCTTTCATCGCCGCGCGCTCGAGCGAGCGCTTGCCGACAAAATCCGGCTTGTTCCGCCCGATGGCCCAGGTGAGACCCGCATCGTCAGGCGTTGCGGTACCGTCAGTGTCCTGGCCGACGATGACGTAGCCCTTCTCCGCGCGCAGCACATGCATGGTCTCGGTGCCATACGGCGTAATGCCGTGTGCGATGCCCGCGGCATGGATGGCCTCCCAGGCGGCGCGGCCGTAATCGGCCGGCACATTGATCTCGTAGCCGAGCTCGCCGCTGAAGCTGACGCGGAACAGCATTATCGGCATGCCGCAGAGGCTTCCATGAGCGACGGCCATGTGCGGCAGTGCAGCGTGCGAGATGTCGACCTCGGCGACGAGCGGCTCCAGCACCTTCCGCGCGAGCGGCCCCTGCACCGCGATGACTGCCCACTGCTCGGTGGTCGATGTCAGCCAGACCTCGAGCTCCGGCCACTCCGTCTGGCGGTAGTCCTCCATCATGGCGAGGACGCGGGCCGCGCCGCCGGTCGTCGTCGTCACGTGAAAGCGATCCGGGGCCGTGCGCGCGACGACGCCGTCGTCGTAGATGAAGCCGTCGTCGCGCAGCAGGATTCCGTAGCGTGCGCGGCCGACCGCGAGATTCGACCAGCTGTTGATGTAGAGCCGGTTCAGGAACTCGGCCGCATCGGGGCCGACCACCGCGATCTTTCCGAGTGTCGAGGCGTCGAAGATTCCACAGGCGGAACGGACGGCAAGGCATTCGCGCGCGACCGCGGCGCGCATGTCTTCGCCGGCGCGCGGAAAGTAGCGCGCGCGTTTCCATAGCCCCACGTCTTCGAACACCGCATTCGCCGCCTTCGCCCATTCATGCATCGGCGTCGTGCGCACCGGATCGAACAGGTCGCCCCGTGCCATGCCCGCGAAGCTGCCGAAGGTAACCGGCGTGTAAGGCATGCGGAAAGTGGTCAACCCGACCTCGGGAATGGGCTTGCCGAGGCGCCCCGCGGCGATTCCGAGCGCGTTGAGATTGGAGGTCTTGCCCTGGTCGGTCGCCATCCCGACCGTCGTGTAGCGCTTGATGTGCTCGATCGAGCGAAAGCCTTCGCGCGCGGCAAGCTCGAGATCGTTGGCCGTGACGTCATTCTGCCAGTCGACGAATGCCTTCGGTCCGGCGCCTGCGGACGCCTGCGGCAAGGCGGGCGCCGACCCATCGGCGCCAGCGTCATCTCCGGTCACTTTAAAATGATGCGCGACGGCGCCATGCCCCGCTGCTTTCGCGGCGGTGGCTCCGGCGGCTGCACCGTCCGCAAGCGTCGCCGCCAGGCCGTAAACGCCACGGCAGGCCCCGGCCGAGCGTTCGCGTTCGGCCGATGACGCCGGCACGAAGGCGCGCGCGGCGTGGCTCCATTGCAGCTTGCCGCGCGACTGGGAAAAGAGATGCACGGAGGGCGTGGAGCCGCCGGACATCAGCACGAGGTCACAGGGCAGGGTCCGCCGTCCGGTGCGGCCGCGGTCATCCGCCGTCATGAGCTCGATGCCGCTGACACGCTGACTGCCGCGGGTTCCGAGCACCGACACACTTGTTAATGTCTCGATGCCGGCGCGGCGCGCCGCCTCTGGCAGGGCGCCCGAGGATGTCGCACGCAGGTCCGCGATCGCGGCGATGGTCACGCCGGCGGCCTGGAGGTCGAGCGCCGCCCGGTAGGCACCATCCGCTGCGGTGACGACAACCGCCCGCGTACCCGCCCGCACGCCATAGCGCTGAAGGTAAGTCTGCACGGCGCCGGCCAGCATGATTCCGGGCCGGTCATTGCCCGGAAACACCAGCGGCTGCTCGATTGCGCCCGTGGCCAGCACGACCTCGCGCGCGCGCACCTGCCACAGGCGCTCGCGCACCTGCCCGGGTTGCGGTTCCGCGAGGTGATCGGTGAGCCGCTCATTGAGCCCGATCGCGTTGTGCGGGAAATAGCCGAAGGCAGTCGTGCGCGGCAGCAGCCGCACGCGGGGATTCCGTGAGAGCGCGGAGATCGTGCGTTCGAGCCAGTCGCAGGCGGCGACGCCGTCGATCCGCGAGTGCGGGTCGGAAAGCAGTGAGCCGCCCAGTTCCGGCTGTTCATCGCAGAGGATCACCCGCGCGCCGCCGTCCGCAGCCGCGAGCGCCGCGGCGAGTCCCGCGGGCCCGCTACCCACGACCAGGACGTCGCAGTGCGCGTAGCGTTGCGCGTACCGGTCCGGATCCGGCAGGGTCGGCGCGCAGCCGAGGCCCGCTGCGCCGCGAATCAGGGGTTCATAAAGCGCAGCCCAGGCGGCGCGCGGCCACATGAACGTCTTGTAGTAGAAGCCGACAGGGAACAGCGGCGACAGCAGGTCGTTCGCCCGGCCGAGGTCGAAGCGAAGGCTCGGCCAGCGGTTCTGGGAATGCGCCTCGAGCCCTTCGTAGAGCTCGACCTGCGTCGCGCGCAGGTTCGGCGTCTCGCGTGCCGCGTCGCGGCGCACGGTCACGAGCGCGTTCGGTTCCTCGGAGCCTGCCGTGACGATGCCGCGCGGTCGATGGTATTTGAACGACCTGCCAACGAGATGCACGCCGTTCGCCAGCAAAGCAGATGCCAGCGTGTCGCCCTGCAGGCCTTCGAATGCCACTCCATCGAAGGTGAATTTCAGCGGCCGCGTCCGGTCCACGCGGCCGCCATCTGCCGTACGGAATGCGCTCATCCCGGCGGCCGCTCGCCGATCCTGTAGGTTGCGGCGAAATGGTCGGTCGTCGTGTCGCGCAGCGCATTGAAGAAGCGCCCGCAGCCGCGCACGTGACGCCAGCGTTCGGCATGCAGGCCGCGCGGGTTGTCGCGCAGGTACAGGTAAGCCGCCCATTCGTCGTCGGACAGTTCCGCCGGTCGCGCCGGCCGCGCGAGGTGCGCTTGGCCGCCGTAGGAGAACTCGATCTCCGGGCGCTCGCCGCAGTACGGGCAGCGGATCAGCAGCATGTCAGTGCGCGACCCCGGCCGCCGCGGCCTCGTCGATCAGCCGTCCATCGCGGAAGCGTTCCAGCGAGAACGGCGCCGCGATCCGGTGCGGCTCGCCCTTCGCCATCGTCCAGGCAAAGACGTGCGCCGAGCCCGGCGTCGCCTTGAAGCCGCCGGTGCCCCAGCCGCAATTGACGAAGAGCCCCGGCACCGGCGTCGTGCCGATGATCGGCGAGCGATCGGGCGTCACGTCGACGATCCCGCCCCAGTTGCGCAGCATCCTGAGGCGCCGGAAGCAGGGGAACAGTTCGCAGATCGCCTCGAGCGTGTGCAAGTCCACGTGCAGCGCGCCGCGCTGCGTGTACGAAGTGTACGCATCCGTGCCGGCGCCGATGACGAGCTCGCCCTTGTCCGACTGGCTGATGTAGGCGTGGATGGCGTTCGACATCACGACGCAGGGAAACACCGGCTTGACCGGCTCCGACACCAGCGCCTGCAACGGGAAGCTCTCGAGCGGGAGCCGGATGCCCGCCATGCGCATGACGACGCTCGAGTTGCCGGCCGCGACGACGCCGACCTTGCGCGTGCGGATGAGGCCGCGCGTCGTCTCGAGCGCCTCGACGGCGCCGCCCGCGTCGCGGCGGATGCCGGTGACCTCGCAGTTCTCGAGGATGTCGACGCCGAGCGCGTCGGCCGCCCGCGCGTAGCCCCAGGCCACCGCATCGTGGCGCGCCGTGCCGCCGCGGCGCTGCAGCGTTGCGCCGAGCACCGGATAGCGGATGTCGGCGCCGATGTTGAGCGGCGGGCAGAAGGCCTTTGCTTCCGCGGGCTCGAGCCACTCGTTGTCAACGCCGTTCGCGCGGTTCGCGTGCAGGATCCGCTTCAGCATCTGCGCGTCGTGCACGGTGTGCGCGAGCATCATGACGCCGCGCGGCGAGTACATGACGTTGTAGTTGAGATCCTGCGCGAGGTCCTTCCACAGCTTCACCGCGTGGTCGTAGATCGCGATGCTCTCGTCGAACAGGTAGTTCGAGCGGATGATGGTCGTGTTCCGGCCGGTGTTGCCGCCGCCGATCCAGCCCTTTTCGACGACCGCGATGTTCGTGAGCCCGTGCTCGGTCGCCAGGTAGTAGGCCGTGCCGAGCCCGTGGCCGCCGCCGCCGACGATGACCACGTCGTACCAACCCTTGGGCTCCGCCTTCCGCCACTGCTCGCGCCAGCCGCGATGGCGCGAAAGGCTCCGCCACAGGAGCGACAGCCCGGACCAGGATTGGCGGGACACGACGCTAGGCCCGGAGTTCCTTGTTCTCGGGGTCGTAGGGCGAGTCGACGAGCACGCTCGCCTCCTTGCGCTCGCCGAGGATCTCGATCGCGATCCGCGTGCCGACCTCGGCGAACTCCGGCCTCACGTAGCCGATCGCGAGGCTCTTCCCCAGCACGTGCCCGTAGCAGCCCGAGGTGGCACGGCCGATCATGCGGCCCTTCCCGTCGAACAGCGGCTCGTTGCCGAGCGGGTCCGTGTCGCTGACGCCGTGCACCTCGAGCGTGACGAAGCGGTTCGGCACGCCGGCCGCGACCTGGCGCTCGAGCGCGGCCTTGCCCGCGAAGTCGCCCTTCTTCATCCGCACGAAGCGTTCGAGGCTCGCCTCGAGCGGCGTGTTCTCGCGCGTCAGGTCGCTGCCCCACATGCGGTAGGACTTCTCCATGCGCAGCGACTCCATCGCGCGCATGCCGGCCATGCCGATGCCGAACTCATCGCCGGCGGCGAAGATCGCCTCGAACAGGTAATTGGCGTACTCGATCGGGAAGTGCAGCTCCCAGCCGAGCGCGCCCACGAAGTTCACGCGCAGCAGGTACACGTCCGGAGCGAACCCGACTTCCGCGGCCTGGCCCGTGAGCCAGGGGAACGCATCGTTCCCGAGCGGGCTGTCGGTGAGCTTCGCGAGCACCTCGCGCGAGCTCGGGCCGGCGAGGACGAAGCAGCCGCGCGAGGTCGTGATGTTCGAGAGCTGTACCGAGCCGTCGGCCGGCAGGCGCTTCGCCAGGAAGTCCGTGTCGTAGCGCTCGGCGGCACCGGCGCTCACGAGGTAGAAGAACTCGTCGCCGAGCTTCGTGATCGTGAACTCGGAGCGGATGCCGCCGCGCTGCGTGAGCGCGTGCGAGAGCGCCATGCGCCCGTCCTTCGTCGGCACCTTGTTCGCGACCAGCGAATCGAGCCAGGCCTCGGCGCCCGGTCCCCGCGCGACGTGCTTCGTGAACGGCGTGAGGTCGATGACGCCCACGCGCTCTCGCAGCCGCCGGCACTCGTTGCCGACGTGCTCGAACCAGTTGGTGCGCCGGAAGCTCCAGTCGTCCCGGGCCGCGATGCCGGCGGGCGCGAACCAGTTGGCGCGCTCCCAGCCGTAGCGCTGGCCGAACACCGCACCCATGCGCTTCAGCTTCTCGTATACCGGGCTCGTCTTCGCGGGGCGCGCGTCCGGGCGCTCCTCGTCCGGATAATGCACGGTGAAGACGTTGCGATACGTTTCCTCGTTCTTCGTCACGACGTAGCGCTTGCTGGTGTAGGGCCCGAAGCGCCGCGGGTCGACGGCGAGCAGGTCGATGCCCGGCTCGCCCTCGGCGATCCATTCCGCAAGCTGCCAGCCGGCGCCGCCCGCCGCGGTGATGCCGAAGCTGTGCCCCTCGTTGAGCCAGACGTTCGGCAGCCCCCAGGCCGGCCCGATCAGGGCGCTGCCGTCCGGCGTGTACGAGATCGGCCCGTTGACGATGTCCTTGATACCGCAATTCGCGAGCGCCGGCACGCGCCGCTGCGCGCCCTCGATGTGCGGGATGAGCCGTTCGAGGTCGCCGTCGAAGAGGCTCTTGCCGAACCAGGACGGCACGCCGTCGGCGAAGCGCGCGGGTGCGCCGGCCTCGTAGGGCCCGAGGATCCAGCCCATGCGCTCCTCGCGCAGGTAATACGACTGGTCCGGCTCGCGCATCACGGCGAGCTCGCGCCCGCCACCCTGGCGGTAGGCCTTCAGCTCCGGGGATTCCTCGTAGACGATGTACTGGTGCTCGACCGGGATCGCCGGGACGTTGAGGCCGAACAGCCTCCCGGTCTGGCGTGCGTAGTTGCCGGTCGCGCAGACGACGTGCTCGGCGGTGATCTCGCCCTTCGTCGTCGTGAGCTTCCACTCCCCCGGGCGCGTGCGCGAGACGGCCGTGACCTCGGTCTTCTCGTAGATCTCCGCGCCCTTCGCGCGCGCACCCTTGCGCAGCGCCATCGTGAGGTCCGCCGGCGCGATGTGGCCGTCGTGCGGGTGGTAGAGCCCGCCGATGACCTCGGCCGTGTCCGCCGTGCCGCCGAGCTCGAGCAGCGGCCACAGTTCCTTGACGCGCTTCGGCCCGATGATTTCGAAGGGCACGCCGATAGTGTTCGCGGTGCCGCAGTACTTCTGGTACTCGTCGAGGCGGTCGCGCGAAGTCGCGAGGCGCAGGTTCCCGGTCACGTGGAAGCTGACGTCCTGCCCGGTCTCGGCCGGCAGGCGCTTGTAGAGGTCGATCGAATACTTGTGCAGCTGCCCGACCGTGTAGCTCATATTGAAGAGCGGCAGCAGGCCTGCGGCATGCCAGGTGGAGCCGGCCGTGAGTTCCGCGCGCTCGACGAGCACGACGTCGGACCAGCCTTTCTGCGCCAGGTGATACAGCGTGCTGACGCCGACCACACCGCCGCCGATCACGACGACCCGCGCATGAGTTTTCATCGGCAGCCATCCCCCAATCCGCCCCCGGCAAGTGTAGCCGCTGGCGCATTGCCGGCAGCCCCAAAAGCGACAGATTTGTGTCGGAATCGGACATCTACTCCGGCGCCGGTGGCATACTGAAACCGCATGCGCGACGCCCGCGACCGCATCGAATCCGCGGCTCTGCCGAAGAGCCGGTACGGCTTCCTGACACTGCCGAATTATTCGCTGATCGCGGTCTCGAATGCGGTCGAGCCGCTGCGCATGGCGAACCGGGTCGTGGGCCAGGCCGTGTACGAATGGTCGATCGTGAGCCTCGATGGCCGCCCGGTGCTCGCGAGCAATGGGCTCGACCTCGCGCCGACCATCGTCCTCGACAAGCTCGGCAAGGTGGACATCCTTTTCGTTTGCGGCGGCATCAATGTCCGCGAAGCGGTCTCGGCGCCGCTCCTGACTTCGCTTCGCCGCCTGGCGGAGCGCCGCGTTCCGCTCGGCGCGTTGTGCACCGGCGGCTATGCGCTGGCGCGCGCCGGCCTCCTCGACAATTACCGCGCAACCATTCATTGGGAGAACCTGTCGGCGCTGCGCGAGGAGTTTCCGCGAGTTCGGCTCAACGACCAGGTCTTCAGCATCGATCGCGACCGCTACACCTGCTCCGGCGGCACGGCGCCACTCGACCTGATGCTGAACCTCATCCAGCTGAAGCATGGCATGCGCATCTCGCAGCTCGTGTCCGAGCAGTTCGTGCTCGAGCGCGTACGGAGCGCAGAGGACCGCCAGTACATTCCATTGCGCGCGCAGGTGGGCCCGTCGCATCGCAGCATGATCAAGGTGGCGGAGCTGATGGAGGAGAACATCGAGAGACCGCTGTCGCTCGACCAGATCGCGCGGACGACCGGGCTGTCGAGGAGACAGATCGAGCGGCTCTTCAAGCGGCACCTCGATTGCGTGCCGAAGAAGTACTATCTCGAGATGCGGCTGCGCCGCGCGCGTGAGCTCCTGCTGCAGACGGCCATGCCGGTCATGGACGTCACGACGTCCTGCGGCTTCAAGTCGCCGCCGCACTTCTCCCGGTGCTATCGCCGCCAGTTCGGCCATCCGCCGAGTGCGGAGCGGCAGATACGCAGGTAAACGCCGAACCGGCATCCCGGATCCCGAATCCATGTCGTCTGCGGACAAGCCTCTGTCGCGAAACGGCCAGTCCCCGCCAGGCCCGCCGCTTAACATCCAGCGATCGTCAGGACCGGAGATGGCGTAAATGTCTGAACCTACAGAGGGTGAGCTCGACCTTCGCACGCTCGACGACACCGAACTCACCGAGCAGGTGCACGACGATCTCTACAACGGCCTGAAGGCTGAGGTCGAGGAGGCGACGCGCATTTTCCTCGAGCGCGGATGGACGCCGGAGCGCGTGCTCAACGAGGGCCTCGTCGAGGGCATGCGCATCGTCGGCATCGACTTCCGCGACGGCATCCTGTTCGTGCCCGAGGTCCTGCTTGCCGCGAATGCGATGAAGGGCGGCATGGAAATCCTCCGTCCACTGCTCGCCGAAACCGGCGTCGAGCCGATCGGAAAGATCGTGATCGGCACCGTCAAGGGCGACATCCACGACATCGGCAAGAACCTCGTGTCCATGATGCTCGAGGGCGCGGGCTTCGAGGTCATCGACCTCGGCATCAACAATGCCGTCGAAAAATACCTCGCCGCGCTCGAGGAGCATCAGCCCGACTTCCTCGGCATGTCGGCGCTGCTGACGACGACGATGCCATACATGAAAGTCGTCATCGACACCCTGAAAGAAAAGAACCTTCGCGACAGGTACATCGTGCTGGTCGGCGGGGCGCCGCTCAACGAGGAATTCGGCAAGGCCATTGGCGCCGACGCCTATTGCCGCGATGCGGCGATCGCGGTCGAGACCGCGAAGAAACTGATCGCCGCGCGCCGCGCCGCCGCGCAGGCGCACTGAGAGAATCGCCCCAATCGTGGACACGCCGTCCAAAAAACTGGTGATCGCCTGCGGAGCGCTCGCGCGCGAGATCGAGGCACTGCGCCGCGCGAACGGCTGGACCACGCTCGACGTCGCCTGCCTGCCTCCGGAACTGCACAACCGGCCGGAACGCATCGCCGAGGCGGTGCGCGCAAAGATCCGCGCGCACCGCGGCGTCTACGAGGAGATTTTCGTCGCTTACGGCGACTGCGGCACGAAAGGCGCACTCGACGCCGTGCTGCGCGAGGAAGGCGTCGAGCGCATCGCGGGCGCGCACTGCTACGAGTTCTTCGCAATGCCCTCGGTCTTCGCGGCGCTCGCGGATGCGGAACCGGGAAGCTTCTACCTGACTGATTTTCTCCTGCGCCACTTCGAGCGCCTGGTGATCCGCGGGCTCGGCATCGACCGGCATCCGGAACTGCTGCCGGTCTACTTCGGAAACTACCGCCGGCTCGTGTATCTCGCCCAGGCGCCGAAACCGGGGTCGGAAGCCGCGGCGCAGGCCATTGCGGCGCGGCTCGGGCTCGAGTACCGGTTTCAATCCACCGGTTACGGCGGCCTCGGGCAGGGTCTCGCCGCCTTTGCCGCTCGCCCGCCGATACCGCAATGGCGAGCCTGACGCTGATCTACTGGCGTGACATTCCCGCGCAAGTGGTGGTCAAGCGCGGCCGCGAAACCGCCAAGGTGAAACTATCCGCCCGGTTCCAGGAAGCCGTCGACCGGGCCGCGATGCGCGCCGGCAAGGGCAGCTCCGATGCCTACCTCGCCGAATGGCGGCGCACCGCCCCCATGCCTTGTGGCGACGACATTCAGGACGAAGCTGCTGCCGAAGCGCGCCGCATCGAAGCAAGCTACAGCGACGAGGACCTCGAGCGCTTGATTCGTGCGAAGGGCGTCGCGGGCGCGCAGGCGGATCCCGCGCCGCAGTCTTCCGGCTGAGCCCGCATCGATGTACCGCGTGCGACAGTGGTCGGTGCGTCATGCCCGCGGACTCAATCGCGTCTATGGCTGGCTCGAATCCGCGTTCGTCGGCGCAGCGCCGCTCTGGCGGGCCATCGGCCACGGCCGGCTCGAAAGGCCGGTCGCCGCGGTGGAGCGCACGGTTAAGGGCATCCTCTTCGATTGCCGGATGTGCGGGCAATGCGTGCTGAGTTCGACCGGCATGTCCTGCCCGATGAACTGCCCGAAGCAGCTGCGAAACGGCCCCTGCGGCGGCGTACGCGAGAACGGCCACTGCGAAGTGATCCCGACGATGAAATGCGTATGGGTGCTCGCGTACGAGGGCAGCCAGCGCATACCCGGTGGTGTCGAAGCGATGCGTGACACCCAGGCCGCAGTCGACCAGCGACTCCAGGGAAGCTCTTCGTGGCTGCGCGTCGTGCGCGAGAAGACCGGAGTGCAGGCGTGAAATTCGAAGACGAACCGGTTCCCGGATATCCGCTGCCGATCCTGCCCGGCCATGTATCTCCCGGGCGCTTCGAGCGCGTGCTGCGCGCGGGCGGCTTCGCCGTGACCGCCGAGCTCGCCCCGCCGGATTCCGCGGATCCCGACGAGGTTTATCGCCGCGCACGCGTATTCGACGGCTACGCGGATGCGATCAACGCGACCGATGGCAGCGGCGCCAACTGCCACATGTCGAGCCTGAGCGTCTGCGCGTTGCTGACGCATGTCGGTTACGCGCCGGTCATGCAGATCTCCTGCCGCGACCGGAACCGCATTGCGATCCAGGGCGACATCCTGGGCGGCGCCGCGATGGGTGTCTGCAACATCCTCTGCATCACCGGCGACGGGGTGCAGGCGGGGGATCATCCGCAGGCGCGGCCGGTGTTCGACCTCGACAGCGTTTCGCTGCTCGAGATCGCCCGCACGCTGCGCGATGAACACCACTTCCAGAGCGGCCGCAGGATCAGCATGGCGCCGCGCGTGCTTCTCGGCGCCGCGGTAAACCCGTTCGCCGCGCCGCTCGACTGGCGGCCGCTCCGGCTCGCGAAGAAGGTCGCCGCCGGCGCGCAATTCATCCAGACGCAGTATTGCTTCGATATCCCGCGCCTGAAGCTGTTCATGACCGCCGTCGAAGACCTGCGGCTCATCGACAAGGCCTACCTGCTGGTCGGCGTGGGGCCGCTGCGCTCCGCGAAGGCCGCGGAATGGATGCGCGCGCATGTGCCGGGGCTGCATATTCCAGATTCAGTCATCGCGCGTCTCGCGGGTGCGCAGGACCAGGCCCGCGAGGGCCGCAACCTGTGCGTTGAACTGATAGAGGAGATCCGCGCGATCCGCGGCGTGCATGGCGTCCACGTGATGGCCTACCGGCAGGAAGAGTCGGTCGCCGAAGTGATCGATCGATCGCAAGTACTCGCAGGGCGAGTTCCATGGTATCCGGCTCGCGATACCGTACCGTTGCAAGACAAGGCTCTACCATGACCGATACCGTCGTCAGTTCCGCAACCCGCGAGATCGTCATCGGCTTCGACCAGCCGTTCGTCATCATCGGCGAACGCATCAACCCGACCGGGCGGAAACTGCTCGCGACCGAGATGGCCGCCGGCGATTTCAGCCGCGTCGAGTCCGATGCACGGGCGCAGGTTGCCGCGGGCGCGCACATGCTGGACGTCAATGCGGGCATTCCTCTCGCCGACGAACCGGCGATCCTCGCAAAGGCCATTCAACTGGTGCAGTCGATCACCGACTTGCCGCTCTCGATCGATTCCTCCATCGTCGCGGCGCTGGAAGCCGGGCTTGCCGTCTACAAGGGCAAGGCGCTCGTGAACTCCGTCACCGGCGAGGAGGAGCGCCTCGAGGCGGTTCTTCCGTTGATCAAGAAGTACGGCGTGGCGGTCGTCGCGATCTCGAATGACGAAACGGGAATCTCCGAAGACCCGGATGTCCGCTTCGGCGTCGCAAAGCGCATCGTCGAGCGCGCGGCCGATCACGGCATTCCGGCGAGCGATGTCGTCGTCGACCCGCTGGTGATGCCGATCGGCGCGATCAACCAGGGCGGCGTCCAGGTGATGCGGCTCGTGCGGCGCCTGCGCGAGGAGCTGAAGGTGAACACGACCTGCGGCGCCTCGAACATCAGCTTTGGCCTGCCGAATCGCGATGGCATCAACAGCGCGTTCCTGACGATGGCGATCGCATCCGGCCTCACCTCCGCGATCACGAATCCCCTGCACGTCGAAACGGTGCGCGCCTGCATGGGCGCGGACGTCATGATGGGCCACGACCCGGATTGCGCGCGCTGGATCAGGCGGTTCCGCGAGGGGCCGCCGCCGGGCGCTGAAGGCCAGCCCGGTCGCGGCCGTCGCGAGGGAGGCCGCCGGCCTCGCGTGTAGCAACTCTCGCGCATCATCAGAACGCCATGACAGGTAAAGACCCGCTCGTCGTCTTCACGCCCTCCGGCAAGCGCGGACGCTTTCCCATTGGCACGCCGCTCCTGCAGGCAGCGCGCACGCTCGGCGTCGACGTGGATTCCGTCTGCGGCGGGCGCGGGATCTGCGGACGCTGCCAGGTCCTGATCGCCGAAGGTGAATTTGCGAAGCACGGTGTCCGATCCGGAGCCGCAAGCGTCTCGCCGGTCAGCGACACGGAGCTTCGCTACGCGAACCGGCGGGGACTCGCGGCCGGTCACCGGCTGTCCTGCTCGACACGCGTGCAGGGCGACGTAGTCGTCGACGTTCCGTCCAGCAGCCAGGTCCATCGCCAGGTCGTGCGCAAGGATGCCGACGCCCGCGAGATCAAGCTGAATCCGGTCGTGCGGCTGCACTATGTCGAAGTGCAGGAGCCGGACATGCAGGATCCGTCCGGAGACCTTCGCCGCCTGATGAATGCGCTCGAACAGGAGTGGCAGCTCACCGGCCTCGCCTGCGACCTCGCCGTCCTGCGCGAGCTGCAGCCGGCACTGCGCAAGGGCCAGTGGAAGGTCACCGTGGCCGTGCACGGCAAAACGCAGATCATCGCCGTGTGGCCCGGATTTCACGACAAGGCCTTCGGGATGGCCGTCGACGTCGGCTCCACGACCGTCGCAGCCCACCTCTGCAATCTCGAGAGCGGCGAACTCGTGGCTGCTGCGGGCGTGATGAATCCGCAGATCCGCTTCGGCGAAGACCTCATGAGCCGCGTGTCCTACGCCATGATGAATCCCGGCGGCGCGCAGCAGATGACGGACGCCATTCGCGATGCACTGAGCGCGCTCGCGGCCGAGCTTGCGCGCGCAGCGGGGATCAAGCCCGAGGACATCCTCGAACTGTCGCTGGTCGGTAACCCGATCATGCACCACCTGGTACTCGGCATCGATCCGGTGGAACTGGGCGGGGCGCCTTTTGCGCTCGCCATCGACCATTCCCTGACACTTCGCTCCGCATCGCTCGGCCTCGCCGTGCATCCCGATGCGCGCATCTAAATCCTGCCGTGCATCGCCGGCCACGTCGGCGCCGATGCCGCCGGCATGATCCTCGCGGAGCGCCCGGACCGCGGCGCGGAAATCACGCTGCTGGTCGATGTCGGCACCAATGCGGAGATCGTGCTCGGAAACCGGGACCGCCTGCTCGCCTGCTCGAGCCCGACGGGTCCTGCATTCGAAGGCGCGCAGATCAGCTGCGGCCAGCGCGCGGCGCCCGGCGCGATCGAGCGCGTGCGCATCGATCCCGCGACGCTCGAACCGCGCTACAAAGTGATCGGCAGCGACCTGTGGTCGGATGACCCGGCATTTGCCGCGGCCACGGCCGGGACCGGGGTTACCGGTGTCTGCGGCTCCGGGATCATCGAGGTGATCGCCGAGATGTACCTCTCGGGCATCATCAACCAGGATGGCGTCGTCGACGGACGCTTGGCCTCCCGCAGCGATCGCGTCGTCGCCAATGACCGCACCTTTTCCTATGTCCTGCACCGCGGTGCGGTGCCGATGCAGATCACGCAGAATGACGTGCGTGCGATCCAGCTCGCGAAAGCCGCCCTGCATGCAGGAATCCGCCTGTTGATGGACCACCTGGGTATCGAGCACGTCGACCGGATCCGGCTCGCCGGCGCATTCGGCAGCCATATCGATGCGAAGTACGCGATGGTCCTCGGCATGATTCCCGACTGCGGGTTGCACTCGGTCGCATCGGTCGGCAATGCCGCCGGTGCCGGGGCGCGCATCGCGCTGCTCGATTCGACGGCGCGCACGGCAATCGAAGACCTGGTCCGGCGCGTCGAGAAGATCGAGACCGCGATCGAACCGCGGTTCCAGGCGCACTTCATCGACGCGATGGCGATTCCGCACAAGAGCGCGGCTTATCCGGAGCTTCGCAAGGTGGTCGCCTTGCCCGCCGCCAAGGAATCGGCGGCGCAGGGCACGAGCCGCGGCCGGCGGCGGGCGCGGGGGGGGACTCCCTAGGCGTGGGCGTCCTCGATACCGTCATCCTGTTTGCCTACCTCGCGCTGATGGTGGGCCTCGGTTTCTACGCGCAGCGCCGCCAGAAGAACGTCGAAGACTATTTCGTGGCGGGCCGGCGTATGGGCCCGATTACGATCGCCTGCCTGTGGATCGCCGCATGGATCGGCGGAGCAGCCGTCGTGGGCACCTCGTCACGCGTGTACGAACTCGGCGTCACCGGTATCTGGTATGTCCTGGCACAGGCGATCGGCTTGCTGTTGTTTGGCCTCTTCATGGCGAGCCGCGTGAAGCAGCTCGGCGACCGCCACCAGCACCTCACCTACCCAGATTTCATCGAACAGCACTACGACAGCCGCACCCGGCTCGTGGCTACCATCACGACGGTCCTGGCGTTCACGGCCTATTCCGCCGGCCAGCTGGCGGCTGCGGCCGCGATCCTGCAGGTGTTGCTCGGCTGGGATTACAACTTCTCACTGCTCCTGGCGGGTGCCATCGTCATCCTCTACACGGCAACCGGTGGATACCTCGCCGTGAGCTATACCGACTGGGTGCAGGTCGCGCTGCTGCTGCTCGGGGTCGTGGTGATCGGCATTCCGGTCGCGATCTCACAGGCGGGCGGCTGGGCCGACATGCAAACAGCGTTGCCGGCCTCGTACTACGATCTCGGCGCCCAGGGCTGGGACCGGATCTCGGCGCTCGTGGTCTCGATGGTGCTCGCATTTTTCGTGGGGATGGACAGCTTCTCCCGCTGCTTCGCCGCGCGTGACCCGGCAACCGCACGAAACGGCACGCTGATGGCCGTATTCCTGATTATCCCGCTCGCGATTGCCGCGATGTGGCTCGGACTCGCCTGCGCGGTGCTTTACCCGGATCACGCAGGTAGCAGCGGCATCCTCAGCGCCTTCGTGCTGGAGCATTTTCCCGTCGGCCTCAAGGGGCTGATGGTAATCGCGATCCTGTCCGCCATCATGTCGACCGCGGACATCTGCATCCTCACGGCATCGGCGAATTACACGCGCGACATTCATCAGCGTTACATCCAGCCGGACATCGCTCCCCGCGCCATGCTGCGGCTCGGTGCGCTCTCGTCGCTGGTCGCAGGCCTGCTTGCGATGCTCATGGCGTGGAAGATGCGCGATATCATCGACATCCTGCAGCTCGGGTTCACCATCAACTCGGCCGCGCTGTTCCTGCCGACGATTGCGGCCATTTACTGGGATCGCGTGCCGGCGAGCGCCGCGTTCTGGAGCATCAGCCTGTCGCTCGCCACCGTGGTCGGCTGGCGAATTGCGGCCGATGCCGGACTGGGTGGCATGTTCAGCATCGATCCGCTGTGGCCGGGGTTGCTGGTTTCCGCAACGCTGCTGGTGGCACTGATGACTTTCGGACCGTCCCGCGTTGCAAAGGCGGCCGCCTGAACGCGACGGCGGCAACCGTCGTTTTTGCCGAGATGCCGGAGGCGGCGGGCCGCGATCTATCGATCGAGCGAGAGCATCTGCCCGCCGGGGCGCGTAGCGAACAATTCATCTATCGCGGCGATCGGGGCGCCCTGATCGCCGCCTGCCGCGATGCTGACGCCATCGTGACGGACTATGTGCCGTTCGGCCGGGCCGTGCTGCGGGGGCTCGAACACTGCCGTTTCATCTCGGTGGCGGCGACCGGCTGGGATTGCGTGGACGTGCGGGCCGCGGCGGATGCGGGCATTCGCGTGAGCTGTGTCGGGGAGTACTGCACCGACGAAGTCGCGGACCATACGCTCGCACTGCTGCTCGCGCTCAATCGCAAGCTGCTCGTGTATCACCACCAGGTGCAGGTCGACCGCGACTGGCGGTGGAATACCGTCCACGGCCTGCAGCGCCTGGCCGGACAGACCCTGGGTCTCGTCGGATTCGGCCGCATCGGGCAGGCGGTCTGTCGGCGCGCGCTCGGCTTCGGCCTCGGCGTCCTTGCCTGCGATCCGCGGGTCGATGCGGCGACGGCGAAACGCCATGGCGCTGAACTGGCCGATCTCGAGGCGCTGCTTGCCCGCTCGGACATCATCAGCCTGCACTGCAATCTCGACGCCACCAATCGCGGCCTTCTGAACCGCGCCGCCTTCACCCGGATGCGGCGGAAACCGCTATTGCTGAACGTGGCTCGCGGCGCCTTGATCGTCGAGGCTGACCTGGTGGAAGCCCTCGACCAGGGGTTCGTCTCCGGCGCGGCGCTTGACGTGCTGGCGCAGGACTCGCCGGACCTGTCGCGGCATCCGCTCGCCGGTCGACGTGATGTGCTGCTGACGCCGCACGTGGCGTTTTATTCGGAGTCGGCGATGGCCGACCTGCGGCGCATTTCGGCGCAGAATGTCCGCGCATTCCTCGAAGGCCGCCCGGATGAGGTGTTTCGACTCATTTCGCCGGCCGAGGGCACGACATGAGCCTGGCTCCGACATTCGACGGTGCACCGGAAAAGGGCACGATCAATTTCAGTGTCGGGCAGCCCTCTGCCGACCTGCTGCCACTGACGCTGCTGCGCGGTGCCTGCGAGCGATTCTTTGCAGGCGCGGTGCCGCTCGAGCTGAACTACGGGGAACGCCAGGGCGATGCGCGATTCCGCGCGGCGCTCGCGGCATTCCTCGGACATGCGACCAGCGAATCGCTGTTGCTCACGGCCGGAATTTCGCAGGCGCTGGACTTTGCCTGCGGCCACCTCACGCGGCCCGGGGACACGGTGTTCGTCGAAGAACCCAGCTATCCTTACTCGTTCCAGATCTTCCGCGACCATGGACTGAAGATCGTCGGCATACCGCTCGACGGTCATGGCTTGGACATCGAGCAATGCGAACGCGAACTCGCGCGGCACCGGCCGAGACTGCTGTACACGATCCCGAGTTACCACAACCCGACCGGACAGACCCTCGGCCAGGAGCGTCGCGAAAGGCTGGTTGCGTTGAGCCGCAAGCACGGTTTCATCATCGCGGCCGATGAAGTCTACCAGCTGTTGCACCATGGCGTGCCGCCACCCCCGTCCTTCGGGACATGGATCGACCAGGGCAACGTCCTTTCACTCGGGTCATTCTCGAAGATCCTTGCGCCGGGGCTGCGGCTCGGCTGGATCCAGGGCAGTGCGGAGCTGATGCGCATCCTGCTTGCCAGCGGCGCCCTGGTCAGTGGCGGCAACTTCAATCACTTCACGTCGCACTTCGTTCGCCAGCTGATCGAAGACGGACAGCTGGCCACCTATGTCGCGCATCTGCGCTCGCAGTACGCGGCCAGGGCCGAGGCGATGGACGCGGCATTGCGGAAGCACCTCGGCGGCATTGCAACCTGGCAAAAGCCGCAGGGCGGATATTTTTTCTGGCTCGAGCTTCCGGCCCACATGGAGGCCGGGGATTTCCAGGCAGCGGCTCGCGAGGCCGGCTCCGGTTTCATGCCGGGCGCATCCTGCTCCACGGCGGCGGGGCTGAAGAACTGCCTGCGCCTCAGCTTTGCGCATTACACGCCGGCGGATATCCACGACGGCATCGCGCGCCTCAAGCACGCCTTCGTCCGATGAAGCCGTCCCAGTCATCGCTGGACAACCCGCGGCTGCGCCTCGCCGCGATCGCGATGAACCGCAACGACATCCCACAGGCGGAGCAGCTTCTGAAGGCGCACCTGCACGAGGCCCCGACCGACGTGCCGGCGATCCGCATGCTTGCCGAGGTCGCCATGCGCATCGGCCGCGACGAGGACGCGAAGAACCTCCTCGAGCGCGCCCTCGAGCTCGCGCCCGGCTTCATGCCCGCGCGCTACCAGCTCGCCGTGCTCCTGCACCGGCGGAACGACCCCTCGGGCGCCCTCTCTGAGATCGAGCGGCTGCTCGCCACGGACCCGCGCAATCCCGGCTACCGCAACCTCGCCGCCGTGATCCTGAGCCGCGTCGGTGAGTACGAGCGCTCGAGCCGGATGTACGCGGATCTCCTGGAGGAGTACCCGACGAACGCCAAGGTCTGGCTCAGCTACGGCCACGTGCTGAAGACCGAGGGCCGGCAGGACGAGAGCGTCGCGGCCTACCGCCGCGCCATCGCAAGCGATCCCGCCTTCGGCGAAGCGTACTGGAGCCTCGCCAACCTCAAGACCTTCCGCTTCGCCAAAGCCGACCTCGCGGCAATGCGGGCCGGCGTCGAGAACACGGCGGTCGACGAGGTGAACCGGGTGCACCTGCACTTCGCCCTCGGCAAGGCGTACGAGGACGCGGGCGACTACGCAGCGTCCTTCGAGCACTATGCGAAGGGCAATGCGCTGCACCGCGCGCGCAATCCCTACGACGCGGACCTCAACACGAAGCGCGCCGAGCGCTTGAAAGCCATTTTCACGCGCGAGTTCTTCGCCGCGCGCACAAGCGGCGGCTGCCCGGCGGGGAACCCGATCTTCATCGTCGGCATGCCACGGTCCGGCTCGACGCTGCTCGAGCAGATCCTTTCCAGCCACCCGGCGGTCGAGGGCACAACCGAGCTGCCCGAGATCATCACCCTGGCCCGGGAGCTGCGCTTGCAGTCGGAATCCGACGACATCGGCGCCTACGCGGATGTGCTGGCGGCCATGAGCCCGCAGGCGCTGCGGGAACTCGGCGAGCGCTATACCGAGCGCACCCGCGTCCACCGTAAAACGGACCGCCCGCACTTCATCGACAAGATGCCGAACAACTTCCTGCACGTGGCGATGATCCAGCTCGCCCTGCCGAACGCGAAGATCATCGACGCGCGCCGGCACCCTCTCGCCTGCTGCCTTTCGAACTTCAAGCAGCACTACGCCCGCGGCCAGCGCTTCAGCTACGACCTCACGGACATGGGCCGCTACTACCGCGACTATGTCGGCCTCATGGCGCACTTCGACCAGGCGCTGCCGGGGCGTATCCACCGCGTCCTGTACGAGCGCTTGGTCGAGGACACGGAAGCGGAAGTCCGCCGCGTGCTCGATTATTGCGGCCTGCCGTTCGAAGCGGCCTGCCTGCGCTTTTTCGAGAACGAGCGCCCGGTGCGGACCGCCAGTTCCGAGCAGGTCCGCCAGCCGATTTACCGGGATGGGATCGAGCAGTGGCGCCATTATGATGAGTGGTTCGGTCCGCTCAAGGCGGCCCTCGGCCCCGTGCTCCCGGCCTATCCGGCCCTGCCCTGACCCTGGCCCGAGTTGCGCGGGCGCAACTTCGCAGACCCTTCTTTTTGCGTTGTAACGCCTTTGGTCGTAGTCTCTGTTGCCATTGGGCCCCCACTGGAGAATGACAATGCCGGTTGTCCGTCAGCAGCGTCCCCTGCATCCCCTTGCGCGTACCCCCGTAGCGACAGCTGTTCTGCTGGCGCTTTCGAGCCCTTCGCTGATGGCGCAGGAATCCACCTCCCTCGGCGAAGTGATCGTCACCGCGCAGAAACGCGCGGAAAGCCTGCAGGACGTGCCGATCAGCATCGACGCCCTCGGCCAGGAAAAGATGGAGGAGCTGAACGTCCAGAACTTCAAGGAGTACGTGCAATTCCTGCCGAGCGTCACGATGACGCCGACTGCCGGCACGGGCGCCGGATACAGCGCCGTGTACATGCGCGGCGTCGCGACCGGCGGCGACGGCCAGGCGACGACCTCGGTCCCGAGCGTCGGCATGTACCTCGACGAGCAGCCGATCACGACGGTGCAGGGCAACCTGGACGTTCACCTCTATGACATCGCCCGCGTCGAGGCGCTCGCGGGTCCCCAGGGCACGCTGTACGGCGCGAGCTCCCAGGCCGGCACCATCCGCATCATCACCAACAGGCCGGACCCGTCCGGCTTCGACGCGGGCTATGCGCTCGAGGCCAACATGGTCGACGGCGACGACATCGGCTACGTCGCGGAGGGCTTCGTGAACCTCCCGATCGGCGACAACGCCGCCCTCCGGCTCGTGGGCTGGTCCCTCACCCAGGCGGGCTGGATTGACAACAAACCCGCGACGCGCACCTACACGATCGACCAGTCGACGCCCGCCGATGATTTCACCTCAGACAACGCGGCCCGCGTCGAGGACAACTACAACACCATCGACACGATCGGCGCGCGCGCGGCGCTGCGCATCAACCTGGGCGAGAACTGGGCGGTCACGCCGAGCCTGATGTACCAGAAGGCGGAGCAGGAGGGTTCCTGGGGCGACGATCTCCGGGACGTCGGCGCCACGGGCGATCACTCGGTCGCAAAGTACCGCGATGAGTTCTCGGACGACGAGTGGTACCAAGCGGGACTCACGATCGAGGGCTCGATCGGCGGCCTCGACGTCGTGTATTCCGGCAATTATCTCGACCGCGACCAGGACGGCGCATTCGACTACTCGGATTACTCTTTCTTCTACGACAACCTTTACACGACCGGCTATTTCGCGCGCCTGTTCCTCGACAACGACGGCAACCAGCTGAACCCGGATGCCGCCTTCGAAAAACAGGACTACTACAGCAAGACCAGCCACGAGCTGCGCATCAGCACGCCCCAGGACAAGCGCGTGCGAGGCCTGCTCGGGTTCTTCTACCAGAAGCAATACCACGACTTCTATGAGCCGTTCGGCCTCATCGAGGGCCTCGCGGACGTCCGGGAGATGAACAACCAGGAGGGCGGCGCAGGTCAGTTCGCGAACTACGTGTACCTCAACAGCATGGACCGCACCGACCGCGACCAGGCGGTGTTCGCCACCGTCGCCTTTGACCTCACGGACAGGTTCGAGCTGTCGCTCGGCGCGCGTTATTTCGAGCCTGAAGTGCACGTCAAGGGCTTTTTCGGCTTCGGCCTCGGCTTCAGCCCGAGTTTCCCGCCCGGCTCGGACGGCGCTCTAGGCGAGCCCGGCGACCCGGCAAACGGCGGCGACGGCGCCTTCGAGCCGACCGGCCAGTTCTGGTCACGCAACGGCGAGTGGCGCTGCGCCTCGCAGGCCGATCGCAAGGATGCGCCCTGCGTGAACGTGGACAAGACCAAGAAGGAGAGCGACAGCGTCCAGCGCGTAAACCTTTCCTGGAAGGCGAGCGACACCGCCCTGCTCTACGCGACCTGGTCCGAGGGCTACCGGCCCGGAGGCATCAATCGCAACCCGTTCGCCGGCGAGTATGTCTCGGACTTCCTGACCAACTACGAGATCGGCTGGAAGACCCGTTTCGCGGACGATCGCCTGCAGTTCAACGGCGCCGTCTTCCTGGAAGAATGGGACGACATCCAGATTTCTTTCCAGGGCGCCAACGGCATCACGCAGGTCGCCAACGGCCCGAAGGCCGAGATCCAGGGCGTCGAGGCGCAGTTCGACTGGCTGCCGATCGACAACTTCCGCCTGAGTCTCGCGGCCGCCTACTACGACAGCGAGCTCAAGGACGACTACTGCGACTTCGACGACGTCGGCAACTGCGTCAACGTCAAGGCGCCGGCCGGGACGCCCTTGCCGCTGACGCCCGACTTCAAGGGCAACCTGGTCGCGCGCTATTCATTCCCGTTGAACAATTTCGACGCGTTCACGCAGGGTGCGCTCGTGTACCAGACAGACCGCACGTCGATCCTGGATCAGGCCGACCTCGCCGTCTATGGTGATATCCCGGCCAGCACTTTCCTCGACCTCGCCTTCGGCCTCGAGAACGACAAGTACGCGGTCGAGCTGTTCGTGTCGAACGCCACGGATGAGGATTCGCCGCTCTACGTGACGAGCAACTGCAGCCCGCAGGTCTGCGGCAGCCAGACCTATGGCGTCCGGAGCCGGCCGCGCACGTTCGGGATTCGGTTCAAGCAGGACTTCTGAGCCCGGGCCGGAAGACCAAGCAGAAGGGGCGCCTCGTGGCGCCCCTTTTCTTTCACACGTTCGAATCCGGGAACGACGCCTTGCGCCGATTCATGTAATCGAGGAGCGCCTCATCGATCGCCGGGTCAAGGGGCGGCGCGACGTATTCCGCAAGCTGCTTCTTCCACAGCTCATTCGCGCGCTTCGCCATGTCCCGACCGCCTTCCGCTTCCCATTGCTCGAAGCTGTTGTTGTCGGCAAGCGGCGAGCGGTAGAACGCCGTCTCGAAATTCGCAAGCGTGTGCGCACAGCCGAGGAAGTGCTTGCCGGGCCCGACCTCGCGGATGGCATCGAGGGCCTGGCCGTTGTCCGACAAGTCCACGCCCGCGAGCAGCGTGTGCATCATCCCGGCCTGGTCCGCGTCCATGACGAATTTCTCGTAGCCCATGGCGAGCCCGCCCTCGAGCCAGCCGGCGACGTGCAGCACGAAGTTGACGCCGGCCAGGCAGGTGGGCAATAGCGTCTGCGCCGACTCGAAGGCGGCCTGGGCGTCCGGGATCTTCGCCGCGCAGAGGCCGCCGCCGGAACGAAACGGGACGCCGAGCCTGCGCGCCAGCGCCGCCATGATGTAGAGCACGAGCGCGGGCTCCGGCGTGCCGAAGGTCGGCGCGCCGGATTGCATCGACAGCGACGACGCAAAGCTGCCGAGCACCATGGGTGCACCCGGGTTCAGGAGCTGGATGAACGCCATGCCGGCGAGCGCCTCGGCGAGCGTCTGCGTCGCGGTGCCCGCCACGGTGACTGGCGACATCGCGCCCGCGAGGATGAAGGGCGTCACGATGCAGGCCTGGTTCGCGCGCGCGTAGACCTTGAGCGCGCCGAGCATCGTCGCATCGTAGGTCATCGGCGAGTTCACGTTGATGAGACTCACGATCACGGTGTTCGGCCGGCCGGTCACAGGATCGATGTATGCATCGCCGAACAGGATCTTCGCCATCTCGATCGTGTCGCGCGCGCGGTCCGGGTGCGTCACGGAACCCATGAACGGCTTATCGCTGTACTTCATATGGCTGTACACCATGTCGAAGTGGCGCTTGTTGACCGGCAGGTCCACGGGCTCGCAGATCGTCCCGCCGGAATGGTGCAGCGACTTGGACTGGTAGGCGAGCTTCACGAAGTTGCGGAAATCCTCGATGCGCGCATAGCGCCGCCCCTCGTCGAGGTTGTGGATGAAGGGCGAACCATAGGCGGGAGCGAACACGGTGTTCGGGCCCCCGATCAGAACGTTGCGCGCCGGGTTCCGAGCGTACTGCGTAAATTCACGCGGCGCGGTTGCCTGGATGAGTTCGCGGCACATGCCCCGCGGCATGCGCACCCTTTCGCCCTGCACGTCTGCACCCGCGGCTTTCCAGATCGCGAGCGCCTCCGGGTCTTCGCGGAACTCGATGCCGATCTCCTCGAGGATCGTGTCGGCATTCTTCTCGATCAGGGCGAGGCCCTCTTCGCCCAGCACCTCGTAGAAGGGAATCTTGCGGGTGATGTACGGAACCGACTGGCCCGCATGTGCGGCGCGCACGGCACGCTTGGCTTCGCGGGCATTGGGCCGGCGGCCTGCGGAGGCCACAGCCTTCTTGTCATCCATGCTCACCCTCCTGTGGCCGCCCTGCCCGGCGCATACTGTTGAGTATGGTGATTGAGTATGCGGCGGGGTGATCAATTTGCGGCATCGGCTTGCTTTTGTGCGCCATGAACGGCGGCTACAATCACCCGGTCAGTAGTGGGAGGGTGGTGCAAGCATGAACATCCGCGCCCCCAATCGTGTCACCCGCACCTACAAGCAACGCCTGGCCGCCTCGGTCTCCAAGGTGTTTCCGCTCCTGTGCCCGGTGCGCGAGGCGGACTGGATCGACGGCTGGAACCCCATCCTCGTTCTGACCCAGTCCGGCGTCGCGGAGCAGGACTGCGTGTTCATCACCGACGCCAGGGTGGCCGATTCGATCTGGTTCATCACGCGGCACGATCCCGCGCGCGGATTCGTCGAGATGATCAAGATCACGCCCGGCGTCACGGCCTGCAAGCTGACGATCCGGGTCCGCCCCGCGAAGCCGGGCAGCGAAGCCGAAATCACCTACAGCCACACGAGCCTCGGCCCGGAAGGCGACACGTTCATCGCCTCGTTCACCGCCGAGTACTACGTGCAGTTCATGCGCGAGTGGGAATCCCGGATGAATCACTACCTGAAACACGGCACTACGCTTCGCAGTACGACCTGAGGAGTTCACGATGGCTGACGAAGATGCATTCAAGGGCAGCTGCTTCTGCGGTGCGGTCGAGGTGACCGCCACCGGCGAACCGGCGGCGATGGGCTATTGCCACTGCGAGTCGTGTCGGCACTGGTCTGCCGGTCCTGTCAACGCATTTACGTTGTGGAAACCCGAGGCAGTGAGGATCACGAAAGGCGCGGACAATATCGACAGCTTCGCGAAGACACCGAGGAGCATCCGTAAATGGTGCAAGACCTGCGGCGGCCACCTCCTGACCGAACATCCCGCCATGGGACTGACTGACGTCTATGCCGCGATCCTGCCTCAACTCCCCTTCAAGCCCGGGCTCCACGTCTTTTACGAAGAAACCGTGCTCCATGTCCACGACGGACTCCCGAAGCAGAAGGACGTGCCTGCGGAGCTGGGAGGCTCGGGCGTACTGCTGGCTGAATGACGGGTATCCACCACGCGGGCGGAGTCCGGCGTGCGGCAGCCTTGGCCTGCGCGCTCTTCGCTGCCGCCACCTTCGCGGCAGACGATGCAGCAACCATCGGGGCGCGCCGGGCTGACCTCACAATCCTCCGGGACAGCTACGTTCGCGTGGGCCGCGCCTTCAGCGACAGCACGCGACGCGACGCGCTCGAATACATCGCGTCGCTCGAAGCCCGCGCTGCCGAACTCACGAATGCGCAGTTCCTGGTCGCCGTCGCACGGACGGCGGCGCTTGCGGACAATGGCCACGATTCCTGGCATCCGGGCGACGGCGCCTGGCTGCCGAAGCGCGCGCCCTTGCGTTTCTTCTGGTTTCCGGATGCGCTCGTCATCGCGCGCGCGGCGCCCCAGCACCAGGATCTCCTGGGCGCGCGGGTGACGGCGATCGACGGCCATACCGTCGGCGAACTGTTCGAGCGGCTGCGCCCGTTCTCCGGCGGGATCGACGACTACCGCCGCTGGAACTTGGCGATGTATCTCGAGCGCGCGGAATTGCTGCGGGCGCTCGGCCTCTCCGGGTTGCCCGATCGAATGACGTTGTCGCTCGTGTTGCGGGACAGCACGAAAGCGACGCGCGAGATCGAGATGCTGCCGCGCGATGCCGCGCCGCAGGGCGCCGCGCCCGGCCGCCTGCTGTCGGGGGCGCCTTATGGCAACGAGACGCAGTTCGGCTGGACCGGCCTGCCGGCGCGTGCGGACGAACCCCTGTACCTGCAGGATCCGGACCGCCTGTTCCGGGTCGTGGACCTTCCCGCGATCGGCGCGAGCTACCTGCAATTCCGCTCGCATTATGGAACCGACGCCGAGCCGATCGAGGATTTTCTCCGCGCGGCCCGCGCTCGCCTCGCGGACACAAAGCCCGAAAACCTGATCGTCGATCTTCGTTTCGACGGCGGCGGCAACATCGATCCGACGGTCGCATTCTTCAACGACCTCGCCGCGGCCGTGCCGGGACGAATCTATGTGATCGTGTCGCGGCTCACGTTTTCCGCCGGTATCATCGCCGCGGCATTCGTGCAGCAGTCCGCGGCCGATCGCGTGCTGATCGTCGGCGAGCCGGTCGGCGACCGCCTTCGATTCTGGTCGGAAGGAAAGTCGGTCTGCCTGCCGGAATCGGGCTACTGCGTCCAGGTCACCGATGGCCTGTGGGATCTGGTGGGCGGTTGTGCGCAGGAACCGGGTTGCTACGGCGATGCGTTCCGCGTGAAAGTGCCGGAACTGGACCCCGATCTTGCGGCGCCCATGACAGCAAGCAGCTGGCTCGCCGGGACCGACCCGGCGATGACCGCGATCGAAGCGCACCTGTGGAGCTGCAAGTCCTGCCGCCCGGAGCCCGCCGATGTCGACTGAGCGCGACTATTTTCTCGGGACCCACGACGAGGAACTCGCGCGCCTCGGGCTGCAGCACCGCGTCTGGCGGCCGACCGTGCTGGAATGCTGGCGCCGGGCCGGCATCGGGCCGGCATCGCGCGTCCTCGACGTCGGCGCGGGGCCCGGCTATGCAGCCGCGGATCTCGCGGAGATCGTCGGACCCGGGGGGCAGGTCGTGGCCGTCGAGCGCTCGCGCCGCTTCGTCGAAGCGGGCTGCGACATGCTCGCGCAACACGGATTCGAAAACGTCCGCTTTCACGAGCTCGACCTGATGGCGGATCCGTTGCCTGCAGGCCTCTTCGACGCGAGCTGGTGCCGTTGGGTCGCCTGCTTCGTCAACTCGCCGTCGCTCCTCCTCGACAAGATTGCCGCCGCGATCCGCCCGGGCGGAGTCGCGATCTTCCACGAGTACATCCAGTACGACAGCCTGCGCATCTCGACCGCTGGGCGATACATGCAGGGGTTCGTGAGCCAGGTCGAACAGGGCTGGCGCGCAGCGGGCGGCGAGCCCAACATTGCGCCGGCCGTAGTGTCGCTCCTGCAGGAGCGCGGATTCTCCATCCGCGACGCGATCCCGCGCGTGTTCTGCGTGCGGCCCGGCGATGCAATGTGGCAATGGCCTGCCTCGTTCATCGACATTCACCTGAGGCACCAGCTCGAACTTGGCCACATCGAGCAGGCCTGGGCGGATGCCGTGCGGAGCGAATTCACGGGCGCGGAACAGAAGTCCGCGACGCTGCTCATCACCCCGATGGTGCTCGAGATCGTTGCAGAGAAAAGATAGGAGGGGACGGGCAGCGTGACCAGCGCAAGGGGAACGGGCCCGACGAACGATGGGGGGATA